>JAATEV010000015.1 GCA_015655585.1 Terriglobales bacterium | reverse complement strand
TGCCCATCATCGGCTACCTCTCCAACAAAATCGACCCCCGCTGGCTCCTCACCTTCGGCTTCTGCACCTTCGGCCTCACCACCCTCTACTTCGGCAACGTCACCCTCGACATCTCCCCCACCACCCTCCTTCTCCCCATCCTCATCACCGGCTTCGGCCTCTCCTTCGTCTTCGTCCCCATCAGCACCGCCGCCTACGGCACGCTCGACAACAAACAAATAGGCAACGCCAGCGGCCTCTTCAATCTCATGCGCAACGTAGGCGGCTCCATCGGCATCTCCATCGCCTCCACGCTGCTCACCCGCCGCTCCGCCAGCCACCAGAACGAGATCATCAACTCCATCCCCCTCACCGGCCAGCAGTTCCAGAATTCCCTCGCCGCCACCCAGCAAGCCCTCACCGGCTACTTCGGCCAAGCCAACTCCATGGTCGCCGCCCAAGCCACGCTCTACCAGCAGCTAGGCCGTCAAGCCGCCGCCTGGGCCTTCGTAGACGTCTTCCGCTGGCTCTCCCTCCTCTGCTTCTTCTGCGTAGGAGTAGTCTGGCTCTTCAAAAAAGTAAAACCCGGCAAAGGCCCCGCCGGAGCCCACTAAACCACCAAGGGTAAAAACTCAACCGCACCACCGCCCGTGTCGTCGCCTTTCCATCTCTAAAACTCACCCAAACACACGTCATCTCGACCAAAGCGACGGACAGTTTCATCGTCCGTTGCGGAGCGGAGAGACCCCAGTATTTCGCCTTTGCACTTGCAGTTGCTTTTATCGTCCGTCCTGCGATCTTCAAAAACGACATGCCCCAACAAAAATGCAGAAAATCTCCTACGTCTACATCCTCTCCAGCACCTTCAAACACCTATACATAGGAGTAACCACCGAACTCGAATACAGCATCCTCCAACACAAGAACAAAACCTTCCCCAACAGCTTCACCGCCCGCTACAACACCAAAACTCTCCCCTAATCCACCCAAACAGGCGCATACTCCCTTCATGACCGCCGCCGACTTCCGCCGTATGGCCCTTTCCCTCGAAGGAGCCGAAGAAAGCTCTCACATGGGAGCCCCCGACTTCCGCGTCGGCGGCCACATCTTCGCCACCCTGGCCTCCGAGTCACAAGGCTACGGCAACCTTATGCTCACCCCCGAGTTGCAAGCGGACTTCCTAACCGACCGCCCCGACCTCTTCCTCCCCGTCCACGGCGGCTGGGGCCGCATGGGAGCCACCCACATCCGCCTCGCTCTCGCCACCGAAGACACCCTCGCCGGAGCCCTCCGCGCCGCCTGGAACCTTCGCCGCGAGAAAAATCGCCGCTCAAAAATTCGCACCCCTGTCAAAGACAAATCCTACCCACGCGAGTAGTCTGTCCGCACCGGAAACACGCCCCCCGGAGAACACCCAAAATCCTCCCAAAGGACACTCTCATGGCAAACCCATTCGTACACATGGAACTCACCACTCCCGACCTCACAAAATCGAAGGAGTTCTACACCAAGCTCTTCAACTGGACCATCACCGACAACGACATGGGCGGCATGATCTACAGCACCTTCAAGCCCTCCGAAGGCCCCGGCGGCGGCATGTTCACCATGCCCGACGTCCCCAACATGTGGCTCCCCTACGTCGGCGTCGAAGACATCAACGAAGCCACCAAACAAGCCACCGACCTGGGAGCAACCATCATCCGCGGCCCCCACGAAGTCCCCAACATAGGCTGGTTCACCATCCTCGCCGACCCCAACGGAACCGCCATAGCCCTCTGGCAACCCAAAAACCCACCAGCCCCCACCGCCTGAACCAGCCATCTCATCAACAGACAAACGAATGTCCCCATGTCCTCTTCTGAAACATGGGGACATTCGCGCAAAAGCATGAACAGTCTTCCTCCACGCAAGCCTCGCAATGAAGCTGGTAGCGTATTGTGTTTTGATGATTGAAGAGTTTGCGACTGCGCTAGAGGCATGAGAGCATAAATCTGACATGACCATTCTGCCTACGTCAAGAATCGCGCGTCTTGTCTATGTTTCCTACTTTTTGCTCGTCATCTTTGCGTTCGTAGTTGGCCTCGTACTGAGATGGCCGGATGGAGTATCTTTCCTTCCAGCTATTGGGCTAACCCTACCATGGTGGTTTGTTACAACTCTTCCACTTTCCAAATCTGCTTTCTCTATAGTCTCCGCGCTTTATTGTGGTCCCTTCTTCGCTTGTTCAGCCTTGTTTAACATCTGTATTGTCGAAACCTTTCGTCGTTATCTCACCAAACTTTACAAACCTTACAAACCGACCTATTACCTAAAACGGCCTTCCAAGTCCTGAGCCACTAGGTCCCAACAATTCGTTGCCACCCCCACCCCACCCTCTCCATCCAAACCTCATGACCCAAATCCTAGCCTGGTTCGACCGCCGCTTCGATCACGCCCCCTCGCCCGAGCTTCTCCCCAACCTCGCCGCCCGCCTGCGCGGCACCCCGGCCCGGCTCGAAGACCTCCTCCGCAACCAGCCCCACGATCTCCTCACCACCAAATCCGAAGGCAAGTGGTCTCCGCAGGAACACGCCGGTCATCTCCTCGACCTAGAACCCCTCTGGCTAGCCCGCGTCGAAGACTACGTCCTCGGCAGCACCCAACTCACCCTCACCGACATCACAAACCGCAAAACCGACGAAGCCAACCACAACAACCACCCCCTCGACCCGCTCTTAACCAGCTTCCGAACCAACCGCCACCGTCTCCTCACCCGCCTCGAAAGCCTCCCACCATCCGCCTTCACCCAATCCATCCTCCACCCACGCCTCAAGACCCCGATGCTCCTCATGGACCATCTCCACTTCGTAGCCGAACACGACGACCACCATCTAGCCCGCATCTGGGAGCTACTGGAAGCAAAACCCTAATTTCCCCACAAAAAAACACGCCCCAAGCTCTCGCTGGGGCGTAAGGAAGTTTTTTTAGTATGCAACAACAAGACAGTAGCACCTGAAAACTCCCTCCGAGATCAACCAAAGGGTTGATTTTTACTCACTTTCTTCCCCCCACCGCAAAGGCGCGCCAACTCGACCCAAGCAATCGAAGTGGAAGTAATAGACGGTTTCATCGTCCACCGCACAAAGGAAAAGCCTGCCCCGAGCAAAGTCGAATCAGGCCCCTATTTCGCTTTTGTCCTTGCTGTTTTTCCCTATAGAAAAGGAAAGCCGGGCATCAGCCCGGCGTCCATCCCTCAGAAAAAATCTACTTATTACGTCCGCGCACAACATCCTTGGCCTGCGAAGGCCCATCCGCCGGAACCGGAGGAATCTCAGGAGCAGCCGATCCCGTAATCCCCAGCTTCTTACGCAGCTCCGTATCGATCCTGACGAAGGTATCAGGGTTCTCCTTCAGGAAGCCCCGGACATTCTCCCTCCCCTGCCCGATGCGCTCTCCCTGGTAGCTGTACCACGCGCCGCTCTTGTCCACGATGTTGTGCAGCACCGCCAGGTCCAGCACATCGCCCTCGCGCGAGATGCCCTCGCCGTACAAAATGTCGAACTCGGCATCGCGGAACGGGGCCGCAACCTTGTTCTTCACCATCTTCACCTTGGTGCGCGAGCCGACGACCACGTCCCCGTCCTTCACCGCACCAATCCTGCGAATATCGATCCTCACCGACGAATAAAACTTCAGCGCCTTGCCGCCCGTCGTCGTCTCCGGATTCCCGAACATCACGCCGATCTTCTCGCGGATCTGGTTGATAAAGATCAGGCACGTCCGCGACTTCGACACCGTTCCCGTCAGCTTCCTCAGCGCCTGGCTCATCAGTCTCGCCTGCAATCCCACATGCGAGTCGCCCATCTCGCCATCCAGCTCCGCCTTAGGCACCAGAGCCGCCACCGAGTCCACCACCAGCACGTCGATCGCATTCGACCGCACCAGCGCCTCGACGATCTCCAGCGCCTGCTCGCCATAGTCCGGCTGGCTCACCAGCAGGTTGTCGATGTCCACGCCCAGCTTCGCCGCATACGCCGGGTCCAGCGCGTGCTCGGCGTCCACAAACGCCGCCAGTCCGCCCGCCTTCTGTGCCTCGGCAATGATCTGCAACGTAATCGTCGTCTTACCCGAAGACTCCGGCCCAAAGATCTCCACCACGCGCCCGCGCGGCACGCCACCCACACCCAGCGCCGCGTCAAACGAGATCGAACCTGTCGAGATGACCGAGATCGGCACCACATCCTTGGAGCCGAGCCGCATGATCGAACCCTTGCCAAACTGCTTCTCCAGCCCGGAAAGAGCCAGCTCTACTGCCTTGCTACGGTCATCTGCCACGTAATATCTCCCTCAACATCCTGAAAAAATCAGCAAAACGAGTACTCAAAGCGGATTCTAGCACTCAAAACACAAAAAGCAAATAAAAAGCGAACACTCCCTATCTCTTCAGCAAATCCACCGGCACATACACATCTTCAATCCGGAAATACCCCACCAGTGCCGGATGCCTCTCCGCAACCGCCCGGTACATCTCCCAGGCCACCCGCCGATAGCTGAAGTGCCCTCCAACCCCGCTCCGCAACTCCGCAATATACAACGCCTCGGCAAAGTCCATCTTGAACATCGCCCTCCGCCGCGTAGCCAGCGGCAGGCAGTACTGAGCCGACTCCGCCGCCCCCGGCTCCCCACAATCCCGCAGCCGCCGATAAGCCGCATACGCCGCCTCCATCGCCGCAACATACTCGTCCTCCAGCCCCGCCTCCGCCAGCGTAGGCTGTCCCGGACACACCGGCTCCTCGAAACCATGCAGGTCCGTATATCCCTGCAGCAACTGCACGCACCTCCGATGCCGATGCATATCGCGGAACCCGCCAACATCCATCAAAATATCGAACCGCAGACCATGCCCCGCATGGAACGGTCGCAACAGCTCATCATGCCGTCCGCGATGCTTCGCACCCAGCCCAATCAGCTCCGACCGTCGCGCCTCGCTCAAAGCCGCAACCTGGTCCCGAATCTGCCGGTAAGGATAATGGCAGTGCGGATAAATCAGCGACGTAGCCAGCTCCACCTCCAGCGGCTCCGCATCGTCCAGCAGGTCCACCACCGGAGCATTCGCAATCGCCGCCCCCTGCATCAACTCCGCCGCCGCAGCCGTCAGCTCCTCCCTGCTCTGCGCCTGATACTCATTCCGCACCGCATATTTCACCAGCGTAGGAGCGGTCTTCACCTCGCGCAGCAGAGTCTCCGCAGCCCTCTCACCGCACTCCGCACTCACCGAAGAGATCTCCTCGCACAACACCTCGGCCTCGGCATGATGCACATTCCAAGCCGGTCCCGTAGCCGCCTCGCGCAGCTTCTCCCCCAGCCGCCGAACCTCCGCAAACTCGCTTGTCAACAACCGCGAGACCTGTGTCTCCAGCGTCCGTGCATTCACAATCTGCCCCAGCGAAGTATTCGTCGCCAGCGGCAGCAGATACCGAGCCACATCGAACGCCCGCGCCTTCAGCGTCCGCTCGTATGTCTCCGCCTTCATCTCCTCCGGCCTCGCAACCGCGGCCTTCAGGGCCTCCAGCATTCCCGCGCCGGTCCGGTCATACGCCTTGAACAGGGCCTCCACAGCCGACGTATAACTCCCCGTCTCCGCCCCAAGCTCCGGCGTATACCAACCCGACCGCCGAAAGTCCTGATACCGCGTCGAGCGTTCCTGCCCATCCCAGCGCTGCTCGTCCACCAGCTCAATCGCCGCCAACAGGCTCAACTTCTCAATCGCAAACGGAATATGCGCCAGATCAGCGATCGACCGATGCCCATACTGAAAGTAAAACGTATTCAGAAACTGCTCTGCCCGCTGCGAGCTGATCTCCGCCAGCGACTCCCGCATACTCAGCGACGACCGCGAATACTTCGCCATCGCATACGCCAGCACCTCGGGGTCCGCCCCATGAATCGCGTAAACATCGGTCTCCTGCTCGGGAGCCTTCTTCTCATTCTCAGACATATCGACCCCCAGCATACTTGATCCGCCCTGCCTCCTTCTCCACAGAAAGCCAATCCCCTCTGCTATCCCCAGCCAAACCTCTTTTCATCTTCGTATAATGAAAGAGTTCCCCCGGAGGTTTATGAGCATTTCCGCAGGCCGCATCGCACTCGTCACCGGAGCATCGCAGGGCATCGGACGCGCCTGCGCGCTTGAACTCGCCCGTCAGGGAGCAACCGTCGCCCTCGCCGCCCGCAACGTCGAAAAACTAGCCGACGTAGCCAGCGAGATCGCCGCCGCCGGTGGCTCCGCTCATCCCTTCCTCCTCGACGTAGCCAGCGAAGACTCCATCAAGGAGTGCGCCAAAGCCGTCGTCACCGCTCTCGGCAAAGTCGATATCCTCGTCAACAACGCAGGCATCACCCGCGACATCCTCACCCTCCGCATGAAGCGCAAGGACTGGGACGACGTCCTCTCCACCAACCTCACCGGAGCCTTCCTCCTCACCCAGGCCCTCATGTCTCAAATGGTCAAGAACCGCTGGGGCCGCATCATCAACATCACCTCCGTAGTCGGCGAAATGGGCCAGGCCGGACAAGCCAACTACGCCGCCTCCAAGGCCGGACTCATCGGCGTTACAAAATCCCTTGCCCGCGAGTTGGCCAGCCGCAGCATCACCGTCAACGCCGTGGCCCCCGGCTACATCGAGACCGCCATGACCGCCGTCCTCACCGACGAGCAAAAGGCCGCCATGACCCAGCACATCCCGCTAGGCCGAGTAGGCACCGACGCCGAAATAGCCCACGCCGTGGCCTTCCTCGCCTCCGAGGAATCCGCCTACATCACCGGCCACACCCTGGACGTAAACGGCGGCATGTACATGGGTTAACCAACGCCCATACTCTTATCCTCGTTTGTTCTTGCTCTTGCCGTTGTTTGTTCTTGCTCTTGTCGTTGCCTTTGTTTGTTCTTGTCGTCATCCTGAGCAAAGCGAAGGACTTCCGCAGTTGCTGTTGTTCTTGCCTTTGCTTTTGCCGTTGTTCTTGCTGTTGCCTTTCCTTCACGCCACCCAAAAACTCGTCATTTCGACCGAAGCAGCGCAGCCTCATCGCGCTGCGAAGCGGAGAAACCCGCTTCTCTACCCATACCTCTCCAAAGCCCATAAGCACTTGTTCTTGCTGTTGTTTGTTCTTGCTTTTATTGTTGTCTGTTCTTGCCTTTGGGATTAGAGCCGGGCTTTAGCCCGGCGTCAAAAACGCCGCAAAACGGCGCACCGCTCTGCCGAAGGCCGGAGCAAAGCCCGAGGGGGCGAAGCGACTAAATTCTCGCCTTTGCTTTTGTCGTTGCCTTTTCCACCCACCCCCAAAAACCCACTTTACTAACGCGTCAATAACCACCCTAACAATACCACCCAAGGTTCCACTCTCCACCCGCCTTCAAGTACAACTTCAGCTTTTCCCCACTAACCCCCTCAGGATGTACCTCGAAGGATACCGCCATCCCCGCACCCCCGAAATAACGATTGACCAACTCCTTGCGTCTGTTTACTTTGTGGCTAATGGCCCATATGCAAACACTACCCGGCGCACTGGAAGGTAACTCCACAGAATCGCTCTCGATTGCCATGAACATCGGCTCCACCATCCGTGGCTACCGGCTCCAGAAGGGCATGTCGCAGGGAGACATCGAGAAGCGTACCGGCCTCCTCCGCTGTTACCTCTCCCGCGTCGAAAACGGCCACACCGTCCCCTCGCTCGAAACCCTCCAGAAGATCGCTCGCGCCCTCGACCTCCAGCTCTCCGAGTTCTTCGCCGAAGAGGCCATCGGCAAAGAGATGTCCAGCCTCAATCTAGGCGAGGACGAGATCCGCTTCCTCACCCAGGTCCAGCGCTACTCCGCGAACCTCTCCGAGAGCGACCGCCGCCTCCTGCTCGCCATGGTACGCAAGTTCGCCCAGACCACCCTCAGCTAGCGCAAATTTTCCAATTGGTATCGCCCTCGTTTTGAAAGGGCGGGGCTTCAGCCCCTGAGGGAATGCTCAGCCCCAAATCTCGGCGCCTGTTTGCTGGACTGGAAGCAACGGAATTACTCCATGCAGCATTACAATCACTCTTTCCTACTAGGGAAGTTTTGAATTTTGCTGCTGAGCCTATCGATGGTAGATTCGGCAAATTGATCTCCAAATCGCAGTGATATCCCCTTGCAATAGGGCCTGGAGCAGGAGAGTATGGTCGGCATGAATTACAAAGTTGCGATCTATATCTGCGTCTTTGGATCTATTGCTTTCTTCAACGCAGCACTCATTTTGCAGCGACTTAAGTTGCGAGAAGTTCCTCCACCGTCTTTCGCTCATCTCTCGCCTGCGCAAAGACAGAAGAGAAAACGAATAGCAGTCTGGATAGCCATAGCGACTGGCTGCATTTGTTTAGGCGGTGCAGTCCTAATACTCTGGCTGCACACAAATTCAAATTGAAATACTCCCGTCCAGCGATCAATCGTAGTTGAGGTTCGCCATTTAGATTCGGCGCACGGTGTCGCGATGTCTCAGGCAATTGAGTGTAAGACCCCGCAATGACGAAGAAAGCCCCTAGCGCAGCTTCGCCACAAAGTACGCGAACAAAACCAGCGAAAACGCCGCCGCCGTAAACGTAAGCTTCTGCCGCTCCAGGTAGCGAGTCCTCCCTGACGTCATCCTCGGCACCAGCGGCACCCCCAGCGCCAGCCCGCTCAGAAATCCGCCCACATGCGCCAGGTTGTCGATCCGGATCACGTTCATAAACACCGTTCCCAGCCCGATAATCAGGTTCAGCGCAGCAAACTGGATCACCGACCTCCGCAGCCGCTTCAGTTCGAACTGAGGAATCGGCAGCTTCTTGTTCGAGAGCAGCACAATTAAAATTCCCGCAATCCCAAAGACAGACCCCGAAGCTCCCGCCCCCACCGAAATATAGTCATGTACCGCAATGTTGAACGCCAGACTCAGCAGGTTCCCCGCAACGCCCGTAATCACATACACCGCCACCAGCCCCATCGGCCCCAGCAGCGGCTCACCCAGCAGCCCCAGGTTCCACAGGCACCACATATTCGTCGCAATGTGGATCAGCCCCACATGCACAAACGTCGCCGTCAGCAGCCGATACCACTGCCCCCGCAGAATCAGCTCCGGGGCCGTCGCGCCAAAGTGCAGCAGTTGCAGCGGTGTCGGCTCCTTCGCCGAGACGCCATGCAGCACCATCCAGCCAAAGACCGCAATATTCACTGCCAGCAGAAAGTAAGTGCCCGGAGTACGCAGAATCGTCCACCCGCCGCTCGCCGGACGCGAGACCTCGCGCTGGTAGTCAGGAACCGGAGGCGGAGCGCCCCCCTCGCGAAGCTGTACTGGAAGGCCCGCGCCTTCACCCTGTAAAGAAGATGTCATACTGTCATCCTCTACGCTATCGCGACCAAAGATGAATGACAAATGGAAGCCCAGCGCTCACGAAATGAGCGGAGCGAAAGTGCCACTAGGCGGCGTTTTTGGTAAAACGCCCGCGCAGGTCAGCCGGAATCCGTGACTGCACAATCCCGCCCAGAAAGCCCGGCAGCGGCGTAGCAATCGCCACCAGAATCCACAACAGCGTCGAGACCAGCATCCCCGCAATCGCCACCGCTTCCAGTGAGATCGCGACCGCATGGGTCTGCCCCAGCCGCACGTGCAGCGAAAAGATATGCGTAATCATCTCCACCCGGTGAATCACCACCGCGGCCAGAAGAAATGCCAGTATCGAAAGTGTGCTCACCGAGATCAGCAGCACATCGATCGTTCGTGCTACCCGTTGCCGTCTACGACAGTGGCTGCACTCCGACAGATGCCGCTCATAGTCCACCCGCATTGCCGGAGAAAGCCCCGAGATGTCGTACCGCCAGCCAGAAAGAATATCCCCCACCACATGGTCAATGCAGTGGGCGGGCTCGGCGCGATGTGGGGAGGGAAATGATAACGCGGTCTTCTTCATCGGCTTATGGAACCATTTTACCTTTTTTAACTGCAAAAAGCCCGCAAAAGATTCACCAGGACGTAACACAACAGGCACCAGTGGATATACCCGGCCACCCGCAATCTTCCATTCTCAGGATTCGATGCTCCAGACTCCCCCAAAGACTTACATAAGTATCGAATCAATTGGAGCTTCCTGCGCCGCCAGCACCACCCGGTTCCCCAGCAGCGACGGACGCCCCCCCAGCGCCTGCTCCGCAGCCAGCCGCGCCAGCTCCGGAGCATTGTTCGACTCCGAGAGATGCCCCAGCACAATCCACGACGCCTTCCCGTCATAGTCGTCCGACAGAAACGCCGCCGTAGCATCGTTCGAGAGGTGCCCCACCCGCGACAGCACCCGCTGCTTCACCGACCACGGATACGGCCCGTCCCGCAGCATCTCCAGGTCGTGGTTCGACTCCAGCAGCATCACGTCAATGTTCTTCAGCGCCGCCTTCACGTTCGCGGGCATGTAACCCAGATCGGTCGCCATCGCCATCCGTATCCCCGCCGCCTCGAACACAAACCCGCAGGGGTCCGCCGCGTCATGCGGAATCGTAAACGGCATGATCTCGATATCGCCGATAGAAAAGTGCGCGCCCGAATGAAAATACTCCACCGCCGGCAGATACGTGGGGTCCGCCTTCTTCTTCACCGCAGGCTCAACCTCCACCTCGCCGGACTCTTCCCCCATAGGATCGTCCACAGCCGCCCCTGCAGCAATGCTCCCCACCTCATTCAGCGCCGAATCCTCAACCGCGCCGGAGTCCGAGGCCGCAGCAGCCGCCCGGGCCTCCTTCTCCTTCTGGAGATGTTCCAGCCACTTCGCATACGTCATCGTCGTGCGCGGCGTCAGCATCCGAATCCACGCCCGATGCGTAGACTCCGTAAAAAACACCGGAATCTTCAGCCTCCGGGCCAGCACCGCCAGCCCGGCCACATGGTCCACATGCTCATGCGTAATCAGGATCGCATCCAGCTTCTCCGGGTCCTCCCCCGCAGCCGCCATCCGCTTCAGCAGTTCGCGGCACGAGAGCCCCGCATCCACCAGCACCCGCGTCTTCGAGCTGGCAATGACGGTGCTATTCCCCTTCGAGCCCGAGGCCAACACGGTCATTCGCATCATCGCTTCAGAATACGCCGTCCGCGTGTGAGTATCACGCCCCCGTAACAACCTTGATTCCCCCGCTCGTCAGCCAATCACCCAGCTACCGGCCTGACCGCCAGCACATCCGCCAGCAGCACCGACCGCCCCGCATTCCCCTCCAGCGGCGCATAGCCTCCATCCGGCCCCTGCGCCGCCTTCAGGTAGAACACGTCCGGCGTCTCGCCCTCGTCAAAGACCACCAGCACCTGCGCCAGATGCTCGCCGTCCTCGGCCGTCTCCAGCAGCACCACCTCGTCAATCTTCGACTTCAGAAACTCCAGCTCCTCCGCCGTCACTTCGTCGAATCCCGCAGCGGAGCCAGAAAGTTCACCGTGGAACGCAGCACCACCACATTGTCCTGGTTGTAGGCCAGCGTCCGCGTCCGCACCACGCCGAACTCCGGTCGCGAGTTCGATTGCCTCACGCCCACCACCTCAATCTCCGTCCGCAGCGTATCGCCCGGCCTCACCGGCTCCGTCCAGCGCATCTCCTCCACTCCCGCGCCGATCATCCCGCCCGCGACCACAATCGACTGCACCCGCAACCGCATCACAATCGCCGCCGTCAGCCAGCCCGAAGCCGCCAGCCCCTTGAAGAACGAGTTCTCGCCCGCCGCCTCGTCCAGATGGAACGGCTGCGGATCATACTTGCTGCCGAACTCCTTGATCTCTTCCGCCGTTACCTTAGCCTGGCCCAGCGAGTGAAACTTCTGGCCAACATAAAAATCCTCAAAGTAAAGCTCGTTTGGCATCCTCTCTCCTGTCCTGTCCCTTGCTGCAAGCTTCCAATTTATTCCATCCAGTGTACGAGTCCCCGGCCCTAACGTGCCGCCCTCCCCCACCGAATTCGCACAAAAACCCACCCCCAACTTCCTCCCCGCCACCACCCTGACACCAATCTCACTAATTCACATCCAGCCCTTGCTTTTGCTTCTAATCCCGTATTTGCCTTTAAATCGCTTTTTGTCTTCCATCCGCGAAAATCCCCGAAATCCGCGGCCAGCTTTTAAAAATCAGCTTTTATCGCCTTTAAAATCCCTTTGATCACCGTTACGCCGTTAGCAACTTCTAACCAGCCACCGCCACCAGCAGCACCGTAATGTTGTCGCTCCCCCCATTCCGGTTCGCCGCCATAATCAGCGACTCGCAAGCCGCCATCAACCCCGCCTGCGTCCTCGGCACCGGGATCGCCCCCAGGATCGCCCCGATGTCCTCATCCTCGATCTCATGCGTCAGCCCATCCGAGGCCAGCAGATACAGGTCTCCCTCCAGCGGATGGTGCCCCTGAATCTCCGCCTCCACCGTAGCCTGCGACCCGATCGCCCGCGTAATCAAATTCCGCATCGGCGACACCGCCGCCTGCTCCGGCGTAATCTGCCCCGCCAGCAACTGCTCCTGCACCAGCGAGTGGTCCTTCGTCAGTTGCTCCAGGACTCCACGCCGCAGCCTGTAGCATCTGCTATCGCCCACATGCGCCAGCCACAGCGTAGCCGGGTCCGTCGAGCGCGAGTTCAAATGGTTCCCCGCCGACCGCCTCGTTCCCGACCCCGATGCCCGCCTCTCCACGCCGCCCGGCACCACCGGCGCATACAGCAGAGCCACCAGCGTCGTCCCCATCCCCCTGTACTGCGGCCCACTCTTCGACTGCTGAAACACCGCATGGTTCGCCGCCTGCACCGCCGCATTCAACCGCGTCTGCGGCCTCATCGTCGGCTGGTTCCTGCTCGCTCCCAACGCCGCCAGCAGCGTGTCCGCGGCCAGGTTGCTCGCCAGCTCTCCCGCCGCCGCCCCCCCCATGCCGTCGCAGACCACATACGCGCCCAGCTCCATGTCCGCCGCACACGTGTCCTCGTTCCCCTGCCGCACGCGGCCGCGGTGAGTAAGCATCGCGTAAATAAAGTCCCTCGCCAGCATCCCTTCTCCGGAGACAGCCCGTGGAAAACAATACACGCCGGACGCGCCTCATACAAAGAGTACGTTAGTGTAAGTGGAAGAGACTCGTGAAAAGAAAATCGGCCAAATCCTCCCCGCCCAATCGCCTGGTCCTCGGCGATAACCTCCCTGTTTTACAGGCGATGGAAACCGCCTCCATCCCTCTCATCTACGTCGATCCTCCCTTCAACACCGGCCGTCGCCAGGCTCGCCCGCGCCTCAAGACCATCCGTGACGACGCCGGAGACCGCACCGGCTTCGGTGGCCGCCGCTACCGCACCACCCGCCTCGCTGAACCCGCCGACACCCCCGGCTACCTCGACCGCTTCGACGACTTCCTCGGCTTCCTCCGCCCCCGCCTCCTCGAAGCCCACCGCATCCTCACCCCCACCGGCAGCCTCTTCTTCCACATCGACTACCGCGAAGTCCACTACTGCAAAGTTCTCCTCGACGAGATCTTCGGCCGAGCCAGCTTCCAGAACGAGATCATCTGGGCCTACGACTACGGAGCCCGCGCCACCAAACGCTGGCCCGCCAAGCACGACAACATCCTCTGGTACTCCAAAGATCCCGCCCACTACACCTTCAACCTCTCCGCCTCCGACCGCATCCCCTACATGGCCCCCGGCCTCGTCGGAGCCGCCAAGGCCGCCCGCGGCAAGACCCCCACCGACGTCTGGTGGCACACCATCGTCTCCCCCACCGGCAAGGAAAAAACCGGCTACGCCACCCAGAAGCCCCGCGGCATCCTCGAACGCATTATCCGCGTCCACTCCAACCCCGGCGACACCGTACTAGACTTCTTCGCAGGCAGCGGAACCACCGGCGAAGCCGCCGCCCGCCAGGGCCGCAGCTTCCTCCTCATCGACGAGAGCCCCGCCGCCCACGCCATCATGCTGAAGCGCCTCCAGCCCCACCTCCCCAAACCCGTTCCCCGCAAACCCGCTCTCCGCAAACCAAAGACAACCCCGGCAAATCCAGCCGTTGCATCCAGCCCAAATCTTTAGAGAGTGATGAAAAAGTTGTTGTTTTGAAAGGGCGGAGCTTCAGCCCCGCCGTAAATCTCGTCTGCTCAACGTGACTTTAGCCGCCGAGGGAATGCTCACGAGGGCAAACCGCTTTTTCGGCACTCTCTTCAACCCTGGGGTACGCCGTCCTGCCCCCGTCCAGCCTTGAAATCTACCCCCGAGCCTGCTTCTCCGCAAACTCCCCAAGCACCGGAATCTTATAGAACTCGCCCTTGCTCGCCTTCAGAATCGCAATCATCCAGAACAAAAACAGGCCAACCGCAATTGCCAGATGCACCATCCAGAACAGCACAAACGACAGCGGAATAAAGTGCAGCATGATCTGAGCAATCGTCACCGCGATCTGCAAGACAAACGCCGCCACGCCCAGCGCAATCGACTGCCACGCATGAAACCGCACCAGCGGCATCCTGTTATAAGGCTCAAGCACCAGAAAAATAATCGCCGGAATAATCGTGATGTAGGCAATCGCCGCGGCAGCATTCTCCGACAACCCCGAACCCGAGGCCACCGGCTGCAACCCATACATCGGCGGAGGCGGCGCACCCGCACCAGCACCAGCCGGAACCGCTCCAGCCATCGAACTTCCAAGCGGAGCACCGCACTGGTTACAAAAGGCGTTCTGCGCCCCAACTTCGTTTTTACATATAGGACATTGCATGGAATCGCTCCGAAACATGAGATATGGAACGTGGCCCATTAGCCTGCGAGGGAACGCACAACGGATTCTACCCCGCAAAAAAAGTTGTCCAAGAGAATAACGCAGACCAGCCAAAGGTCAACGCTTTTTTTCAAACCACCTCGGCACCCCAAACTGACAACTAAGTATTCTGCGGCTCCACCGACTTGAACCCAAACGTCTCATACCGGGTAGTCATCTTCCCGCCCGCCACCGTCACCACGGTAAAACCCTCCGGCGTCCCCAGATGCGTCCCATGCCACCAGTTCCCGCACACCGCCCCGCTCGTCACATACGGAACGCCCTTCCACAGCACCGTCTCGTTCACATGCGTATGTCCCTGCAACACGCCGATCACGTTATGCCCTTCAAACACCGCCAACACCTTGTCCGAGTTCGCCACACTCAACCCATGATGCGCCGGCGGCACCGGAGCCTCCGGCAGGTACGACATATATCCCGTCACCAGCGGAATATGCACCGAGATCAGCACCGGCATCCCCACCGGAATTCCCGCCAGGTCCGCCGCCAGCCACTTCAACTGCGCATCGTCAATCCGTCCCTCGTAAGCCCGGTCCGCCGTAATCCCAATCGAGTCCAGCACCACAAAGTGGACGCCCTTGTGGTCGAACGAGTAGTACAGCTTCCCGATCCTCTCCTCATACAACTTCTTCCCATACTCCGGATCGGCCTCGCTCACCCCGCTCGCCGGATACACCCCGCAAACATCATGGTTCCCAATCGTGTGATAGACCTTCAACTCCAGATCCTGCTCTGTCTTCGCATACTGGTCGAACAACGCAATAGCCCGCGACTTAGGCACCCCCAGCGAATCGAACACATGGTCTCCGCCATGAATCGCGAAGTCGGCCCGGATCGTGCGCCCCTTCCTGAACGCCATGTCCGTACCCACCACGCCGTTCAGCTCCGGTTGCAGATGAGTGTCCGTAACAAACAGAAACGTAAACGCCTCATGCTTCACCGGCGCAGCCAGCAACGAAGGAGCAAGCGCCGCCGAAGCAGCCGCCGCACCCAACCCTGTTACAAACTCCCTGCGTGTCGTCTTCACGCCGACATCATAATCCCGTCGCCGACAACGGATCATGAACGAACCATCGATGCCAACACACGACACAAAGCTCAGTCAGTCCAAAAATTCAGCGTACCTTCATCCTCAAGGCTTTTGCTTCTGGGTACCCCAAGGCTTTAGCCTTGGGTCTCTCTGCCTACCGAAAACTCAGGGCTTTAGCCCCTGGGGTATGCCTTCCTATCCCCAGCCATTTTCTCCAAAGAAAACTACTGAGCCCCCACCACCTTGGCCTCACCCGTCTTCACATTCAGCGTCCACGGCTCTGGCTTCGGCAGCACAAAGTTCCCATCCCCAATCTGCACCGGCATCCACACATATCGCGAGTCCCAAAGCGTCTTCGACAACCATCGATCTCCCATATAGATCACCGTAGTCGTCTTCTTCCCCGCCACCTTCACCAACATGCTCGACTGCGAGTCATACGTGTTCACCTCCGGCGGAGCCACGTTCTTCCGCTCACTCCAAGGCCCCTCCAGACTCGTCGCAGTAGCATATACAATCGGGTTCGGCCTCCACCCGCTCAGGTGCGATCCCAACACGTAGTACAGCCCCTTGTAATGAACAATCGCGCCGCCCTCCAGCGGAGCGTGAATAAAGCTCATCTCCTTCTCCACCGTCATAAAGTCGTCCGAGAGCTTCGCAATATAAAACCCGCCCGTAGGCCGCGACTCGAAGATCAGGTAAGCGCTCCCATCGTCATCGATAAACTGCCCGATGTCCCGGCTCTCCTGGTCCAGCGGACGAAAGCTCTTCACATACTTATAAGGACCATCCACCTTATCGCTCACCGCCACGCCCACCCGGGCCAGCCTGTAGCTCGGCGAATCCAGATGTACATACATCACAAACTTCTTCGTCTTCGCGTTGTAGTAGACCTTCGGCCTCTCCAGCACAAACCCGCGCCCCAGCTTCTCCGGGTCGTCCGCCACAAACACCTGCCCGCGATACTTCCATTCCGTCAGGTTCTTCGACGAGTAGCACGCCACATACCGCTTCGCCGGATCGTTCGTCTGCGTCCGGTCTTCACCGAACCAGTAATAGGTATCTTTCACCTTTAGAATCCCGCCGCCATGCGCCTGAATCTGCTGTCCGCGACCGTCCAGCCACACCTCCCCCGGCCGGATCGCCTTCGTCTCGCCATAAGCCCGGCCCCATGCCGCACAGCAAACCGCCGCCAGCATAACCAGCCGGAACAATCTTTTTAATTCGTGCATATCGTGCAATCTAATCCCCTTACGGAACTACAGCAACCATGAAATCTTCTCGTAACACAAAAAGGTAAGACCGGAGCGCTTCCAACCGTGCCATACTTACTTGCAAATTAGTAAAGGGATGAATTGGGCCACATCCCGGAAACTGCGAGCAAGAGAACGATGGGTCTTCTAAGCAGAATCACCCAGCATGTCCGGCCTGAGGAGGAGCTCCGACTCCTCTCGCTGGCAATCGACGGAACCGATCGCGCGATCATGGTCCTCGACGAGGATCGTCGCATCGTATACGTCAACCGCGCCTTCACCGACATCTTCGGCTACCACCTCGACGAGATCATCGGCCAGCGCCCCACCAACCTCCTCGCCGGAAAAAACACCGATCCCGTCACCATCGAACGCATCCGCCGCCGCGCCCAAAGTTCCACCAGCTTTCAGGAAGAGGTTCTCTTCTACAGCAAGGAAGGCCACGAGATCTGGGTCTCCGGCAACACCAATCCCATTCGCGATGCGAACGGCGACATAAGAAATCTGGTCGTCGTCCTCTCCGACATCTCCGACACCAAACACGTCCAGGCCCTGCAACGCACCGTGCTCGAATCCGTCGCCGCCGGCGTGCCTCTCGCCGAAGTCGCCGACCTCCTCTGCCGCCACGTCGAAGCCATCGCCCCCGAGGTCGTCGCCTCCATGACCCTCATCGACGCCGACCGCAAGATTCAGCCGCTCGCCGGCCCCAGCCTCTCGGCCGAGTACTCCGCCGCCCTTGCCGGTCAGCCCATCGGCAACAACCACGGCTCCTGCGGCACCGCCGCCTGGCTCGAAGAGCCCGTCTGCGGCACCGATATCGAGACCGACCCTCTCTGGCGAGACTTCAAGCATCTCGCCCTGCCCCAGGGGCTTCTCGCCTGCTGGTCCTCGCCCATCAAGCTCCACGACGGACACATCGCCGGAACCTTCGCCTTCTACTATCGCGAGAAGCGAGAGCCCAGCCTGCTCCACAAGGAGCTCGTCTCCGCCTGCCTGCATCTCTGCATCCTCGCCATCGAGCGGGACGCCGCTCGCCGGCACATCGCCAAGCTCTCCCACTTCGACGCCCTCACCGGCCTGCCCAACCGCGCCACCCTCCACGATCTCGCCGCCGACCTCCTCGAACGCAGCCGCGGCAAGTCCGTCACCTTCTTCGCCATCGACATCGATCACTTCAAGGACATCAATAACGGCCTCGGCCATCTTGCCGGAGACAAGCTCCTCATCGAGATCGCCTATCGCCTCCAGCGGCTCTCCCGCCCCTCCGGCATCGCTGGCCGCATCGACGGCAACTCCTTCGCCATCGTCATGCCCGACTGCGGCTCTTCCCTCGCCTCCATCCTTGCCGAGAGCATCCTCGAAGTCCTGCACGCCCCCTTCCCCACCGAAAAGCTCGCGCTCTCCATCTCCGCCAGCATCGGCATCGCCGTCGCGCAGGACGACAACGCCGTCGCCCAGGTCATGATCGAGCAGGCCATCAACGCCATGCAGCAGGCCAAGAGCAATCGCCGCGCCAGCTACCGCTTCTACAGCCCGGAGATCGACAAGCTCGCGCAGGACCGGCTCATCCTCGGAGCCTCCCTCCGCGAAGCCCTCGCCCAGAACACCCTGCGTCTCCACTACCAGCCCCAGTTCCACCTCAAGACCATGGAGCTCGTCGGCGTCGAGGCCCTCACCCGCTGGACCGACCCCCAATTCGGCGAGGTCCCGCCCTCCCGCTTCATCCCCCTCGCCGAAGAGATCGGCCAGATCGAAGCCCTCGGCCACTGGTCGCTCCGCGAGGCCTGCCGCCAGATCGCCCTCTGGAGAAGCATCGGCATCGCCGTCCCCTGCGTCTCCGTCAACCTCTCTCCCGCCCACTTCCGCAGCAGCAACCTGCCCTGCTTCGTCCAGAGCCTCCTGCGCCAGTACAACCTTCAGGCCAGCTCTCTCACCATCGAGATCACCGAAAACATCATGATGGACAACTGCCCGGAGAGCCTCAAGATCGCCATGTCTCTCCACGAGATGGGAGTAGGCCTATCCATGGACGACTTCGGGACCGGCTTCTCCAGCCTCGCCGGACTGGCGCGTCTGCCCATCACCGAGCTCAAGCTCGACCACAGCTTCATGAGCAACTTCGAGAGCAACGCCAACGCCCAGGCCGTAGCCACAGCCGTCATCCGCATCGGCCAGAGCCTCGGCATGACGGTCGTGGCCGAGGGCGTAGAGACCGCAGCCCAGGCCCGCATCCTTACAAACTTAGGCTGCGACATAGCCCAGGGCTACCTATACGGCTACCCCATGCCCCCCGCGGACTTGGAACAGTGGATCGAATCCAAATAACCCCATAAACACTACCCCCGCCACCACCCTGTAATTGCTGTCGCAGTCGCAGTTGTTCTTGCAGTTGCTGTTGCTGTTGTCGTTGCAGTTGCTGTTGCCTTCCGTCGTTGCAGTTGCTGTTGCCTTCCCCCGACCAGCCACCAACACTCGTCATTTCGACCGAAGCAGCTCACGGACTCATCGTGAGCTGCGGAGCGGAGAAATCCGCTTCTCTACCCATACATAAGCCAAGCCCATAAGCACTTGCTGTTGTCGTTGCCTGTTTTTTGATTTGTCATTCCCGAAGGGAATCTGCGTTTGCAGTTGTTCTTGCTTTTACCTTAAATAGCCTTTTCTTCTAAAGCCGTGAAGATCCAGGAAATCCGCAATCGGCTTTTTAAAAATCTGTCTTTATCTTTTTGATCACCGTTACGCCGTTAAACCCGCAACACGTAGAATGAAACCCATGAAGTACCTGATCGCGCTGTTAGCCGTCGCCGGTATCGTCGCCTCCTCCCTGGCTCTCCACGTCCACTACATGGATCCCGCGCAGGCCCCGCCCTGCGCCATCACCGAGAAGTTCGACTGCGGCACCGTCAACCACGGCAAGTACTCCGTCTTCCCGCCGCTCTCCTTCGACGACAAGCCCGGAGCCGTCCACGTCCCCATCGCCGCCATCGGCATCGCGGGCTACCTGCTCATCGGCGCCCTCGCCCTCGCCGGACGCAGGTTCCTCACCTTCGAGTTCGCCCAGATCGGCTTCTTCTGCGCCAGCTTCCTCAGTTACATCGAGGCGTTCATCATCCAGAAATGGTGCATCTACTGCCTCTGGTCGCAGTGCATCCTCACCGTCATCCTCGTCCTCAGCGCCATCCAGCTCTTTCTCCACCGCCGCCAGCGCATCACCTAGCCATCAGTCCTATCGGACCGTGACCGAGGTAGCAACGTCCACGTTTCCTCGAATCGCATTCGAATAAGGACAAACCTGGTGGGCGCGGTGCACAAACTCCTCACCCGTCGCCTGATCGACTCCAGCCAGCGTCACGGCAAGCGACGCCGACAAGACGAAGTTCCCTTCCTCATTGCGGCTTAGGCCGATCTCGGCCACGACCTCGACCTGCTCATCGGAGAAGTGGTGCCTCGCCTCCCGGCTCACCCGCAGCAAGGCATTTTCAAAGCAGGCCGCGTATCCAGCGCCAAACAACTGCTCAGGATTCGTGGCACCGCCACTGCTCCTAAAACCTTCGGCATAGCCAGGCTGAGATCAAGAAGCCCATCTTCGCTCCGGACAGTTCCATGACGGCCTCCCTTTGCGGTAACTTTCGTGGAATACAACGGCGGCATAAAGTCTCCTTCCGAACACTCGCTCTTTCTGAAAAAGATTATCTCTCTTTGAGGACTCGCTCGTTTTGCAAGAGCGCGACTTGAGAAGGCACTGAAAAGTCGTTGTTTTGAAAGGGCGCGGCTTCAGCCGCGCCGTAGATTTCACATACTCAACGCGACTTTAGTCGCCGAGGGAATGCTGGACGAGGCAATACTATTTCTTCAGCATCCTCTTCAGCCCTTTTGCTGTTGTTCTTGCCTTTGCACTTGAAAAAGCGCCGGACATCAGCCCTATAAACACCTACCCCCGCAGGAAATGTAATCTAACGAGAGAACCAATCTTGAAGCACCCCAGGGGAGAAGCCGCATGTGGCCTAAAGTCATCGCTCAACTGTTTGAACTGCTGCCCCACATCTCCCGGCTCATCCCTATGGCCGACAGGTACTTCACCACCCGCACCGCCTCCGAGAAGGCCACCGAAGCGGCCATGACCGCCATGGCCGAGGGCGTCCGCGGCGACCTCGGCCAGGTCTCCAAGGCCCACGCCGGTCTCTACCGCCAGCTTCAGGAGCAGGGTGCGCAGATCACCCAGATCGCTCAGGACATCCAGACCTTCCGCCTCGCCAAAGAGCAGGGCCAGCAGCGCCTCGAAGCTGTCGAGCGCGAGGTCAAGGCCCTCGGCATCTGGATCAAGGCCGGAGTCTCCCTCCTCCTCGTTCTGGCCATCGCCATCCTCGTCCTGCTCGTGCAGGTCCTCCACGCCCGCTGAAAATAAATCGCAAAGAAGTGGCGTATTTTTCGTCCGCGAAAACATGGTCGTCCGCCATCCGCGAATCACCCACAACCGTCCACACTCCAGCCACAACAAACCACGTTCCACTACCCACTTTTTTGCAAAACCCCCTGTAAAACGTGGGTTCCCACCACAAGAATTTTTTCCTGCAAAAAAGTAAAATAGAATTATGGCCATCCGCCGCAACGAAGCTCTGGAATGCTTGCAAAGTGATGATTTAATTGGCATCGGCATGGAAGCCGACGCCATTCGCCGCCGTCTCCACCCAGACGGCATCGTCACCTACACCCTCGACGCCGCCATCTCCTACAACGACCCCGCCGCCGACGCCGACACATCCCCAGCACCCGCAACTCCTTTCCTTGAGAGCATTTACCGCGAAATAGCCTCCCGAATCGCGCACGGAGCCACCAGCGTCACCCTCCACGGCCAGGTCCCCGCCAACCGCCAAACCCTTTGGTTTCAGCAACTTTTCCGCAAGATCAAGGAACAGTTCCCCACCCTCTGGCTCCACTCCCTCTCCGCCACCGAGATCCTCCATCTCGCAACCAACTCATCCCAAAGCATTTACGACACCATAGACCATCTCCGCGAAGCCGGGCTCGACTCCATCCCCGGCCACGACGCCGGTATTCTGGCCGAATCCGACTGGCTGACCATCCACCGCACCGCCCACAAACTAGGCGTCCAGACCACCGCCAGCCTCCACTTCGGCAGCGGCGAGACCCTCGACCAGCGCATAAACCATCTGGAATCAATCCGAAATTTACAGGAAGAGACCAACGGCTTCGCCTCCTTCACCCCCCACCCAACCGCCATTCAAGGCTTGGAAGAAGCCACCGCCGTCGAATACCTGAGGACTCTGGCCGTCTCCCGCATCTACCTCGACACCATCCCAAACATTCAATCCAGCCTGAAAACACAGGGTTTAAAGGTCCTACAGGTAGCCCTCCGCTTCGGCAGCAACGACGCAGGCAGCATCCTCCTCGCCCAGGCCCCGAACGCCGCATCCGAGGAGCAGGTCCGCCACGCCATCCGTGACGCAGGCTTCCGCCCCATGCAGCGCGATGCACTCTACCGCACCATGTTCCTCAACTAGCCACGTAAAAGAAGCTTCCCACCAGAAGTCTATCGCGTAGAATCGGTTTATTAACGTACCGCTGGAGCAGCCACCTGTACCCCTTCTTCCATACACTTTCGGCCTTGCCCGCGCTGCTCTACGCTCCGAAAGGGCTTAAGCACTACTTCGACTCGCACTACCTCGACCACACATTCAGGGGACTTTATCGATGGAACACCTTCGATATCTGTATGCTGATCCCCTACTTCATCGTGATGGTCATCCTGGCCTTTTACGGCGTTCACAGATATCAGCTCGTCTGGCTCTACCTGAAAAATAAAAAAAAGGAAGCCAAATGGAACGAGCCGCCCATGCGGTTCCCCGAAGGCCAGCTCCCCTTCCTCACAATTCAACTGCCTATCTTCAATGAACAGTTCGTCATCGAGCGCCTGATCGATGCCGTATGCCGAATCGAATATCCACGCGACCGTTTTGAAGTCCAGCTACTGGACGATTCCACGGACGAGACGACCGAAGTGGCACGAGGTATTGTGGAGCGCTACCAGCGTGGCTTCGCGGGAATGGAACCCCAGCCCATAGCCTACCTGCACCGGAGCAACCGCCACGGATACAAGGCCGGTGCGCTCGACGAGGGGCTCAGGGTCGCGAAGGGTGAGTTTGTGGCCATCTTCGACGCCGACTTCGTGCCTCCTCCGCAGTGGGCAATGCAGGTAATCGACCACTTTGCGGAGCCGGAGATCGGCATGGTGCAGACCCGGTGGACCCACCTGAACCGGAACTACAGCTTCCTGACCCAGGTAGAGGCAATCCTGCTGGATGGGCACTTTGTGCTGGAGCACGGCGGGCGCAGCCGGGCGGGAGTGTTCTTCAACTTCAACGGGACGGCGGGGATGTGGCGGCAGAAGGCGATCTCGGAGGCGGGAGGATGGCAGCACGACACCCTCACCGAGGACACCGACCTCAGCTACCGGGCCCAGTTGGTGGGGTGGAAGTTCAAGTACCTACAAGACGTGGAGTGTCCGGCGGAGCTGCCCATCGAGATGACTGCGTTCAAGACCCAGCAGGCGCGCTGGGCCAAGGGGTTGATCCAGACGGGCAAGAAGATCCTGCCGCGGGTTCTGCGCAGCGACGCTCCGTGGCATACGAAGCTGGAGGCGTGGTATCACCTGACCGCCAACATCAGCTATCCACTGATGATCGTCCTGAGCGTGCTGCTGATGCCGGCGATGATTATCCGGAGCTGGCAGGGCCTGCTGCAGATGCTGCTGATCGACTTCCCTCTGTTCATCGCCAGCACGATGTCGGTCTCGACCTTCTACCTGATGGGCCAGAAGGAACTTTACCCGAAGACTTGGTACAAGTCGATCGTTTATGTTCCATTCGTGATGGCCCTGGGCGGAGTCGGGCTTACGATCACCAACACCAAGGCCGTGCTGGAGGCGCTGTTCGGGGTGAAGAGCGCGTTTGCGCGCACGCCGAAGTACAGCGTGAAGAAGAAAGGCGAGAAGAGCCAGGCGAAGGTGTATCGCAAGCGGCTGGGAATCATTCCCTGGATCGAGCTGGGAATCGGAAGCTACTTTGCCTGGACCGTGTACTATGCCATCTCGACCGAGAATTTTTTCACGGTTCCGTTTCTTGTGCTGTTCGTCTTCGGATACTGGTACACAGGGTTGCTAAGTCTGCTGCAGGGACGGTTTGAGCGGGGCGCGAACCAGGGAGAGCAGATGCACGAGAAGCCCTACCCGGTGGGAATCTAACCGAGGCGCAACCTTGCGGCCCGGATTCGCTGCTAGACTGTAGTCAGTTTCCGGAGGCTGCACCTCCAGAAACGCTCTATCTCCCCAGAGGCCTGAACCTCTCTTTTTCCAGCTAGCGCTTATTCAAGCCTGAGGCTACGACCTTCAAGCTGACGCACTACTCCTAGCTTTCGACATTCCCCCACTGTCGGAGGTACATTGCACCTTCGGCCGTGTGAAGAGGTTACGGATGAACCTTTTTGCGATTACCTTCAGTTTGATTCTTGGATATACCGTCTTCGCCGGGCTGCTGCTGGTTACGGTCTTCGGACTTGCGCCGCGTGCTCCTGGCTTTGTCATGAAGGAATACCGGATTCGCACCCAATACAAGGTGGCCGAGGAGTTGGTGTGGCTGGCCTGTGCGATCGCCGGAGGATACACGGTTGCGTGGTTCTCCGCCGGGGCGATGCCCTGGCTGACCGGGGGCCTGCTCGCCGGGATCATAATCCTTATTCTATGGACGAACCTCGGAGAGACGCAGCAGCGAGGCATCCTGCACCAGACGCTGATGAGCGCTATCTCGGTAGCTGGAGTGGTTGCGGGGTTTACGCTGCGCCTGCGCCATCTTTCCCCGGCTTCGAACTGAAGTTTCCCTCCCCGTCGATAGGGAGTAGGGCTTGACAGAAGGAAATGCGGGATTGGCTTCAGAGAATAGAAAAGGGAAGAGCTTTTGCTCTTCCCTTTTCGTTAGAGGCTTTGCAAGCGGTTAGAAGCGGAGACCGAAGATGATCGGAATAAAGGTCGTCGGAGCGCTGTTCTGTGGGAACGCGTTGAAAGCAGTACTGTTGGCCGGTGTATTCGCCGCAGTTGTTCCGGTCTCGGCGCGGCGCGAGTTTGCGGTATAGATGTACTTGCCTTCGACGAAGAACCTCACGTTCGAGAACCGCGAGAACTTGTAGGTCAATCCGAGACCGCCATTGAAGCCTGCCGCATTGCTGGTGTAAGAATCGATGGGCGTGTTGGCCTGGTACTGATAGCAGAAGCCGTAATAGTCGCAGTACGTGCCTACGCTCGGCGTCGTAAAGGTGGCGGTCTTATGATAGAAACCCACACCGCCGGTCACATACGCACCCAACTTGTCGGACTGGTAGAAGTTATAGATCGGATCCAGAGAGAAAGACCAGACGTGCCCGTGACCGCCAAGCTGGGGTATCGGCGAACAGTCGAACTGCGTGGGGTCGCAGGGCAGGTTGTTATAGAGATTCAACTGATTGTTCAGAGTATTGGACTGCATTCCGAAGTTGGCCCAGTTGAAATCGACCATGGTGCCAAATTTCTTATTGAAGTTCCGGCCTGCTCCAACCTGGAAGTCATAGCTGGTGGTGAAGTAGTTGTGTGTGCCGCCGGTAGGCAAGGTGAACCCGCCGCCTACCTCAAACGCCCACTTGGAAGAGCCGTCGGCGTTGGTGTGGCGGTCGCTGTAGTTGGGACGGCCATAGCGGCGGCGCGGCGGCGGCTGCTCGGCTCCACCGAAGCTGAGAGGTTCGGCCTTCGCGGTCTCACCGAGGGGGCTGACATAGACCATGTCGTTCGAAGAGGAGGAAGAAAGGGCTGCGGGTGCAGCGAGGCTGCCTTTGAGATCGAATTCCGGCATGGCGGTGGCTGTTCCGGAGGACTGCTGGGCGCTCAGGCCCAAGGTTCCTGCCGCGGCCAGAAAGGTAACTGCCGCGGTGCGGCCAAGAATTGTCGAAAGACGGCTGCTGATCTTTATGTGCATCTGTATGGCTCCCTTAAGTGCTTCGAGGTACTACACTCGCTTGAACCCGCCCGAAGCACGCATGTTGTGTAAGACGCAGGAAATTCGATTTGGGATGACCCCGCCCTCCTGCTGGCTGCTCGGTGAAGGAACAAGAACTTCTTGCTGAACAATAGAATACGGCATCCCGCAGAGGTGTGGGATGCCGTTGAGGGTTCGCGTGTTGCGAGTTTAGTGGATGTCGAACTGCTCAGGATGAAGGCTGGGGTCGGATTTGACAAGGATCGTCTTGCCGACCATCTCTTCCATCTCCTGCAGCCACTTGGTTCCGGGAGCCTTGAGCTGCTTGACGACCTCGGGGTTGACGCGGAGCATGACGTCTCCGCGATCGAGGTGCTTCTGCATCTTGCGCATCTCGATGTAGATGTCGTTGCAGACCGTGATGGGAGACTTGGTCATGCCGGTTCCCTGGCAGACGCCGCAGGTGGTGGAGAGCGTGCGCTCCAGCGACTGCTTGACGCGCTTGCGGGTGATGGCGACCAAACCAAAGTCGTTGAACTGGAGGATCTTCGACGGAGCGCGGTCGTTCTTGAGCTCCTCCTCGAGGGCGGCCATGACACGATTGCGGTTCTTGCGCTCGTCCATGTCGATGAAGTCGATGATGATGATGCCGCCGAGGTCGC
>JAATEV010000038.1 GCA_015655585.1 Terriglobales bacterium | reverse complement strand
GCCGGTTTCCGTTAGCTGTCCGGAGAGCCAGTCCTGCCGGCCGGCAAAGGAGAGCCGCAGTCGCCCGATGGATGCCTGATCCTGAAAGTAGATACCGGTCTGGTCTTCCAGCAGAGACTCTTTGCCGGTCAGCGTCGGTGCGGTTACCTGCAGGTAATAGACAGGATGAAAGATGTTGATGGGATCGATCGTTCCATTGCCCCAGGCCCAGCCCTCGCTGAAGTGCATCGTGTTGACGCCCGCCAGCAGAGTCTGCCGCAGCTTGCCGGTCTTAAGGACCTTCATGATGCGCTGATCGGACAGAACGGAATTGAAGGAGACATGGCGGATAAACGTGTACCGGTCCAGGGTTTCGTTGTCCGCCTCAAGGTCCTCGGGCCAGATCATCTTTGCGTAGTCGCGGTTGCCCGTGAAGCGGAAGTTCTGGTCCAGCCTCCAGCCATCGCCGAAGCTCCGGCTGAACACATCTCCGGCCTGGATGAAGGACTGCTTCGTCTTGTTGAAGTTCGGATCACCGGCGAAGAAGCCAG
Source organism: Terriglobales bacterium (assembly GCA_015655585.1). Lineage (GTDB taxonomy): Bacteria > Acidobacteriota > Terriglobia > Terriglobales > Acidobacteriaceae > Edaphobacter. The sequence continues at coordinate 33,976 of JAATEV010000038.1, read as the reverse complement.
GCGCAATCTTCCCGTTGGGGTTGAAAAGCGCGCTGCCAAGTGCCGGCACGTTAGCGTATGCGCCCACCTCCGGGTTGTAGGTGTAGTTGCTTAACAAGGTCAGGCTGGTCTTGGAATCCGGCAGCCAGGTCAAAGCAGGAGCAATGGCATAGCGCTCCGGATGGATAAACCATGTCTGCGAGCCCTCGGAGAACCCAACTCCCGTAAGCCGGTACAGCAGATGCGGTGTCGCCAGCGGGCCGCTGAAATCGAAGTTGCCCTCATAGCGGCCATACGTGCCGGCACCAAACTGGATTTCATGGAACGCCGAGGCCCTGGGGCGTTTGGTCTCCACATTCACGATGCCGGCCAGGCTGCCTTGTCCGTAGAGCACGGAGGACGGCCCCTCCAGGATCTCGATGTTCTGGTAAAAATAGGCGTCGAGCAGATTGTTGCCGGTGGCGTCGTCCGCCAACCCGTCCTGGTAGATGTCAGGAATAAAGCCACGCAGTTGCAGACTGCTCGCATTCCAGAAGGATGAGGTCGTGCCCTGCGACTCCGGCACAATGCCTGGCGCATAACGCAGCGCCTCGTTGATGCTCTGTGGCGCTTGCGAGTCCATCAGGTCGCGCGTTATCACGGAGATCGACTGCGGTGTTTCAAGCAGAGGCGTGTTGGTCTTGGTTGCAAGCGTGCCATCACTGGCGACATATCCGGCTTCAGCCTGCACCGTTACGGTATTCGAGGCATTCTGCACAGCCAGAGTGATGTCGGCGGTAGAGGCACCGCTATTGACGTTCAGATCTTTGGTGTAGACGGCAAATCCCGCGGCTTCGACCTGGAGACGATAGGCGCCTTCGGGAATAGTCAGCGTGAAGTGCCCGGAGCCGTCCGTGCGGGCCTGCTGCAACTGCGTTCCGCATCCGATCTGGACGGTCGCTGAGGTAATACGGGCGCCCGTCGTATCCGAGACAGTTCCGCTTACCGTGATCCGGGAAGCTCCGGTCAGAGAACTGCAAGCTGGCCATTGTGTCGGCTGTGCAGAAGCAACGGCCATCAGGAGTGAAAGTATTGAGCCTACCGATAAAACACGCCAGCGATGAGACATAAACACGCACCTTTCGTTTTCCCGGTCGGCGCGCGGCTGCTCTACACTGGAAGCAGTCGTCGGCCTTCGGGTTGTCGATCTCGGGGCTCTTGCGGTGCTTCGCCAAAAGACAGCCGCAGGAGCCTTTCCAATATCAGACTAGTTCAGTCCGAGTAGAATATCGAATTAGAGAATGACGTGCTCCTCGTAAGGTGCCACGTCCTACGTTGATCTGGTCATGGCGAAGCGATCCGAGAATCACGAGTATTTGCAGACAGTGCCGCGTCCTGTCGCAGCAATGGCAAAAAGTTACCCGGCGGGCTATGCGGGCTTTATGCACACGCACATCCGTGCGCAATTTCTCTATGCAGCCTCGGGCAGTATGCGGCTGACGATGGACCTGGGTTGCTGGATCATCCCGCCGAAGCGCGCGGTCTGGCTGCCGGCTGGGTATCGCCATCAGACTGGCAGTATCGGTCAGCTTGAGATGCGAACTTTGTATATCGCTTCGGTTGATTCGGTTTCTCCACCGAAGACTCCCCGGATGCTGTCCGTGTCCCCCTTGTTACACGAGCTCGTTCTTCGAGTCGTTGAAATGCCAATTGAGTACGACGAGTACGGGCAGGAGGGACAGATCGTGAAGGCATTACTAGGCGAGATCGACTGGACGCCGATTCATCCTGTAAGTCTGCCATCGCTTCGAGATGAGAGGTTACGGCATATGGAGCAATCGCTCTTGAAGAAGCCCGGCGACCCGGCAACGCTGGAGCAGTGGGCGGCAAAGCTCGATATGTCTCCTCGCACGCTCATGAGGCTGGTTCGCAAAGAGACGGAGCTTACCTTCCAGGGATGGCGGGATCAGATCCGCACCTTCGTTGCCATTCCGATGCTCACCGAAGGAAGGCCATTGCTTGAGATTGCCGGCGTGCTTGGGTATGACACTGCCTGGGCCTTCACCGCGATGTTCAAGCGCGTGACTGGAAAGGTCCCAAGTCAATACGCAGTAACCGAATAGTCGCTTTTCATTCTGCTTCGGACTATTCTAAAGGGGTTTCTGATACGAAGCGCCTTCCTCAGGCGTGCCCCAACATACCCACCTCTGGGTGAGCCGAGAATTGAGCCTGACTTTGATCTGCATTGGGCACCTCAATCAACCGCGGATAGGGCCTTTCAGTACATTGGAACTTCCATAAGACACTGAAAATAAATGGGTTTTCTCGCCTGCAAAACCGATATTTCCGGATTCAATTCCTGCTCGATGCTCCAAACATTCTAAAGAAGTTATGAGCGATGGGGACGAGACGATAAAACGCGATTGTGCCCACTTTTGTACCCCGTCCATGCCTGATAAAAATCTCCGCCTGCCTGATCTCTCCTTATCAAAAACCCTCCATATCGGCGATGTGGATTGTGTTCCGGCCGTTCTGCTTGGCGTGATAGAGGGCTCGGTCTGCGCCGGTCAGGATCAGCTCGCGGATGCTTTTTATGTCCAGCGGGGCGGGCATAAGCGGAAGGCAGAAGACCCCTATGCTTACGCTCAGAGATTGAAACGGGCTGCCGTCGTGGCGGATGGCACATGCGGCGATGGCTTCCTGGATGCGCTGCGCCGTGGCTACCGCACCGGGGAGGTCGGTATCGGGCAGGATGACGACGAACTCCTCGCCGCCGTATCGCGCGGAGAAGTCTCCGATGCGGCGGGTTCCCTGCCGGATGGCCGTTGCGACCGCCCGCAGGCAGTCGTCTCCTTGAACGTGTCCGTAGAGGTCGTTGTATGCCTTGAAGAGATCGACGTCGATGAGGATGGCCGAGACGGGGGTTCTTGTGCGCTTGATGCGGGCGATCTCCTTCATCAGGTACATCTCGAAGGCGTGCCGATTGTGCAGGCCGGTTAGCTGGTCTGTCTCGGCGATCTCGGTGATCTTGTAGAGTGCCCTGGAGAGGCTGCGATTCGCCTCCTCCAGCTCGTGCTCGACGCGCTTAAGCCTTGTGATATCGGTGAGGGCGACGGAGATCGCGATGATCCCGCCGGTCTGCTCGGAGGCGATGGAGCCTACCGAGACGAGATACTTTCTGTCGTCCAGCTCCACCTCGTGGTCGGGCACACTCGCTCCCGCGTCGAAGATGCGGAAGTCGCGGTGGACGTTCTGGATGAACCTGGGCGGGGAGATGTTTGCCATGGGGCTTCCGATGATGTGGTCCAGATCTTTGCGGAAGATCTCAGAGTATCTCTGGTTCGCGGCGATGTATCTGGGCTCGCGGTCGAGCAGGCAGGAGGCAACAGGAAAGGAACGCAGGATGCGGCGGACTTCATGAAGAACGTTTCCCGAGATCATAAGGCGTATCCCTCGCGCGAAACTATTCCGTGCAGCCCAAGACATTTGAGCTGAGTGCTGAGGATTGTAGCCGATCAGAAGAATTCGTCTATGCCTATTTTGGGTTCATGACGCACGGGAAAGATGAGAGCTGCTTTGATTCGCAAATGTTCCGTGTGATAACAATCGTTGCTCAGGTATAGTTGCAACTTCCTAGCCCGCAGGATGCCACACAAGCATGAAAAGAGCACACGCATGACATGGAAGGGATCTGAACCCGGTCTGGACGAACTCGGCGCACCAGAGGCGCGGGCACGCCGTGACCTTATGGTTATCGGCACGATCATCCTGCTGGGCTGCGTCGTCGTGCTGCTTGACCCGGACCGCGTCTTCGAGTGGATTGCCAGCCACGAAGAAGCGAGCATCGAAGAATTTCTTACGGCAGCCGTGATCATTGGAACCGGGTTCGCGCTCTTTTCCTGGCGGAGATGGACAGACCTGAGCCGCCAGATCGCGGAGTACAAACGGCTACAGACAGAGCTAAGCGCGATCAACCAGGACGCAGCCATCATGGGAGAGACGGACGATCTGTTGCAGTCCTCGCTCTCGACCGCGGAGGTTTACAAGGTTGTTATACGCCACTTCGAGATTCAGTTTCCAAGCATGAGCGGCGCGATCTTTGCCTTCTCACAGTCGCAGGACACGGCAGAGCTGGCGGCGCGATGGGGGAGTCCTTCGGTGATCCAGGACCAGTTCCACATCAAGGATTGCTGGGCGCTACGACGAAGCAGGATGAACATCTCCCTGGCCAGCGACCCGCGGCTGGCCTGTCCGCATATCGGGACGCCGATTCCGCTCTACGCCATCTGCGTCCCGCTGCTGGCCCAGGGAGAGACACTGGGGATGTTGTATCTGGACACGGGCGAGGAGTCCATTCCATCGAAGGTGAGGCCGCTTACGGAGCCGCAGCAGCGCCGGATCAAGACGCTGGCGGAGCATCTTGCGCTGGCTGTGGCCAACCTGAATCTTCGAGAGACGTTGCGCACGCAGTCCATTCGCGATCCGCTGACGGGCTTATTCAACCGGCGGTACATGGAGGACTCGCTGGAGCGCGAGTTCCGCCGCGCCGTGCGCAAGGGCTCTCCACTGACGGTGCTGATGGTGGACCTCGATCACTTCAAGAAGTTCAACGATACCTATGGGCACGAGGCAGGGGACGCGGTGCTCCGCGAGGTGGCCAAGGTCTTTCAGGCGCAGCTTCGGGCAGAGGACATCGCCAGCCGGTATGGAGGCGAAGAGTTCACCCTGATTCTGCCGGACACCGAGCTTGACGCCGCCATACAATGCGCGGAGCGATTGAAGACGGCCAGCCGCGCCATCCAGATACCTCACTATGGTCAGACGCTGGATGGGATTCGATTATCGATCGGGGTGGCCTGCTATCCGCTGCACGCATCGACTGCGGAGTCGCTGGTGCGCTCCGCGGATGCGGCCTTGTATCGCGCCAAGGAGCTGGGCCGTGACCGGTTTGTGGTGGCGGGAACGATGTAGAAGACGGGCTTCTGCCGCAGCGATTGTAAAAACCTCGTGCACGGCAATCCGAATTCCCGTAGACTTCGATTCAATTCATTTTTAACAACTGCCGGGCTCTTCTTCTCCTGAAAAGATGGCTTCCGTTTTCTCTGTGTTCGCAGTGGAGACTTAACGGCGTCTTTATGTTTTCAGGAGAGGCAGAAACTGTTTCCAGCAGAAAACTTTATAACGAATGGATGAGGCTATGAGAGTGCGACTTGGTACAGCGTTAATGGCGGCGATGCTTTGCATCACCAGTTCGGTTCCGGCACAGGTAACGCCGGAGGACTTCACGAGGTCCGAAGGCCTGCGCGAGGCATGGGAGTATCTGACGCGGGACGTAGCCGATCCGGGAAGATGGATCGGCAGTACAGACAAGTTCGTCTATCGCAAGACGGTGGCCGGAGGCTTCAGCTTCTTGATCGTGGACGCTCATACTCTGGAAAAGAAGCCCGCCTTCGATCAGGAGAAGCTGGCGTCCGCACTGAGCAAGGCCACGGGAGAGACCTACACGGCGCTTCGTCTTCCCTTCACCGATGTCGAGTTCTCCGAGGACGAGAAGTCCATCAACGTCAGCTTCAACGAGTCGCGCTGGAGATGTACGCTGGCGGATTATCGTTGTATGCCTGCCGCGCGTGGACGTCGCGGAGGCGGCGAGGCGAGCGAGGCCAACGCCCCGGCCGATATGAAGAGGCGCTCTCCTGATGGACGCTGGGAGGCGTATGTAAACAACTTCAACGTCGTGGTGAAGCCTGTGGGCGGCGGTGCGGCGAAGTTCCTGAGCCTGGATGGCTCGCCCGCGAACTACTACGATCCTGGATCGATTGTGTGGGCCCCGGACTCGAAGAAGCTGGCGGCGTACCGGGTGCTGCCCGGCTATCACCGTCTCGTGACGCACGTGGAATCTTCGCCGAAGGACCAGTTGCAGCCAAAGACGACCTACCAACCCTATCCCAAACCCGGCGACGCGGTAGATATCGACCGGCCAGTGATCTTCCATGTGGACCCGGCGAAGCAGATTGCGGTTGACGATACGTTGTTCAAAAATCCCTACCAGATGTCGAGGCTGGAGTGGCGGAAGGACAGCTCGACGGTGGCGTTCGAGTTCGACCAGCGCGGGCACCAGGTCTACCGGATGATCTCAGTGGATGCCGAGACGGGCAAGCCGCGCGTCGTTGCAGCGGAGGAGCCGAAGACGTTCGTCAACACGGGTTCGAACCGGCTGTATCACCACGACGTCAACGGACTGGGCGACGAGGTGATCTGGATGTCGGAGCGGGATGGATGGAACCATCTTTACCTCTACGACGGCAAGAGCGGCCAGGTGAAGAACCAGATCACGAAGGGCGAGTGGATCGTTCGGAGCGTGGTGAAGGTGGACGACCAGAAGCGGCAGATCTGGTTTGCCGGAAGCGGCATGAGACCCAACGAAGATCCGTACCTGCAGCACTACTACCGGATCGACTTCGATGGGAAGAACCTGACGCCGATCACCACGGTGAACGCGTATCACGACGTCGCCTTCTCAAACGATATGCAGTTCTACGTCGATACCTACTCGCGCACCGACCTGCCGAACATCATGGAGCTGCATCGCGTGAGCGATGGCTCGCTGGTCTCCACGGTGGAGAAGGGCGATATCTCGCAGCTCGTGGCGGCAGGCTTCAAGACGCCGGAGGTCTTTGTAGCCAAGGGACGCGACGGCAAGACGGACATCTGGGGCCTGATCGTCAAGCCGCACAACTTCGACCCATCGAAGAAGTATCCGGTGGTCGAGAACATCTATGCGGGGCCGCATGGGTCGTTTACGCCGAAGACCTTCTGGCCGTTCGGGTATCAGTCGGGCGGAGACAAAGTGATCGGAATGCAGTCGATGGCCGATATGGGCTTCATCGTGGTGCAGATGGACGGCATGGGAACGCTGAACCGCTCGAAGGCATTCCATGATGTGGCGTGGAAGAACATCGCCGACGCCGGGTTCCCGGACCGCATCCTGTGGCATAAGGCCGCGGCGGCGAAGTATCCGTGGTACGACGCTACCCGCGTGGGCATCTACGGAGGCTCGGCGGGCGGACAGGACACGCTGCTTGCGCTGCTGTTCCATCCGGAGTTCTACAAGGTCGGCGTGGCGTATGCGGGCTGCTACGACAACAGGATGGACAAGATCAGTTGGAACGAAGAGTGGATGGGCTGGCCGATCGATGACAGCTATGCGGCTTCGTCCGGCGTGGACAACGCGTGGCGGCTGCAGGGACATCTGCTGATGGTCGTCGGCGAGCTGGACGAAAACGTCGATCCCTCTTCGACGTTGCAGGTCGTCAATGCGCTGATCCAGGCGCGTAAGGACTTCGACCTGATCGTGGCGCCGGGGTTGGGCCATACCGCGCTGCGGTCTTCCGGTCCAATCGACTACGGCCTGAGGAGGCAGTACGACTTCTTCCTGCGGCATCTGGCGGGAGTGTCTACTCCGAACTGGAACGCAGTTCTTCCCTCTCAGGCTCCTGCTACTCCGTGGCAGATCCGCTAACCTATAACCCTCGAAGGCCCGGGCGATCTGCCCCGGGCCTTCGTTTTTTAATACGCCGCGGTTGAAATACCGCCGCGCATTAGCAATAATATATTCGCAATAGCTTGCGGCAGCGACCTGGCTAACAGAGGTGCAGGAACTTCCGTAAGGGGGTATGATTCGGCTATGAACGTCAGGGCGGCGCTTGCGGGGTTGATGGCAGTTCTTCTGCTCTCGCTTGCCTGCGTCTCCACGGCCTGCGCGATTGATTGCGACCTGATGAGCGTCTCGCATGTCTGCTCTCATCCTGCGGCATCGCAGCCCGCGATGGCTGGCATGGAGCACTGCGGCATGGCAGAGCATCAACACGCGCAAAATCCCGATGGACTCGTTCTGCGGGCTGGCCTCTGCGATCATCACATCTGCTCGGAGCAGCCTGTCGTCCTTATGGCTGAGTCAACATTCGTAGCGCTCCCGCTTCACGAAACGGTAGTTCCGCTCACTGGCCTGATACCGGCGTTGATCACTCGGCGAACTTTCGCATCGGAGACTCCTCCGCTTCGATCACCCTCTCAGATCGCACTGCAAAGCATCCTTCGCGTTTAGCTCCTTCGCCCGCATTTCTACCGGCATGAAATGTCGCGGGCTGAGGCGCATCCTTCTATCCAGACGATAGCCTCCTTGTTCGCGCCCGCGATGCGAAATCACGCAACTGTGCTTTTTGGAGCGACTCGTCATGGCAAACCGCCGTTCATTTCTCCAGAGCTTTCTTGGTCTAGGCGCAGGATTGTTCGCCGCCGAAAAGCTTGGGGCCTCTACTTCCCTTCCGCAGAATCACCGCGACCAAAGCCCCGCCTTCAATGTTCCCGTCATCACGACCGAGGTCGGCGATATGCCGTACACCATGGACGGCGATGTGAAGGTCTTTCACCTGATCGCGCAGGTAGTTCGGCAGAAGATCGCACCGGGCAAGACGCTTGATCTGTGGGGCTTCAACGGCTCCGCACCCGGACCGACGATCCAGGTCAACCAGGGCGACCGTGTGCGCGTGATCTTCGACAACCACCTTCCTGAGCCGACCACAATTCACTGGCACGGCTTCGAAGACCGCATCCAGTACGATGGACAACCCGGCATCAGCCAACCCGCAGTAAAACCGGGCGGGCGGTTTGTCTATGAGTTCGACATTCACCAGGAGGGGACGTACTTCTATCACTCGCACATGGCGATGCAGGAGATGGCCGGGATGCTCGGCGCGTTCATCATGCACCCGAAGCAGCCTTACCGCCCGCACTGCGACAAGGACTTCGTCATCCACCTGCAGGAGTATGCCGTACTGCCGAGCAACACCGTTCCCAACACGATGAGCATGGAGTACAACTGGCTGTTGCTGAACGGCAAGGCCGGGCCTGCTTCGACGCCGCTGATCGTGCGCCAGGGTGAGCGCGTGCGAATTCGCTTTGTGAACCTCGGCATGGACCATCACCCGATGCACATTCACGGCAACACGTTCTACACGACCGGCACAGAGGGAGGACGCATTCCAGAGTCCGCGTGGTGGCCGGGCAATACGGTGCTGGTAGGAGTGGCGCAGGCGAGAACGGTTGAGTTCGTAGCGAAGAATCCTGGCGACTGGATGTTGCACTGCCATCTGCCGCACCACATGATGAACCAGATGTCGTCGAGCGTGGGCAAGATGACGCGAACCGGCGGCATGGGCGCGGGCGGCGACATGAACACAGGCATGGGGATGTTGCAGGGGACGCCCGGCGTTCCGCTGGGCGAGGACTACGGGCCGCAACTCGGACGCGGACTTGGCGTTGCCGGAAGTTCCGATACCGCAACAACGAATGGACCGCTCTCGCAGGAGAAGGCCAACGCCGCGATGGGCAAAATGCAAACCAGTACGGATGATGCGGGCGAGATGAAGATGGACGAAATGGGCCAGATGCAGATGGATACCATGCCGGGAATGCAGATGAACGACATGGCGGACGACATAGCACCCAACGCGAACAATGTTCCCAACTTCCCGCAGGATGCGTACATGGAAGGCCCCATGATGCTGATGGACGACGTTGTGGACAAGCCGGAGAACTACGGATTGAACACCGGATGGAGCCAGTACATGCAGGGCATGATGACCTTTGTACGTGTACTACCGCCGGAAAAATATGACGCCGTGGTAGAGCGCATGAAGCGGGCTTATCATCCGAACAATCCATACGCCACAATCTTTGATCATGCTTGATGACCGCGCCCGATGGCCGAGTACTCCGTGGAGAGACTTATGAAGATTTCAGCAATCGCCGTTGCCCTGACGCTCACGACTGGCGGATACGCCGCTGGCCAGTCGCTAGCCAATATGCCTGGAGTAAATCTGCAGATTCCCGCAAGCAGCTCGGTCACACACGACACCATGCACATCCAAGATCCGGAAGATCCCGCGCACAGGACGGGCAAGGACCAGCCTGCACCGGATCTGCTTCGCGGCGTTGCGGCTCGCCCAGCAAAGAGTCTCGCGGAGTTTCTGGCGATGGCCGACAAGGCGAACCCAACCATCGCGCAAGCCCACGCACTGGCGCGGCGCTCGGCAGCGCTGGGACGGCAGGCCAGCCTTTATCCGAACCCCACCGTTGGTTATCAGGGGGACCAGATTCGCGGCGGACGCTATGGCGGCGGCGAGCAGGGCGGCTTTGTGCAGCAGACGATTGTGCTTGGAGGCAAGCTCGGACTGCGGCGCGATATCTACACGCAGCAGAGCCACGCCGACGAGATCGGAGTAGAAGAGCAGACGCTGCGCGTTCATAACGATGTCGCGCAAGCGTTCTACTCGGCACTTACGGCACAGGCGCTGGTGAGTGTTCGCAAACAACTTCTCGGCGTAGCGCAGGATGCGGTCGAGACGGTGCACCAACTTGCGAACGTCGGGCAGGCGGATGCGCCGGACATTCTGCAAACCGAAGTAGAGGCGGAGCAGGCAAAGGTGGATTATGCAACGGCGCAGCGCGAGTTTCTGGCGAAGTTCCGTATGCTCGCCGCGGAGGCGGGAGTGCAGCAGCTTGATGCGTCTCCGCTTCAGGGAGAGATCGAGCGTCTTCCCGAGATCGATGCAGAGCAGAAGGTCGCCACGATCCTCGCAAACAGCCCGGAGATGCGGCACGCCCAGCAGGAGGTCGCGGTCGCCGAAGCCCGGCGGCGCGATGCGCGTCGCGAGTCGATACCGGACCTGCAACTTCGCGCCGGAGAGCAGTACAACGGCGAGTTGATCTCGGAGAATCCTCGCATCGCAACCGGAGCGCAGAGCTTCGCCTCGGCGGGAATCATGCTGCCCCTGTGGAATCGCAACCAGGGCAACAAGGCTGCGGCTGACGTAGAGATCGAGCGCGCACGACAGGAAGTAACCCGCACGGAGCTGTCGTTGCGGCATGAAGCGGAGCCGCTGGCGCAGTCGTATGAGGCCGCTCGATTTACGGCGGAGCGATACAGAACTGAGCTGATTCCACGCGCCCAGAGAGCGCATGAGCTTTACCTGAAGAAGTATCAGGATATGGCGCAGGCATACCCGCAGGTGCTGGTCTCGCAGAGAACGCTTTTCCAGTTGCAGGTTGCGTATCTCACGGCGCTGGGGGAGACGTGGAAGTCTGCCGTTGCGCTTGAAAATTTTACTCTCTCGGGAGGTCTCGTTGCACCATCAAGCGGCTCGGCCAGTGTTTCCATCGCCCCGTCCACAACCGGAAGCGGTAGCGAATAAACAACGGTGCTGCACAAAAGAAAAGCCGGAGCCTGCGCGGCTCCGGCTTTCGTTTGCATCGTCTGTTGCTTACTGCGGAGCCGGTCCGCGCACGACCTGAACCAGATCCTCCGTGCGAATCTTGCGCGCAAAAGCTGCCTTCACATCATCGGCTGTCAGCTCCGAGTATCGCTTCGCGGAACGAATCGGCTCATCGAGCGGAAGACCGATCTGAGCGCGAGAGAGCATCCCCGCCGCAACCGTCTCTTCACTGGACTCGCTCAGAGGAATCTGCCGCAACAGAAGCGCCTTAGCCTGATGCAACTCCTCGGCCGAGACGTTCTCCGTGCGCATCTGGTTGAGATCGCGCTCAATCAAAGCACGTGCCTTCGATACGTTCTGCGGATCGCATCCGTAATTTACGGAATAGGTCGCACGCGTCTTCGAAGCGCCGAGGTTTACGTCGACCGAGTACACATAGCCCGCGACCTGTCGCAGATCGTGATAGAGCCGTGTCGCATAGAATCCGCCGCCAAGCACATGCGTACCGAGTTGCAGCGGATAGTAGTCAGGATCGAAGCGATTCAGGTTGAGCTGCTCTGCTAGCACCACCGAGTCCTGCACCTGCTCGGCATCGTCCACATGCGCGGCGGAGGCTTTATTCTGCGGCACGGCGGCGAGCGTCGTCTCAGGCTGTGGACCGCTTGCCTTCCACTCGCCGAACCACTTTTCGATGACAACTTTCGCCTGCTCCGGCGTTACATCGCCAATCACAACGATGGTGGTCAGGTCAGGCCGCATCGTGGCCGCATAGTAATGCTTGACATCATCCAGCGTGATCTTCGACATCGTTGCAGGAGTCGCCTCGCGCAACACGGGGTCGTGCTCAGGAAGCAGAGCCACGTCGAGCGCACGCGAGGTTCGATACCCCGGACTCTGTAGATTGCCCGCGAGGAACTGCGTGCTCTGCTGCTTAGTTACGTCAAACGCCTTCTCCGGCAGCGCAGGATGTAGCTCGTTGTCCGCAAGCAGTTGCACGCCGCGGGAGAAGTGCTCCTTCAGCACGCTCAACGAAAACCGGAAACCCGCACTCTCGTTCGCCGCGATATCGTCCAGCGCCTTTTGAAAGGCAATTCGATCCAGAGTCTTCGTTCCGTAGGAGTAGAGCCCTTCAAGAAGATCCGCGACACCCTCTTGTCCGGCAGGCGTCTCAAGATCGGCATTATGTTTGACCGAGCCCAGCACCGTAATCGTGGGGCTGGTATTGTCCGTGCGGACGATCAGCCGGATGCCGTTCGACAACGTAGTATCCGATGCCTTCACATCGTTCTGCGGAACCTTAAGCTGCGCCAGCGCGCTGGCCGCCCACGCAGGAAGCTGCACCGGCTTGGTCGGCGCGGTCGTCACCTGTTCGCCTCCGCCGAACCCCTTCGATGCGACGGGTTGGCCTGTCGGCACGGGCTTCAACACCGCGGTAATCGTGTTGACGTTCGCCATGTACTTCTTCGCAACGCGGTTCACATCGGCCAGCGTCACCTTGCGCAACGCGGCAAGGTCTTCTTCCGGCGAATTGCGTCCCTCGGCGGCGAGCGCGTTCGACCACAGATTCGCAAGCTCGGGGATTGAGTTGCGCTGGAACTCCGCCTGTGCGACCTCGGCGCGTTTCGCTGCATCTACAAGATCGAGCGGAACTCCTTTTGCCGCGTAACCCGCCAGGATGCTCTTCATCTCCGCAATCGCTGCGGCGGAATCAGCACCTGCCGGAAGGGCCACCAGCCCGAAGCCCACGCTGGCCTTGGGATACGTTTCGACCATGCCGAACTGCGCGGCCAAAGCCTTGCCCGCGGGAACCATTCCGTAAAGATCGCCGCGCTCGCTGGCCAGAACGTCGGACAGAATCTGCGCGGCGGCATAGTCCGGCGAATCCGTGCCGGGCATACGATACGCCACGAAGCCAAGCACGTAAGGCAGATTGCTATCCAGCGTAAAGTTCTCTTCCTTCACCGGTTGCAGATCGACCGAAGGATGCGGCGGCAGAGAGTGATTCGGAATGTCTTCGAAGAGTTCTTTGATCTTCGCCAGCGTCGCAGCCGCATTCACATCGCCGACGACGACGAGAATCGCATTGCCGGGCGTGTACCACTTATCGTGAAACTCCTTCAGCATCGCGCCGGTCGTCTTATCGAATGATTCCTTCGTCCCCAGCGGATCATGCGAATAAGGCGTTCCGGCGAACATATTCTCATTCAGCCGATCGATAAATTTGTAAGTAGGATTCGAGAGATCACGCGCAACCTCCTGCTCAATCGCGCCACGCTCCTGGTCCCACTCCTTCTGCGAGTCATCGATGCCGCGCAGACATGTGGCCTGCGCCTGCAACGCAACATCGAGGTCCGCGTTCGGAACCGTGGCGTAATACTGCGTAATGTTCTGCTGCGTGTCCGCGTTATTCCGGCCGCCGAGCTGCGCATAAATAGCCGCCGTCTGATCGGCTGTCATGCCGGTGCAGCCGCGAAACGCCATGTGCTCCTGGGCGTGAGCCATGCCGGGGAAACCCTCCGGCGTCTCGTTTCCGCCGACCATAAAGTTCATCTCCACCGTAACGACGGGAGCCAGAGCATTGCGAATCACAACGACGCGCATCCCATTCTTCAACGTGGCGCGAGTGACCTGTCCCTGCTCAGGACTGGAGCCAGCGTGCGTCTGTGACAGGACGAGGCTCGGCGACAAAACAGCAAGCAGCAAAAGAGACTTCAGCTTCAATCGAATTCCTCCAGATACAGATCGTTAGACGTTGCCCGGCCGCGCAAAGATATGACCGCACGGACCGCAGAGACGATTCGCTTTAGTTTCGCACGTTCCTTTTATGCACGTCCTACTTTGACTAACCGAACGGAGTACCGTGTTACTCTTTCTTCCAAGAAGATTCTGGGTGCCCGCGAGGGCATAAAAGGGAAGCCGGTGTAAGTCCGGCACGGTCCCGCCACTGTAATCAGGAGAACGACTCGCCACAAGCCACTCGGTGAAAACCGGGGAAGGCGGCGAGCCGGAAGGCCAAGAAACATCGGCCTTACCTGCAAGTCAGGAGACCTACCCAGGATTGGTTTGTGATTCTTCCGCGTGGAAACGGAAAGCAATCGCTCAATCCTTGAGCCATTGTCCATCGTTCCCGCTACCAAGCGAGGTTCGTTGTGTTTATTGTGAAGTCTGCCGTTATCGTTCCGGTCAGGATATTTATCCTGACCGCCGTCTTCCTCTTATCCTCCGTCGCACTCGTATGGGCCGCGACCGGAGGCAGCATCTCCGGCATCATCACCGATCCAAGCGGCGCTATTCTTCCCGGAGCAAAACTCGTCCTCGTCAATACCGCACAGCAGACGACCTACCGCACCGTCTCCGATCGTCAGGGGCTTTACTCTTTCCCGAACCTTCCCGTCGGCCACTATAACCTCACAGTCGAAGCCACCGGCTTTATGCAACGGCGCAGGGAGAACCTTGCCGTCGATACAGATTCCGCGATCCGCGTCGATCTCTCGCTTGCCATCGGCTCGCTCGACACCGTGACCGTGACAAGCGACACCGCGGTGCAGGTCGATACCGCCGCCACGCATCTGGGCGAGGTCGTCTCCGGTGCTCAGATGACCGCACTCCCGTTGAACGGCAGAAGCTACACCGATCTGCTCGCCATTCAACCCGGAGTCGCGCCTGTCTCCACCCTGCTGCCAAGCTCCGTCATCATGGCGGGAGTTACCGGAGGCCTCGATCCCTCCGGCGATCTCAACCCCGGCAATCTCTCCATCAACGGCCAGCGCGAGTCCTCCAACGGCTTCATGGTGAACGGCATCGACGTTCAGGAGCACATGAACGGAGGCACCTCCATCATCCCGAACCTCGACTCCATCGAGGAGTTCCGAGTCCTCACCAACAACTTCGATCCCGAATACGGCAACTACAACGGCGGCATGGTCACCGTCGTCAGCAAGTCCGGCAGCAATGCATTCCACGGCAAAGTATTCGAGTTCTTCCGCAACACCAACCTCGACGCCAGAGGATACTTCGACCCAACCCGCTCCACGTTCAATCAGAACCAGTTCGGCGGAGCGATCGGCGGCCCCATCCTGCGCGACAAACTCTTCTTCTTCAGCGACTATCAGGGAACGCGCACCACGCAGGGAGTCTCCACCGGCAACATCACCGTCCCCACAACGCCGCAACGCAATGGCAGCTTCTTCGATCCATCTATGCAGACGAACACACTCACCGGAAGCGTCAGCGGCCCCTATCTAGCCTCCATCCTGACCCAGCGACTGGGCTACGCCGTCACTGCGGGCGAACCCTACTCCGCCGTCTTCCCCGATGGCGTCATCCCTCAATCAGCATGGTCCGCACCGGCAAAGAATCTGCTGCAATACATCCCCGCTCCCAACATCGGAGCCAACCAGTTCTCAACCTCGGCCTTCTCCCAAACCGTTCGCGACGACAAAGGCTCGGCGCGCATCGACGCCAATACCCGCATCGGCCAGTTCTCCGCCTACTACTTCGTGGACGACTACCGCCTCGACAACCCCTATCCCGGCTCCGTAGCCGGAGCCAGCATTCCCGGCTTCGATGCGCTATTCATTGGCCGCTCACAACTCATCTCCATCGGAGACACGAAGACCATCGGCGCAAACGCCGTCAACGAGTTCCATCTCGGCTATCTGCGCAACGCCAACATCATCGGCCAACCCAAAGGCGGCCTCGGCGTCACGCTCGCTTCGCAGGGCTTCATCACCGGCACCAATACGCCAGGCATCGTCGTGCAGGCTCCGCAGTTCGAAGGCGTCGAGAACATCACCTTCCCCTCGTTCGTCATGGGAGTTCCCATCACCAACCTCACCCAGATCAACAACACCTACTTTGTCAGCGACGGCTTCTCCAAGGTCATCGGCACGCACACTCTCAAGCTCGGCGCGCAGTTCCACATCGATCAGGTCAACGAGAATCCCAACGCAACCTTCAACGGCACCTTCAACATCAACGGCACCGAGACCGGCTCCTCCTTCGCCGACTTTCTCCTCGGCACGCCGAGCAACTTCACCCAATCCTCCGGCCAGCCCTTCTACCTGCGTAATCGCTACTTCGGCGCATACGTGCAGGATAGTTGGCGCGTGCGCCACGATCTCACCATCAACGCCGGGCTGCGCTGGGACATCATCATGCCCTGGTGGGAGAAGTACAACCAGCTCCAGACCTACGTTCCCGGCGCGCAATCCATCCTCTATCCCGGAGCGCCGCAGGGTCTCGTCGTTGCGGGCGATCACGGCATCCCCAGCACGCTCGCTCCCACCGGCTACAAGAACTTCGCTCCACGCATCGGCCTCGCCTATTCGCCCAGTTTCGATCGCGGCATCTTGAAAACGATCTTCGGAACCAGCGGCCAGAGCAGCATTCGCGCCAGCTACGGACTCTTCTACACCGCGTTCCCCGGCCTCACCGCGGGCATCATGTACTCCGTTCCTCCCTTCGGCTTCAACTACCTCAGCCCCGCGCCGCCCTTGCTCGAAACGCCCTTCATCACCGCAGCCACTGGCGTCAACAACGGACAGCGCTTCCCCTTCCCTTTCCCTTCTCACAGCACCTCAGTCAACAACCCCGACAACGCAGTCGACTGGTCGAACTTTATCCCCATCGCTGCCGATCCCTTCTTCTCCTACCGCAATCGCGCGCCCTACATCAGCAACTACATGCTCTCCATCCAACGTCAAATCACATCCAACGCACTGCTGACCATCAGCTATGTCGGCAATCAAGGTCACCGCATCCTCGCGCTGGTCTCCGTCAACCCCGGCGATCCCGCCCTCTGCCTGAGTCTCCCCGGATGCGGTCCCTTCGGCGAAGACTCAACCTACACGAGCAACACCGGGCAAACAATACAAGGCACCCGCGTAGGCCAGGGGCCGAACTACGGCGAAAATACCGCCGACAGCTCCATCGCCAACTCCAACTACAACGCGCTCGAAACGACGCTTCGCTACACGCATCACGGCTCGCAGTTTCTCCTCAGCTACACCTACGCCAAGTCCATCGATC
Organism: Terriglobales bacterium; assembly: GCA_015655585.1. GTDB lineage: Bacteria > Acidobacteriota > Terriglobia > Terriglobales > Acidobacteriaceae > Edaphobacter. Next base: position 16,715 of record JAATEV010000038.1, on the reverse strand, counting down.
AGGGCTCCAACCTCGGCGAACAACTCAACCCACTCGACCCCAGGCAAAGCCGCGCCATCTCCGCATGGGACATCAAGCACGACTTCGTAGCCAGCTACACGCTCGCGCTACCGTTCGCCACTCTCTTCCGCAGATCGAACCGCCTCACCAACGACTGGAGCCTCTCTGGAACCACGCGCTTCGCCAGCGGCCTTCCCGTCACACTCTTCGACAACTCCGATAACTCTCTGCTCGGCACGCTCGGCAATGGAGCCAACAACTATCTGCTCGACACCCCGCAATACACACCCGGCCCATTCAGAATCAACACCAACGGACGCAACGGCCGTCCCGCCTTCAACACCGCACTCTTTCGAGAAGAGACTCTGGGGCAACTAGGCAACGCCAAACGTCGCATCTTCTACGGCCCCGGCATCGACAACTACGACATGACCCTCGAAAAGAATCTGAAGTTGAGCGAAGCAAAATCGCTTCAGCTTCGCGTCGAAGCATTCAACCTCTTCAACCACGCACAGTTCTACGGCCCAGCATCGGTCAATGGCCAGTATGGAGACGACAACTTCGGCCAGATCGTCAGCGCCGCACCACCACGTCTCATGCAACTCGCAGCGAAGTTCTCCTTCTAACCTTTCTCCACGAACAAAGCAGGGATGACAACAAACCGTTGTCATCCCTGCTTTCTTTAGAACATCAGCCGCATCGCCAACTGCACCTGCCTCGGATTCCCTACAGCCGTAGGCTGTCCAAAGCTTGTCGATGGCATCGTCGGATAAACCCCAGTCCCAAAGGTTCCATTCGGAATCTGATTGTTCCTGCGGTTCAGAGCATTGAAGGCCTCCGCAATCGTCTCCAGCCGGAACCTCTCGCCCATCGAAAAGGTTCTACTCAGCCGCGCATTCACCGTAAACGAATCGAACCCCACCCCGGCATTCCTGCCGATCATCGTTCCCGGCAGCGCATTGGCGCAGGTGTTCGGAGCGTTCGGCGTAAGCACAAAGCCCGCAGCGCAAGGCCGCAGCGAAGTCGTCTGCACGCTGTTTCCTCCCGTCGTAATGTTGAACGGAAGCGGCGAATAATACTGCAAAACTCCGCTCAACAGAAAGCCGTTACGCACCCTCCCCCACGCACTCTTCGCCGTCTCCATGGGAGTATGCGCCGTAGCATCGAAGACAAGCCGATGGCGCTGGTCATCATCCGAGAGGCTGCGGTCCTCCCGCAGATTGAAGTTGTTCACCGGAGAGCTGAAGAAGAACTCGCTCACATCATCCATCGCCTTCGACCACGTATACGAGACGCGATAGCTTCCCCACCGCACCGGCCTCTGCACATACGAGACCGACAGGGCGTCGTAGTCAGAGTCCGCCGCCGAGCGGTACTGCTTGTTATTAGCAATCGTAGAATCAGGCCGGCAGAGGTTCACCGGATCGACGACCGGATACCTCGGCCCCGAAGCCGCCTGCGACGCATAACACGCAGGCGTATTCCGATTCACCGAGATCAGCAGATGCACTCCCCGCAAGTGTTGATAGCTGATCGACAAACTGCTGCTCGCCGTAAACTGCTGCTCCACCTCAAGGCTCACCTGCCCCGCATACGCGTTCTGCATCTTCGGGTCCATCGTGCTGAGGCTGATCTTCTGGTTCCCCGGAAGATTCGCGGCCGTAATTCCAGAGGCGATCTGGGGAAATACCGGCGCGCCCGCCTGTCCGTTCGAAAGGCTCAACGTCACAAAGGTATTGCTGTTCAGAACCGCGGAGTTATTGTTCGACTCCAGCGCATTTGAGAGCGCCCGCAATGGAACCCTGTCATAAAACAGCCCGAAGCTTCCACGCACCATCGTGCGCCGATTCGCAAACGGCGACCACGCAAAACCCAGCCGTGGCGAGACGTTATTCTTGTCCGTATCAATCGTCTTCAAAAACTGAAGATCGTATCGAAGCCCCGCATTCACCACGAAGCGAGGAGATACCCTCCACGCATCCTGACCATAGAACCCAACATTCGGATTCGTCTGCGGCACCACCGGATTTCCAAACGACTGCGTGAACGTGCTGTACACACCCGACTCAAAGTTAACCAGCGAAGAGAACGCATAGCTGCCGCGAATCGACTGAGGATACGTGATCCTCAGATCGTTGAACAGAAAGTCCGCGCCCACACGCAGCGAATGCTTTCCCGCCTGATGCGACAGATTATCCACCATCTCGTACAGCCGGTCATGCCGGGCCGTAGGCGAACCCGACAGCGTACCGAACGACGCCACTCCCGAGATACTCACCGCCGGTCCCACCGGATCATTCGCCGGAGCCTTCAGATCGCTGTTCGTAAATTGCCCGCGCGTCTCATTCACCGTGCGCGGCGTAAGCGTAAAGATGTTGCTCGCCGCAACCGTCTGGTCCAGATCGCTCAACCCAGCCGCAGCGCTGGTGTAGATCAACCCGCCCGCACCACGCGAGTTCTCGCTCGTCACATGGTAGAGACTGTAGCGAACGCTAAAATCGTCCCGCTGGCTGATGTGGTGATCGACCTTCGCAAAAAAATGACTCTCGCTCACAGGATTCGGATACAGCGTCGCAGGCGCGCCCGATGCAATCGCCAGCAACTGCCCTTGATACCCCGCCGCCTGCAAGCGAGCATTGATCGCCGCGGCACTCGCCGCGTTGATCGTAATCACGCCATCCTGGTTGAGATGCCTCTGCTCGAAGTTGGCAAAATAAAACGTTCGCTCACGAACAACAGGCCCGCCAAGACTCGCCCCATACTGCGCCTGCGTCATGGGCAGATTACTGCCCGAAAGCGCATTGGCCGCATTCAGCCTCTGGTTCTCTAAAAATCCATAAAGATCGCCATGAAGCAATTTTGTTCCACTTTTAGTTACAAAATTAATATACCCGCCCAGCGCCCGGCCAAACTCCGCCTGACCTCCACTGGTCACCACCTGCATCTCCTGAATTCCACCCAACCCGAACGAGGTCTGCACCAGCCCAGCAGCGTCATCGTTGGCCGAAAGCCCGTCCACGATAAAGCTGTTGGAAAAATTCCTCTGGCTGCTCACCGAAATCCCCTGCCCCGGCACCGCCGAGGTCTCCGCGAAGAGCTGGCTCGCCGCCGTATTCGTCGGCGAGACTCCCGGCGCAAGCAGCGCGAGATCGAGAAAATTCCTTCCATTCAATGGCAGGTTCTCCGTCTCATGCTGCGAGATCGTAGCCGTAATCTGGCTCCGTTCCTCTTCCAGCATCGGAGCCTCGGAGCTCACATTCACCGTCGCCCCCGCGGCTCCCACCGGCAACATCATCTGAAGATCGAACGCCGCGCCCAGCGACAGCGCGACTCTGCGGCTCACCCTCTGAAACCCGGCCCGCTGCACCGTCACCTCGTACTCGCCCACCTGGAGATAAGGGAACCGGAAGAGTCCGTTCGAATCCGTCTCCGCCTTTTTATCGACGTTCGTCGCAATCTGCCTCGCGACGACCTGCGCCCCGCGAATCACCGCCCCCGACACGTCCGTCACCCGTCCGCTCAACGAAGCGTTATTAACTGTCTCCTGCGCCTGCGCGATACAGCACAGAGCGACACAAAAAACACAAAGAATAAACCTGCGCATAGAAAACAAACCTGCCTCCAATCCGTTTCGCCACGTGAACTAACCTGCACGTCATTTGCGCTGTTCAGGATTGAAAGAGAGGAGGCCCGCGTTTCTGTCGCGAACGGTCGAACGAGATGCGGAGACGCGCCTCCGTCTGCGCCACACCGCACGGATGACTGACGACCGCGGAGCAGATCGTCGTCTCCCCCGCGTCCATCGCAAAATCAAGATGAGGAGTGACCGGCACCGTCGGGCAGTAGGGGCATCGTTCGCGCACCGCCGCCAACCGCACACCGTCGCCGCTCTGCGACTCCATCTGCATCATCATGCAATGATGCTTGCCGTCCCTGCGGCAGCACGCAGGCACGCTCGCCTCCGCCGCGCCGTCCGCAAAGAGCGGAGCAACCAGCGGCAGACCAAGCAGCAACAACAGCGAGATGGCAAGAATACGGCGCACACGAAGCCTTTAAAGCAATGCAGGCAGAGATGCCGATCCACGCGCCTGCACGTAAACACTCATAACGCAGGCAGCGCAAAGACCACGCACCACATGGACAACAAAGGAATGTCAGAGATTGGGATCAGAGAGAAAAGGCAGGAGGACCACGTTGCAGGCTAGAACGCTCACGCAGCACACGCCGTAACGCAAGCTCTCGATCGATCGCAAATCGGTCAACAGCCAGGTCCGCAAAGCCACGCGCCGCCGCATCCGTCAGCACAAAGAACGAGGCGTTCGCAGCAACCGGCAGGCCCTGCGGCAGATAAGGGCATCGCCCACCCATCGCCGGAGCCTTCGCCCCGGAATGCTCCGCAAGTCCATCCCGCTCCGCCGCGCCCATCCTGCAATGGTGTGCGCCGTTGCGGCGACAGCACGCAGGAAGGTTCATCTCCGCATCTGCCGTAAGCGCAAACAACGGCGAGACCAGCGGAAAACCCAGCAGGAGCAGCAACGAGATGGCGAGAAGACGCCGCACGAGGTCATTCTAGCGCATCACGCTTAAAGCGTTGTCGCAGAACAATCCATCATTCCGCAACGCAGCACAAATCAACTCAGAAGCTCCCACCCCGTTGCAGCGAACACCCCACCGCACGAACCGTCCACACACGCCCGTTCCACCGCAGGTCTGTCAGCGACAGCGGCGCAACATCCACCCTCCAGAACGCCTCCACCGGCGCGCCCATCGCACAAACCACCGCCGCACGAATCACCGCCGGATGCGTCACCGCAACCCCATGCCCCGCGCCCTGCTGCGCCTCCAGCCAGAGCCTCGTCCGTTCCATCACCGCCGCCACCGACTCGCCGCCATGCGGAGCGGCCTCAGCATCCGTAAGCCACGCCATCAGGCTCTCCGGCTCCACCTCGTCCATCGCCAGCCCGCGCCATCGCCCATAGTCGCAATCCCGCAGCTCCGGCTCCACGACATATTTCAGCCCCAGAGCATCCGCTGTCTGGCGCGTCCGCAGCTCCGGCCCGGCAAAGATCCTCTGCGCTCGCGGAGCCACCCACCCAAGCCCTGCAATCGCCTCACACGCCGACTCCTCCAACCCCTCATCCAGAGGAAACGCCGCCCTCCGCACAGCCGCCGTAGCCGCATGGCTGATGAAGGTAATCCGCGTAGCTGGAGTGTGCATCGTCAAGGTCGGTGCCAGACTATCATCCGTCCAAGCCTTGACACTCCACCACCACACGCATACGCTCAAATCAGAAGTTGAAGAAGACGCAAAGAAGCCGGTGCAACCCCGGCGCGGTCGCGCCACTGTAAAGCCAGTCCTTCCTTCTTCAATTCAACCCTTGCTTTGGGACGCACGATCCCAGGAGGTTTTATCATGGCCCAGTCTTTCGAAAGTTCCTGTAGCCCTCTCTCCGTAGCCCTCTCTCCTCTGACCACGGACCAGCCCCTCTCGCTCCCCGCGATTCCCTTTCGCGAACTGCTTCCCTGGCTGCTCTTCGGCGGCCTCATGATGCTTCTCGTACTCTACTTCGTCGGAGCGGAACAGGGCGCAACCTCGCTCATCCAGGGCAGCACTGTCCACGAGTTCCTCCACGACGGCCGCCACCTGCTCGGCTACCCCTGCCACTAAGCCGGTAGCCGTCTCTTGATGATCCGCACTCTGCTCCTTCGCGGAATGCTCGTCGGCGTCGTCGCCGGCCTGCTCACCTTCGCCTTCGCCCGCGTAACCGGCGAGCCGCAGGTAGAGCGTGCCATCGCGTTCGAAACCAGCCACGATCATGACCACGACGACTCCCCCGAGCCCGTCAGCCGCGCCACGCAGCGCACCTTTGGCCTCCTCACCGGCGTCGTCGCCTACGGAGCCTCCATCGGAGGACTCTTCGGCCTCGCCTTCGCCGCAGCCATCGGTCGCATCGGCGTCAAGGAGCCGCGTGCGCTCTCCCTGCTACTCGCCGCCGTCGGTTACACGGCCATCGTGCTCGTGCCGCAGCTCAAGTACCCCGCAAACCCGCCCGCCGTCGGCAACCCCGACACCATCGGCACGCGCACGGCGGCATACTTTCTCCTCATCGCCTTCTCCATCGCCGCCACCGTGCTCTCCCTGCAACTCAGCAGACGCTTCGTCACGCGCTTCGGCTCATGGAACGGAAACCTGCTCGCCATCGCAGTCTTTCTGCTTATCATGCTCCCGGTCTCCTGCTTCCTGCCGAAGATCGACGAAGTCCCCGCCGACTTCCCCGCCTCGCTCCTATGGCGCTTCCGCATAGCGGCCTTCGAAATCCAAGCCGTCCTATGGGCCTCGCAAGGCCTATTCTTCGGCTGGCTCACGCAACGCAGTCTCCTGCGCTCCCGCCTCTAAAATCCATTCCTTTATAAATGGAAAGACTCAACCGAATCCGTGCAACTGTCTATGCAGACGGCTGCACGACATAAGTCCCTCGTAAGACAGCCTTTTCAGTGCAGATGTTAAGATCGTGGCACAAAGAAAACGAAGAGGACGAATATGGGAAGAAATCTATTGGCAATGGCGGCCGGATTCTCAGCCATAACAGTCCCAATTGTTATAGGTGCGCTGAGTGGCTCACGTATGCTGGCCCAATCTGTAGCACCGGTCGCGCAAAAATTCGAAGTGGTTTCGATCCGCCCCTGTCAGGACCCTCGACAACGGCAGGTACCTGGCCCCGGCGGCATGTATCCGCCTCGTGGCAATTCATCACCCGGAAGGCTCCGCACTGGTTGCTATCCCCTGCTCGATGACCACGGCATGGGTCTGATTCGGAGCGCCTATGCGGACACATTTACTCCCATCAACGGCGGTCCGTCCTGGATACACTCAGCCTTCTATGAGATCGACGCTGTTGCAGAAGGAAATCCGAGCGTGAAGATGATGATGGGCCCGATGATGCAAGCGCTCTTAGAAGACCGTTTTCGATTGAAGAATCATCGCCAAATGGGCGAGGGTAACGTTTATGTCTTAAGCGTCGCGCATGGAGGGCCGAAGTTACACGCGTTTATTGAAGGAAGCTGCACGCCCTATTCCACATCCCCACCGCCAGCCCTACAGCCAGGCCAGGAATATTGTGAGAGTCTGATCGGCGGGGGATCGGTCGCCTCGGTGAAAGACCGGGGCGTAACTCTCGATGATTTTTCCAAACAGCTCCTCGCGGTTTTAGACCGTCCCGTGATCAATAAGACCGGCCTCACCGGACGATTCGATATTCACGTAGAGTTTTCGCGCGAAGGCACAAAGATGGCCGCAATGCCCCTTATGCAGCCCATTGGTAGCCTGTCTCCCGCGTCCGACCCAGCAGACCCGCCATCGATATTCACTGCTCTCCAGGAACAACTTGGCCTCAGACTCGAACCGGCCAAAGGACCAGTCGAGATGATCGTCATCGATCACGTGGAGAAACCCTCTGAGAATTAAAAGCTGTTTGCTTTGAGGAATTCAGAATGGCATCCCCTTTTGTTCTGTCATTCCGCAGCTTATTTTGTCATTCCACAGCGCAGCGGAGGAATCTGCTTCTGGATCGCCTCTATCCCTTCAGGAAAGCCACACTAAGCCAATTCTGGCTCGCTCCCAATCGGCGCACCCAAACCCCGCATATCCCAGTCGTAATAATTAAAAACGTATCCAGCGATCTCCCCAACAGGCTCCAGAAAACGGTCCGCCTCAATCATCGCATCGACGTAGAGAAAAATCTGCTTCACCAGCTCCGGCGTATTGATCGAGTGGAACCACACCGACCGCCCATCGAACACCAGGCTAGCCACATTCGCCAGCACACACGGCCCCAGGCAGCCCGCCTTCGTCAGATGCATCACCTTCCGCATCTTCCGCCGCGTCCACTCGTCCTTGTACGTGTCCACCGGAGCAGCGGCAAAGCCCTTATCCGTCCTGCCGCAGCAACAGCCGAAGAAGCAGTACGACAGATGAGCGCGCCGCTGAACAATCTCTACCTCGCGGCCATCCGCCCGCACAATACTTTGACGATGCTCTTCTGCCATGCCGAATAGTCCCGTTATACCACGCCAAGCAGGATCAGCCGGCAGGCGAGCAGCATCAAGGAGCCAGCAGAATCCGCAGATCGCGCAGATTATTCCCCGTAGGCCCGGTCATCAGCGCATCCTCCAGCAAAGCCAGCAGCGGAAAAGCATCGAACGCCGCAAGCGCGTGTGGCACCGAGAAGCTCTCCGCCGCCGCCCTTGTCGTCGTCTTCCCATCCACCAGTCCGCCCGCCGCAGGACTGTTCCCGTCCACCCCGTCGCTGCCTCCACTCAACACCACCATCTCGCCGCCCGCAATCCGCTCCGCGCACAGCAGCGCAAACTGCTGATTGCGCCCCCCCTTGCCCACGGCCTTCACCGGAACCTCCACCGTAACCTCGCCCGCCGACAGCAGGCATACCCGCTCCCGTTCCCCGCGCAGCTCCCGCACCCGAGCCACCAGGTACTCCGCCGCCCGTTCCGCGCTCCAGTCGTCGCAGGTATTATCGACAACCACGTGCCACCCCAGCTCCTGCGCCCGCTTCGCCGCCGCCCGCTCCAGCGAGACGCTATCCAGCAGCACATACCAGCGCGACCGCGCAAAGCTCGCGTCCCCCTCCTTAGGGGTCTCCTCCAGCAGCCGCTTCGTCAGCATCCTGCCAATCGCAGGAGGCAGCTTCGCCCCCAGATCATACTCCGCCGCAATGCGATACACATCCTCCACCGTGCTGCGGTCCGGCACCGTAGGCCCCGACGACAGCGCATCCAGCTCCCCCTCCGGCACGTCCGAGACAAAGATCGTCACCTGCGCCGCCGGAGCCGCAGCCGCCGCCAGCCTGCCCCCCTTCACCGCCGAAAGATGCTTCCTCACCGCATTGATCGCCGCAATCGGCGCGCCGCTCTCCACCAGCGCCTTATGCGTCGCCGCCATCAGCTCCAGCGAGACCTCCGGAGCCAGAAACCGCTCCAGCATCGCCGACCCACCGCCGCTGATTAAAAAAACCACCAGATCGCGCTCCGTCAGCGACCCCAGGCTGCTCAGAATGTCCTCCGCCGCCGCTACCGAAGCCGTATTCGGGCTGGGATGCCCCCCGGCATACACGCGAATCCCTGCCTGCGGAGCCTCCACGCCCAGCGGAGCCACCACCACCCCTTCAAATCGCGCCGCAGCCTCGCCCATCTGCCGCAAAAAACTCCGAGCCAGCGTCTCGCCCGCCTTGCCGATCGCCACCAGCATCAGCCGGTCATAATCGCCCAGCGCATACCGGTCTTCATCCACATACAGCGCCCCACCCTCAAACTGCACACGCCGCACCATCTCCGCATCCACCCGCGAAGCGTCCAGCGCATACCGGAATATCTCAAGCGCGTCCTCTCTAGCCTGACTCATTCCCTATCGCCCCCGGCACTAAAGACACAACACCACCAACAGCCCCGCCGCCCATAAACACACTTCGCGGGACGGCCCACCCACAACCGCCCCGCGAACCTCTTTTACTTAGCCTGCGTCGAGAACGTAAACGTCGTCGTGCTATGCCGAACCTCGCCCGGCTTCAGCTCCGTCGAAGGAAACGCCGGATGGTTCGGCGAGTCCGGAAAGTGCTGCGTCTCCAGGCAAAGCCCCGTGTTCCGCGCATGGCTCTCATGAGCCTTTCCGAACGGCGTCCCATCCAGAAAGTTCCCCGAATAGAACTGCACTCCCGGCTCCGTCGTCGTCACCGTCAACACCCGCCCCGTCGCCGGATCGTACACCTTCGCCGCTGTCTTCTCCACGCCGTTCGCGCCGCGCAGTACCCAGTTATGGTCGTATCCGCCCGCAATCTTCAACTGGGCATTGTCATCATGAATCCTCGCCCCAATCGTCGTGGCCTTGCGAAAATCAAACGGCGTCCCCGCCACCGGAGCAAGCTCGCCCGTAGGAATCAGCGTCGCGCTCACCGGCGTGTACTTGTCAGAGAACAGCGTCAGTTCATCATGCAGAACCGTCGTCTTCCCATCGCCCGCCAGGTTGAAGTACGAGTGGTTCGTCAAATTCGCCACCGTAGCCTTGTCCGTCGAGCTCGCATAATCAATCCGCAGCGAGCCCTTATGCACCGTGTACTTCACATGCACCGTCAGCGTACCCGGATAGCCCATATCGCCATCCTTGCTCACCAGCGACATCTCCACGCCGTCCGGCAGCTCCTTGGCCGACCACACCAGCTTGTCATACCCCACCGTCCCGCCATGCAGCGAGTTCGCATGATCGTTCGTCGGCACCTGGTACTCATGCCCGTTCAGCTTGAACTTGCCCAGAGCAATCCTGTTCCCATACCGGCCCACAATCGCGCCAAAGTACTGGGTCTTGTCCGCGATATATCCATCCAGCGCGCTGTATCCCAGCACCACGTTCGCCACTTTGCCACTGCGGTCCGGCGTGCGGATCGCCACCACGCGAGCGCCATACGTCATAATGCTCGCCTCAATGCCCTCGGCCTTCAGCGTATAAACATCCACGGCCTTCCCATCCGGAGTCGTTCCAAACGGAGCCTTCGTCACCGAACCCTGTGCTGCTATCCCAGTCGTCATCATAAGCAGCATAACCTTTAGCCATCGAGCCGTCATTTCTTCTGTCCCTTCCTCTGTATCGAACAACCACTTCCCGGCGGAGTAAAAATCTCTCCACCATACCCTCGCCACTATACGTCAACCGCCATAACCTTCGAAACAGCGGTAAGATGGGGGGCGAATCCGAATCGAGCCCAAAGGAAGGCCCATGCCGCAAAACCGCAACTCCCTCCTCGCCCTCTGCCTCCTCCTCAGCCTCATATCCATCGCCCCCCGCACCGCCTCCGCCGCCTCGCCCGAACACTGGGTAGGCACCTGGGCCGCCTCCCCCTACTCCGCCCCCAACCGCGACCAGCTAGGCGCGTCCGACCTCACCCTCCGCCAGATCGTCCACGTCTCCCTCGGCGGTTCCACCGCCCGCATCGTCCTCTCCAACGAGTTCGGCCTCACCCCGCTCACCATCGGCTCCGCCAGCCTCGCCCTCACCTCTCCCGACGGAGCCATCACCGGCGCCCCCACCCCCATCACCTTCAGCGGCCGCCCCTCCGTCATCATTCCCCCCGGAGCCATGATCGTCAGCGACCCCGCCGCCTTCAAATTCCCCCCGCTCTCCAACCTCACCGTAAGCCTCTTCGTCCCCTCTCAGCCCATCCAGCAGCTCTCACAGCACGGCTTCGCCGCCGAGACCAACTTCATCGTCCCCGGCAACGCCGTTACCGCCACCACCCTCACTACGCCTAAAGAATTCGCAAGCTGGATCTTCCTCAAAGGCATCGACGTCGAAGCCGACAAAGATGCCGCCACCATCGTCACCTTCGGCGACAGTATCACCGACGGAGCCCTGAGCACCCGCAACGCCAACGCCCGCTGGCCCGACGTCCTCTCCCGCCGCCTCCAGGCCGACAAGAAATACGCCAACCTCGGCATCCTCAATCAAGGCATCGGCGGCAACCGCGTCCTCCACGACACCACCGGCCCCTCTGCCCTCGCCCGCTTCGACCGCGACGTCATCGCCCAGCCCGGCGTCAAGTACGTCGTCCTCATGGAGAGCATCAACGACATAGGACACGCCACCGACCCCCAGAAACCCTACGACGTCATCACCGCCGAAGACCTCATAGCAGGTTTCACCCAGCTCATCACCCGAGCCCACACCCACAACCTCAAGGTCATCGGAGCCACCCTGACCCCATACGTAGGCGCAAAATATCAATCCCCAGCGGGCGAGACCATGCGCCAGGCCGTCAACAACTGGCTCCGCACCACGCCCCTCCTAGACGGAGTAATCGACTTCGACAAAGTAACCACCGACCCAGCCCACCCCGGCGTCTACCTACCCACAGTAGACTCCGGCGACCACCTCCACCCCGCCGATGCAGGCTACAAAATCATGGGCGAATCCATCGACCTAAAACTCTTCTCGAAGTAGCTGCTGTGCCTTGAAAGGGCCGGGCTTCAGAAGACGCTAAAAAAATGTTTTGAAAGGGCGGGGCTTCAGCCCCGCCATAAATCTCACCTACTGAACGCGGCTTTAGCCGCCGAGGGAATATCCCCTCAGGCACTCCTCTAAAGAAGTGCCTCAAACTCTTCAAGAAAGCCCACGCAAATAACAAAGGAACGAGCCAAAAGCCCGCTCCTTTGATTCGGCAAAAAACAAACCCTACCCAGCCACCCGCTCCCGAGGCTGAGGCACCTTCACCGAAGCCATCCCCGCCGCCGTAGCCGACTGAATCCCCATCTCCGTATCCTCGAACACCAGGCAATCCTGCGGCGCGATCCCCAGCCTCTCCGCCGCCATCAAAAACGGCTCCGGATGCGGCTTGCTCCGCTCATAATCCCCCGCACAAACCAGCGTGTCGAACTTGTCCAGAATCCCCAGCACCTCCAGAGACTTCACCACCGACTCCCGCGTGCTCCCCGACACTACCGCAAACGGAAGCTGTCCGTGGCTCACCTCGATATGCTCCAGCACCTCCGGCACCGCCTTCAGGTCGCCCAGCATATCGTAATACCGCTCCTCCTTGCGCTCCGCCACCTCCGCCACCGGCATTTCCAACCCATGCCGCTCATTCAACGTCGAGATGATCTCCCGGATCGGCATCCCGCCCCACGCATAGAACAGGTCCTCGTCAAACGGACACCCCCACTCCTCCAGCGTCGTCTTCCACGCCACATAGTGCAGCGGCATCGAGTCCACAATCGTCCCATCGCAGTCGAACAAATAAGCCTTGAACGCGCCCTCCGGCAACCGAAGCTTCATTCCCATCTCCTTCAAAATCCCAACCCCAAAATTAAAGCGGGGGACAGCAGGCATCCGCCCGCCATCCCCCGCGCCTTCAAGCTCAAAACTACTTCAATTCAATCCCGGCAAAGAAGTACCCGATCTCAAATGCGGCAGTCTCTTCCGCATCCGAGCCATGAATCGCGTTCTCGCCAATCGAAGCCGCGAACTGCTTGCGGATCGTTCCCTCGTCGGCCTTCGCCGGATCGGTCGCGCCCATCAGCGTCCGCAGATCGGCAATCGCGTTCTCCTTCTCCAGAACCATCGGGAAGATCGGCCCCGAGCTCATGAAATCCGTCAGCTCACCGAAGAACGGACGCGCCGCATGAACGTGGTAGAACCCCTCGGCCTGCGCCTTGGAGATCGACATCCGCTTGATCGAAACAATCTTGAAGCCCGCCTTTTCAATCTCGGCGAGAATGGCCGCAGTGTAGCCCTTGCGAACCGCGTCCGGCTTAATAATGCTGAATGTGCGCTGTGACAACGTATTTCTCCTGTATGAGTCTCTACCAAGTAGTGTAAAACAACGCCATGCGCGTTCACCGAAACGTAACCCGAACGCAGCCCAGCCAGGGGAGTCCCCCACTCCAATGATGCAAAAAACCACGTGGATCTGGTATCTGGGCTTCGCAGTCTGGCTGGCCGACGGACTCGTCAGCGCACACTACCGCAACCTGCTCCACGCGCGCCTCGCCTTCATGATCGCCGCCGTCTTCTTCGCCGCAGGCCTCTTCTACTCCCGCCAAAAATAAAGACTTGTGTCCTGCCGGACAAGCCCGCAACGCTCGGAGCGGGCGTCCGCACGCTTTTTTAAAGCTTCGCGCGGTCCTCCCGTTAGTCGGCGGAAGAATCTCGCACCCGACCAACGGGAGGCCCAAGCAAAGCGACATACAGCACGAAGTGCCCCGGCGTAAGGGCGCTTTTAAGCTAATATCTCCAGCTCTTCAAATCCGCTCCCTTGGGAGCTGTCTCCGCAATCCGCTTCATGATCTTCGGCACATACATCGTGTTGTAGTGCAGCCGCGAGAGCGCATTCGGCAGCGTAGGATCGCCGTTCCAGCAATGCTCCGCCCGAGGCCCATACTGCACCTCGCCCTTATACGGAACCCCATGCCCCGGCGTACCCGTAGTCTTCAGAAAGTCCTCCATCAGGTACACGGCATCGTTCAGGAAGTACGTATCATCGCTCCCCACATACAGATGAATCTTCCCCTGCAACTTCGGCCCCAGCGTATTCCAGTCCCTCTGCAACACGGCGTTCAGGTCGTAATGTTCCTTCCAATACTCGGCAGTCTGATGGTTGATCTTCCCCGTCTCCTTATCGAAGATCTCCTCCGGATACCCGTCCTTCCCCACCGGCGAGTACACCGCCTGCCATATATCGAACTGGTCGCCCGACCGCCCATGATCTCCCAGCGCCGCCTCATACGCCACATTGTCCCGAATCGAGATCAGTGTATGTCCCAGATAGTCCCGCATCGCTGGCTGCTCAATCTGCTTGTTCGAGCCCTGCATGTAGAACAGGTTGTCGTCGTTATAAAGATCCCGCGTCATATACGCATGAAAGTCCACCGGATCGGGACAAGCCACAAACGCCCCGTTATAGTCGTCCGGATAAAACATCTGCACCGCCAGCGACTCCCACCCGCCCGTCGACCCGCCATACATAAACCGCGCCCACCCCTGCCCGATCCCGCGAAACTGCTTCTCCACCGCCGGCAGCAACTCCTTCTCAATCGCGTCCCCATACGGCCCAACGTTCGCCGAGTTCACTGCATACGAGTCGTCATAAAAGGGATTCGCGTGCTCGATCTTCATCACCAGGAATCGCGGAAACGCAGGACTGATCCAAGTCTTGTACTCCTTGTAAGCCTCCTCCTGCTCGATCCGGTTATACCCGGCCACATGGAACCGCTCCGAATAATCCGGCTTCAGGTTCGCATCCGGCGGCGTAGTCCTGAAGTCATCGAACCCCGGCGAAAAGTGCCCATGGTCCACCATCAGCGGAAACCGCGCATTCGGGTGCTCGTCAAATCCCTCCGGCACCAGCACCGAAGCGCTCAGAAACATCGGCCTGCCCCAGAACTTCGTCAGCAGCTCGCTCTGTATCCGTACATGCCGAACATATTTTGTATCTTTATCAGGCACAATCTCCGGCATCGCCTCATCCATCGAGATCGCAATCGCCCCGCCCCCCGGCCCCACATGCACCTTCACCGGCTTGCTATACAGATTCCCCGGAGCCTGGTTCCAGTGCTTCCCCTCGCCCCTGTCCGGCGACAGCTTGATCGTCACCCCATCCGCACGATGAAACGTCTCATACACATCCAGCACCGCCTGCGCCGTATAGTCCCCCGCTGGCACCTCGCTCAGCTTCCTCACCGGATATCCCGCCTCCTCATCCCCCACCGCAACGCTCTCGCCCGGCTTCATCCCATCCACCGTCACGCCAAAGATCATCTGGCTCCGCGGCGAATCGTCGATCTGCATCCTCGGCTCCGCGCTCGCGTCCTTCGACAGCAGAAAATAAAGCCGCCCATCCAAAGCCTTGCCCGACCGCGCCGCCGGAAACGACACCGAAACCTTCTGCACCGCCCCGCGCTCACAACCCGCCAACCCCAGCACCAACGCCGCCGCCAAAACCAACCCAGTCATTCGCATTGCGGCAGTATACAAATCAACTCCTGCCGTTTAGTCCTTATTTCGCACAAAAAGAAAAAAGCGCTGCAAGCCGAAGCTCGCAGCGCCTTATCTTCAACTCAAGAAGACTAGGCCTTACCCAGCACCCGAGCCATAGCCTCGCCGATCTCAGCCGGAGACTTCACAACCGTAATTCCGGCCTCCGTCATAGCCTGCATCTTCGTAGCAGCCGTACCTTCGCCGCCCGAGATGATCGCTCCGGCATGTCCCATACGCCGTCCCGGAGGAGCCGTCTGACCGGCGATAAACCCGACCACCGGCTTCTTCACATGCTCTTTGATGTACTTCGCCGCAGCCTCTTCCGCCGATCCGCCGATCTCGCCGATCATGATGATCGCTTCGGTCTCCGGGTCCTCGTTCAGCAGCTTCAGCGCGTCAATGTGCGTCGTCCCGATAATCGGGTCGCCGCCAATGCCAATCGCCGTCGACTGCCCGATCCCGCGCGTCGTCAATTGGTACACCGCCTCGTAAGTCAGCGTTCCCGACTTCGAAACAATGCCCACCGAGCCTTCCTTGTGAATCCGGCCCGGCATAATCCCGACCTTCGCCTTACCCGGCGAGATCACGCCCGGGCAATTCGGCCCGATCAGCGTTGACTTGGAGCCCTTCACGAACTCCCACGTCTTCACCATGTCCAGCACCGGAATCCCCTCGGTAATGCAAATCACCAGAGGAACCTCAGCGGCGGCAGCTTCCAGAATTCCATCCGCGGCAAACGGTGGCGGAACAAAGATCACGGTTACATTCGCGCCCGTCTCCTTCACGGCCTCTTCCACGGTATTGAAGACCGGCCAGCCCTCATGCGTCGTGCCGCCCTTACCCGGCGTCACACCGCCCACAACCTTAGTCCCATACTCCGCGCAGGCCTTGGCATGAAACGTACCCTCACGCCCCGTAATCCCCTGCACAATCAGCCGCGTATTCTTATCAACCAGAACTGCCATTATTTGACCCCTTTCGCAGCGGCCACTGCAAGATCAGCGGCTTCCTTCATCGTTGCACCCACTTCAAATTTCAGCCCCGACTCAGCCAGAATCTTGCGACCCTCTTCAACGTTCGTGCCCTCAAGCCGCAGAATAATCGGCAGTTGCACATTCAACTTCTTCGCCGCCGCTACCACTGCCGTAGCCAGCACATCCACGCGCAGAATGCCGCCGAAGAT
>JAATEV010000025.1 GCA_015655585.1 Terriglobales bacterium | reverse complement strand
CGGAGCTGGTGCCGTGGGCGATGTTGGCGAAGGGGCCGCAGTGGACGAGGGCGGGCGTGCCTTCGGTGGTCTGGACTAGGTTCGGCAGTATCGCCTCGCTGAGGAGGGCCATCATGGGGCCGGTGGCCTTCAGGTCGGCGGCGGTGACGGGCGAGCCCGTCCGGTTGGTGCCGATGACGATGCGGCCGAGGCGGGTGCGGAGGTCTTCGAGGCTGCTGGCGAGGGTGAGGATGGCCATGATCTCGCTGGCGGCGGTGATGACGAAGCCGGAGGAGCGGTCGTGACCATCGCGCTTGCCTCCAACGGAGACGACGACGTGGCGGAGGGCGCGGTCGTTCATGTCGAGCGCGCGGGGCCAGGTGATGGAGTCGGGGTCGAGATCGAGCTCGTTGCCGTGGAAGAGGTGGGAGTCGATGAGCGCGGCGAGGAGGTTGTGCGCGGAGGTGATGGCGTGAAAGTCGCCGTGGAAGTGGAGGTTGATCTTCTCGGCAGGCTCGACCTGGGCGCGGCCGCCGCCGGCGGCTCCCCCCTTCATGCCGAAGACCGGGCCGAGCGAAGGCTCGCGCGAGGTGATGATGGCGCGCTTGCCGATCTTTTCCAGCCCCTGCACGAGGCCGATGGAGGTGACGGTCTTGCCTTCGCCGGAGACAGTAGGGGTGGTGGCGGTGACGAGGATGAGGCGACCGCGGAGCGGCAGGTTGGAATCCTTCAGGAGATCGAGCTTCAGCTTCGCGCCGTAGGGCCCTAGCCGCTCAACGTACTCCGCGGACAGGTTCAGCTTTTCTGCGATGGCTTCGATAGGGAGAAGATTTTTTTTCATTGGGCCTCAGGGCTGAAGTTGAGAAGCGATGGGCTTATCTGGATGAGCCTTTGTGACAGGATAAAGCGGAGCGGCCTGGGCGCGTCCGAAGCGAACGGTGGTCTTGGTGATGCGGTTGAGCGTGTCGATGCTGCTGGAAGAGAAGTACCAGACCAGGAGATGGCTGTTCCAGTTGGTCGAGATGCCCATGGTGTAGAGCTGACCAGCACCGGCTGCGTCGGACGTTTGCGGACGTCCTTGCGCGGCGACCATGTGGACGGCCTGATAGCCGATGGTGTAGGTCGAGGGCTTGGCGATGGAGGTCATGCCGGGGACCTTGTTGACGATCTCGGCCATGTCGGAGAGGAGGCTGGTAGCCTTGCCCTGCTGCTCGGGGGTGAGGCAGTCGATATTGAGCTCGGCGAGCAGGATGGTTGCGGAGTCGGGCGCGGAGGCCGGATGGTTCAGCAGAAGAATGGGACGAAGGCAGTGAGTGGTTTCGGCCAGTTGGAGGTCGGACGCGCCAGAGATGCCAAAGAGGGTGAAGTGGCCGTCGCGCATGACCTGAGCGTTGTCGGCCTGCGTGAACTCGCTGGGGTAGAAGAGACGCAGGTTGTAGGGAGATTCATTCTCCCATTCGGTGGTGTTCGGAGCGGGAGCCTGGGCTGCCGCAGAAACGGCCAGAGTGATAGCGAAGATGACTGCGGCAAGATTGCGGGGTTGGAGCAGGAGCCTCATACTTCGCTTTCTCCGGTTTATTTTCTCTTCCAGCGGACTCCGTCTTTGGAGTCTTCGATAAGGATGCCCTTGGCGAGCAGGTCGTTGCGGATGGCGTCGGCGCGGGCGAAGTTGCGGGTCTTCTTGGCCTGGGTGCGCTCGGCTACGAGGGCGTCGATGTCGGCATCGGAGAGCGAGAGCTTGGCGGCGAGCGAGGGATCGGCCTCGTCGCTGCGGCCTTCGGATTCGGCCCAGGCCAGCGCGGCGCGGGTGATGGCAGCGTCGTTGTCCTTGAGGACGGCGAAGACGCCGTCGAAGAGCTTGAGCACACCGAGGATCTCCTTTGCGTTTTCGTCGCGGAGGGTTCCGGCATCGGCGGCGGCGTTGGCGGCGCGGATGAGGTCGAAGATGGCGGCGCGGGCGTTGGCGGTGTTGAGGTCGTTCGCCAGTGCGATGGTATAGGCCGTGCGAGCCTCGCCGGTAAGCTGCGAGAGCGCCGGATCGCAACCGGGCTGGAAGCCGCCCTTCAACATGCGCTGATGGAAGGTGCGCAGGCGGTCGATGGCGTTGGTAGATTCGATGAGGCTGTCGAAGGTGAAGTTCATCTGGTGTCCGTAGGGCACGGAGATGAGCAGGAAGCGGATGGCCGAGGCGCGGTAGCCCTTGAGCAGCAGGTCACGCAGGGTGTAAAAATTGCCCTCGGACTTCGACATCTTCTTGCCTTCGACGAGCAGGAAGCGGACGTGCATCCAGTGGCGGACGAAGG
>JAATEV010000055.1 GCA_015655585.1 Terriglobales bacterium | reverse complement strand
GGGCCTGCTCTACCTCTTCTCCATCGTCGCCCTGCTCAGCCACATCCTGCTCGACTGGACCAACAACTACGGCGTCCGCCCCTTCTTCCCCTTCAATCCCCACTGGTACGCAGGCTCCTTCGTCTTCATCTTCGAGCCCGTCCTCTTCCTCATCCTGCTCACCGCGCTCATCGCCCCATCTCTCTTTGATCTAGTCAACGTAGAAGTAGGCGCAAGCAACTCCACCTTCCGAGGCCAGGGCTGGGCCGTCGGCGCACTCATCGCCATCCTCGCCCTCTGGACCCTCCGCGCCGTCGAACACGCCAAAGCCGTTCAGCTAGCCCTCTCCGGCGACCACAACGGCGCACCCGTCCTCCGCGTCTCCGCCAGCCCGTACCCCGTCAATCCCTTCCGCTGGCAGGCCGTCGTCGAAACCCCCAACGCCTACCTCATCGCCCACATCGACACCCTAAGCGACACCGTAACCTCCAACCAGCCAGCCGACGTCTTCTACAAGCCACCCACCACCCTCGCCACCTTAGCCGCCAAACAAAGCTGGCTGGGCGAAGCCTACCTCGACTGGTCCCGTTTCCCCCTCGTCGCCGACACCGGCAAAGACGCCCACGGCCTCACCGTAGTCACCTTCCGCGACCTGCGCTTCCTCTACGACGTGCCCTTCCTGCGAGGCCGCGAAAACCCGCCGCTCTCCGCCGCCTACATCAACGACGACCGCAAAGTAGTCCGCATGGAGATGGACGGCCACCCCCAGCGCTAGGACGAAGCCCCACCAATCCCGTTTTTGCATCTGGGTGAAGGCTTCTGGGTAGCCCAAGGCTTTAGCCTTGGGTCTCTCATGGCAGGCAAAGACTCGGGGCTTCAGCCCCTGGGGTATGCGTTCCTATCCCAGCCCATGCTTCAAAAGCTAATTCGCGTTAGCCCTCTGCCGGGCAAACCGCTTCCGCATCACCCAAAGAACCAGCACCATCATCACCAGCCCCACCCCGCCCAGAATCAGCGAGAAGTGCGTATGTAACTCATGCGAAAAGCTATGCAGAATCGTAGGCCCATAGATCACCGCAAGGATCGCAAACGCCAGGTACCGTATAAACTTGCCGCTGAAGATCGCCGCTGCAAACAGCAGAGGCTTCATCTCGAACACGCCCCCCGCCAGCTCAAAGATCGTCAGCGGAAACGGCGGCGGAATCATCGCCGGAATCGCAATCGCCAGAAACTCCTGCTTCTCGAACCGGTCGCGGATCTTCTCATAGCGCTCGCGGTTAATGCGCTTCAGCAGGAACAACTCCCCGCCCGCGCGCCCCACGGAATACCGGATAAGACTCCCCAGGGACGAACCCACCGCAGCAACAAAACAGTACAACAACAGCTTCGACTTGGCCGTCGTCACATAGCCGATCAGCACCAGATCCATCGTAGGCGGAACCGGAAACAGCCCTGCATCGACAAACGCCAGCCCACCCAAGCCCCAAAAACCAAGAGGCTTGAGCACGGCCATCGTCCACGCGCTGCCCTTGTGCAACCAGATAATCGGATGAAGTTTCACTTCATTCCAGTTTACTAGCTCCAGCCGGACCGCCTTCGCCGCCTTCTATGAATCTTCATGCCGCACCGAAGAAATAAATGTAACTCCCTCAATCCACAGGCTTCCTTCGCGGATTCCCCCAAAAGAGGAATCAAGCCCCCTCCCCAAAGATGAGAAGATGGATAAAGCCGCCTGAACCGGCATCATAACTGGGACAGACGCCTTCGCTCGCGCAACTTTCGCCCGCGGCAACCGTCAGACCACAATAGCCCATGCCCTCACTCGATACCCCGCCAAACCCGCCCGTCAAGTTGCGTACCGGCCGCTTTGGCGAACTGGAAGAGCACGAGCTCCTCCACCTGCTCGACACCCTCGACGACGAGCAGGCCCGCGCCCGCTTCCGCGAGTCCATCTATATCTCCATCATCATCTGCCTCGCCATCGCCTGGTTCCTCTTCTACGGCCCGCGAGTCCTCTTCCATCAGCCTCGTCTCATCAGCCCCACCGACGTCCTCCGCGACCGCGACAAGCAGATCACCTTCCTCGACACGCCGAAGAATCTCCCCAGGACCCCGGCCCCTAAACAACACAACACCATCACCGACAACGACCGCAAAGCCCTGCAAAAGATGGAAGCCGCACGCAAGGCCGGATCACCCGCGCCCCCCGCACCGCAGCCGCAGGCCCAGCCCACCCCTCAGCCTCCCGCCCAGCAGCAGGCAGCGCAACAGCCACAGCAAGCTACTCCTCCCGCACCTCTGCCCCAGCATCCTCCGCAGCAGCAGGCTCTGGCCGACGCTCCTCGCCCCGCGCCCGCACGGCCTAACTTCAACACCCAGAACCAGAGCGCCGGGGACATGGTTCGCCAGGCCGCCGAGCAGGCCGCCCGCGCCCACGGCCAGGGCGGCGACCTCGGAACGGCCAACTCTCCCTCCCGCGGAGGAGCCGCCACCGGCGTCCAGGTCCTCTCCGACACTATGGGCGTCGACTTCAACCCCTACCTCCGCCGCATCCTCAGCGACATCAAGCGCAACTGGCTCCCCCTCATCCCCGAGGAGGCCCGTCCGCCCCTCAACAAGCAGGGCGAGACCCTCGTCCGCTTCACCATCCTTCCCGATGGCCGCATCGGAGCCATGCACCTCGACGGCTCCAGCCAGGACACCGCCATCGACCGCGCCGCCTGGGGCGGCATCACCTCCGTCGGCCAGTTCCCGCCTCTGCCCAATGCCTTCAAGGGCCCGAACCTCGAACTGCGCATCGACTTCCTCGTCAACAAGAACCCGCCCGAATAGCCGTATGAGCCTCCCCCAGCGCACGCCGACCGAACTCCATCAGGCCGAGCGCCGCCGTCACATACGCGGACTCATCCTCCTCGCCTTCGCCGTCCTGCTCTTCAGCATCCTCCGCACCGGGCTCCACAACGCCTTCCCGCCGCACTGGGGTCACCCATGGTAGAGACCCCGCTCATCGTTCTCGCCGGTCCCACCGCCAGCGGCAAGACCGCCCTCGCCATCCGCCTCGCCCAGCAGTTCAACGGCGAAATCGTAAGCTGCGACTCCGTGGCCGTCTACCGCGAGATGGAGATCGGCACCGCCAAGCCCTCGCACGAAGAACGCGCCCTCGTCCCCCACCACATGATCGACATCGCCTGGCCCGACGAGTCCTGCACCGCGGGCGACTACAGCCGACAGGCACGCGAAGCCCTTCGCGGCATCACCGAACGCGGCCGCGTCCCCATCGTCGCCGGAGGCACCGGCCTCTACCTCCGCGCTCTCATCGACGGCCTCTTTCCCGCGCCGCCGCAACACCCCGGCCTGCGCGACCGCCTCCGCCGGCGAGCCGCCCAGCGCGGCCCCGCCCACCTGCACCGCATCCTCCAGCGTCTCGACCACGCCGCAGCCGCCGCCATCCACGCCAACGACGTCCCCAAAGTCATCCGCGCCATAGAAGTCTCCTTAGCCTCCACCAGCTCCGAAGAAACCCGTACTCCCATGACCATCCAGTGGCAGCAAGGCCGCGACGCCCTCACCGGCTACCGCATCCTCCGCCTCGGCCTCAACCCACCGCGTCCACTCCTCTACGAGCGCATCAACCACCGCGCCGCAGCCATGTTCGACCGCGGCTTAATCGAAGAGACCGAGCGCCTCGTAGCCCGATACGGCTACGACTGCCGCCCGCTCACCTCGCTCGGCTACGCCGAAGCCACAGCCGTCCTCCGCAACGAGCTCACCCGCGAACAAGCCGTAGCCCAGGCCCAGCAAGGCCACCGCAACTACGCCAAACGCCAGCTAACCTGGTTCCGCCGCGAACCCGACATGCACTGGCTCGAAGGCACCGGCAACGATGAAGAAATCATCCAGCAAGCCACCAGCCTGGTAACCACACATCTCCACCAATAAACCGTGTCCTGCCGGACAGGCCCGCTACGCGCGGAGCGGGCGTTCACACGCCTTTTTAAAGCTTCGCGCAGTCCTCCCGTTGGTCGGCAGAAAAATCTTCCAGCCGACCAACGGGAGGCCCAGGCAAAGCGACATACAGCACGAAGTGCCGCCCGCCCGGCGCAAGGGCGCTTTTAAATCTTTTAAACCTCATACCGATCCCCACGCTTAGGGCAAACAACCTCCAGCTTGTAGATCCTTTCGATCTCGCCCTTCAAAGCCTGCTGCGCCTCCGGCTCTCCATGCACCAGAAAAACTTTTTTCAGTGTAGGCACCACCGGCTCCATCCATTCCAGCAGCTCTCTCTGGTCCGCGTGTCCGCTCAACTCGCCGATAGAATCCACCTCCGCCCGCAGCCGCATCGGCTCGCCAAAGATCTTCACCTCCGGCTGCCTCCGCACAATCGCGCGCCCCAGCGTATTCTCCGCCTGAAAGCCCGTAATCAGAATCAGGTTCTTCGGGTCTTCCACGCTGTTCTTCAGGTGATGCACCACCCGCCCCGCCTCACACATCCCCGAGGCCGCAATCACGATGAATGGCATATGCAGCCCATTCAGCGCCTTGCTCTCCTCCACCGAGCGGATATACCGCAGCCTCCCCCACCCAAACGGATCTTCCTTCAGATCCACAAACGCCCGCACCTCCTGGTCCCACTCCTCCTCATGCTTGCGGAAGACGTCCGTCACATTCACCGCCAGCGGGCTGTCCACGAACATCGGAATATCCGGAATCTCCTTCGCGTCGATCAGCTCATGCAGCAGCATCACCACCTGCTGCGTCCGCCCCACGGCAAACGCGGGCATCACAATATGCCCGCCCCGAGCGATCGTGCGGTTCACCAGATGCGCCAGCTTCTTCTTCACCGGCCCCACCGGCTGGTGCAGCCTGTTCCCATAGGTGCTCTCCATAATCAGGTAGTCCGCCTTCGGAGCCGTCTCCGGGTCGCGGATAATCGGCAGCCCCTTCCGCCCCACATCGCCAGAGAACAGCAGCCGCATCATCTGCCCCTTCTCTCTCGCCTCCATCAACACGCACGTCGAGCCCAGCATGTGCCCTGCATCGAAGCTCCTCATCGTAAATCCCGCGTCCTTCGTCGAGCCCGCCAGCAACTGCGGCTCATGAATCTTCACCGCCCGCATCTGGTCCACCGCCTTCGCCGCGTCCTCCTGCGTATACAGCGGCTCCACCGCCGCTCCGTCCGCCGGAACCCCGATCGATCTGCGGTACCTTCCCCGCCGGCTCACAAACTCCGCGTCCGACTCCTGAATGTGCGCGCTGTCCTTCAGCATCTTGTCGCACAGGTCCACTGTCGAAGGCGTCGTATAGATAGGCCCGCCATAGCCCTGCTTCGCCAGCAGCGGCAGGTCTCCGCTATGGTCAATGTGCGCGTGCGACAACACCACCGCGTTCAACTGCTCCACCGGCAGCGCCAGGTGCGAATTAATGTCCCGAGCCTGCTGCCTGTGCCCCTGAAACAGCCCGCAATCCAGCAACACATTCTGCCCCGCACACTCCAGATGATGCGACGACCCGGTGACGGTCTGCGCCGCACCCCAAAAATGCAAACGAATCCCCATGCACTCTCTCCTCGAAATAACCCGGCGAAACAACTCCTGCAAATGCCCCGCCAGACGAACCAACCCATCCTATAGGATGGGTTGGCCCGAACTCACCCCAGGCAAAAAACAACCAAAAGAAGGCCCGTCCCGCAGGACAGGCCTTCCTCGCTCCCCACACACTATGAGGGCTGCAACACCAGCTCATCCGCCAGACGGAAGTGGACCACCGACTCCGCCGGAATCTCGATATCGCGGTTCCCCGTCAGGCCGCCCACCGCCGTACCCGCGCCCGCACCGGCCAGCCCGCCCACCAGCAGGCCGACCCCGCCCGTAGCCACGCCGCCCACCAGCATCCCCAGCCCGCTGCCGCCGCCGATGAACGCCGCCGTCCTCTTGCCCTTGCCCTTCTTCGTCCGCGTCAACGCTCGCGTATCCAGCGCATACCGAGTCCCGTTCAGAGTCAGGCTAGTCAGCCGCAGCTCCAGAATCGAAGCCCCTTTGAAGTGCCCACGCTTATGCGAAGCCACCACCACGCCGCCCACCGGCGCGCCCCTCGGAATCACTACCTGCCCGTTCTCCCCCGTCACCGGAGCCTCCACCTCGCCATCGAAGCGGTCTCCCGCATGGTTCGTCTTCACGCTGATGTGCTGGTTGATCCGAATCGTAAGATCCGTCCCCGCCGCCACGCTGACATCCTCCACCTGCACTGGAGCTCCCGCACCCACCGGCTGCCCCGCAGCATCCACCGGCCCAGCCGCACCAGACTCACCCGCCGGAGCAACAGCGCCCGAGACCACTCCCGGAGCCCGAGCTGGAGTATTCGCCGCCACCGGAGTCACCGTCGTCGTCATCGCCTGCGCCGTCTGCCCCGGAGCCGGAGGCTGCACCGTAGTCGTCGTCACCGTTCCGTTCTTGTCAGTTGAAACCACCTGCTGCGGCTGTCCCGTAGCCACGGCCTGCTGCTTCGCCGCCTCAATCGCCGCCTCGTCCTTTGACTTGCATCCCACCAGCATAAAAATCGCCAGCGCCATCACTCCCACAGATCGTTTCATCGATTCAAATTTCATCTTCCGGCCCTCATACATGGTTTCTTGTCTCTAAAAAATCACTACCCACCGTAAGATGCCGATTCCACCCCACAAGCCACCCGCGGCCACCCAACAACACCCAACGCTCCTGTTCGCAAAGGTTTACGATGCCCCCGAAGGTTTACGATAACCCTATGACCGCCGCCACCCGTCCCCAGCTCGCCCATCTCACCGCCGCGCTCGACGACCTCCGCCAGCGCGGAACCTTCTTCAAGCTCCGCATCCTCGAAGACGAGCAAGGCCCCCTCTGCACCTACGACGGCAAGCAGGTCATCAACCTCGCCTCCAACAACTACCTCGGCCTCTGCGAACACCCCAAGCTCCGCGAAGCCGCCATCGCCGCCACGCAAAAATACGGCGTAGGCTCCGGAGCCGTCCGCACCATCGCCGGAACCATGCGCATCCACATGGAACTCGAAGAAAAGATCGCCGCCTTCAAAGGCGTCGAGGCCTGCGTCGTCTTCCAGTCCGGCTTCACCGCCAACTCCGGCACCGTCGGCTCCATCCTCGGCAAAGATGACTTCATCCTCTCCGACGAGCTCAACCATGCCAGCATCATCGACGGCGCGCGCCTCTCCCGCGCGAAGATCAAGGTTTTCCGCCACAAAGACGCCGCGCACTGCGAAGAGCTCCTGAAAGAAATCCAGAATGAGCCCGGCCACAAACTCGTCATCACTGACGGCGTCTTCTCCATGGACGGAGACATTTGCCCTGTCGACAAGCTCTGCGATGTGGCCGACAAGTACGG
>JAATEV010000076.1 GCA_015655585.1 Terriglobales bacterium | reverse complement strand
TCTAATCCCAACAGCAACAGCAACAGCAACAGCAACAGCAACAGCAACAGCAACAGCAACAGCAACAGCAACAGCAACAGCAACAGCAACAGCAACAGCAAACGCAGATTCCCTTCGGGAATGACAAACCAAAAAACAGGCAACGACAAAAGCAAGAACAACGGCGACGGGGCGATGGGATGTGGATGTTCAGCGGAGAATTTCGATGGAGCCGTTCCTGTTCTCTTTGGCTGGGGGATGGGCGGCGAACCAGGTCTTTTGCTCGGTGAGGAGCTGGGTGGCCTCTTCGCGGATGTCCTGGATGGCTTCGAGGGCAAGCTTGCGACTGACGTTGTAGGCGTCGTCATCGGGCGGGGTCTTTAGATTGGAGGCCCAGCGCTCGGTGGCGGTGATGAGTTTGGGCAGGGATTTGCGGATGTCGCGGTGGCGTGGGCCGTAGTTGTCGAGGTTGTCGTTTAGCTCGTCGGCGATGGCGGTGAACTGCTCCAGCAGGTCGTGGGTGTCCTGCTCGCGGCCGGGCTTGCGGGGGTGGGCGAAGAGGTCGAGGATGACCTTGTCGCGAGTGTCGAGGAGCTTGATGAAGAGGAGGATACGGTCGTCGGGATAGTAGGCGGAGTCGCGGAGCTGGTCGATCTCGGCCTGGGTGAGTGCGGAGTCCTTATCCTGCGCGTGCAGAGGCAGGGTGAGGAGGAGCGCGGCCAGCAGGAGGCGCGTGAGCATTAGTGCAGGAAGACCTGGGCGAGGAGCTCGTCGTGGACCTGATTGAGGCGCTTGAGCGTGGCCTGAAGGGTTTCGCGGTCTTCGGCAGAGGACTGGTGAAGGAGGCTGGTGAGCCTCCATGTGGTGTGCTGCATCAGCTTCTCGGCGTCCTTGAGGCGTTTGGCGTTGCCGGCGAGGTCCGTGTGGATGAGCTGCGCGTAGTGATCGATCTGCCGGAGCATGAGGCTGGCCTGCTCGATGTTGCCGCTGCGGAGCTGCTTGCCGGCGATCTCGGTCATGGTGTGGATGAGCTGGGTGTAGAGGAAGCACTGCTCGCGCGGGTTGGCCTGTTCGGCGCGAAGCTGGAGCTGGGTGAGGGTCTGCGAGTCGGGAAGCGTCTCGTCGATGGCGGCGGCGCGAGCGGGCACGCAGAGGGCGAGGGAGGCGATGAGAGGAAGAAGAGCGGCGGAGAAGATCTTTTGAATCATCACGCACCTCGTAAGGAGCGCTTGCCTACTTCATATGGTTGAGGGTGATGAGGCGGTGGCGAGCCTCCCACTCCTCGTCTGGAAATTTGCCGTTTGCCACGGTCAGGAACTGCTTGTACAGGTCGGCCGCCTGTTTGATGTGGCGGAGCTTGTCGTGCGCCGTCGCGGCAAGAAAGAGGGACGAAGGCGACGGTGGCAGAACTGTAGCACGAAGCTCGATCGCTTTCAAGGTAGTGGCGGGGTCGTTGTTGGCCGAGGCGGCGAAGGCGAGGTGAGCGGCGGCGTCC
This sequence comes from Terriglobales bacterium, assembly GCA_015655585.1. GTDB lineage: Bacteria > Acidobacteriota > Terriglobia > Terriglobales > Acidobacteriaceae > Edaphobacter. The sequence goes on along the minus strand of JAATEV010000076.1, from coordinate 53,420 downwards.
CCGAGATCGTCCTTGCTGGTGAAGGCGGCGGGGTTGGCGGTGGCGCGCTGGAGGACGGTCTCGGCCTCGGCGAATCGCTTGAGGCGGATGAGGGTTTCGCCGTAGTCGTCGAGGAGGGTGGGGTCGTTGCTGGAGGAGGCGAGCGCGGCGTAGAGGGGGGCGGCCTGGTCGTACTGCTGGTTGTGGGTGTAGAGGTGGGCGAGGAGGCGGGTGATGTCGGCGTCGTCGGGGTGCGCGGCGTGGAGCTTGAGGATGAGGGGGATGGCCTGCGCGGGTTTGTCCTGCCGGTCGTAGAGGCTGGCTAGCTGGGCGTTGAGGGTGGGGTTGTCGGGGTCTTTGGCGAGGGCGGCGGTGAGGAGGGACTCGGTCTGTTCGGCGGGCTGCTTCTGGGAGAGCTGGAGATGGGCGAGGGCGGAGGTGGCGTCCTGATTGTTGGGATTGGCGGCGAGGAGGCGGCGGTAGGCGGCTTCGGCGGCGGCGGTGTTGCCGGAAGCCTCGGCGATCTCGCCGCTGAGGAGGGTGTCTTCGGGTGTCTCGGGGGTGAGCTTGATGGCGGAGAGAATCTCGTCGCTGGCGGCGGCGGGGTTCTGGGCGCGGTCGAGCCGGGCGAGGGCGCGATAGGCGCTGGCTTTGAAGGCCGGGTTGCCGTTGTCGAGGGTGACGGCTTTGGCTAGCTCGGCGTGGGCGTCGGTTAGCTGGCCGCTGCGGGCGAGGAGGAGGCCGAGGGCTACGTGGGGATCGAGGAAGGTGGCGTCGGCGGCGATGGCGCGGCGGTAGGTGGCCGCGGCTTCGGTGGACTGGTTGAGCGCTTCCTGAGTGTAGGCGAGGTCGAAGAGGATGCGGGCGTCGGAGGGATTTTTTTCGGCGAGGGAGGTGAGGAGTTTGAGGGCGGTGGGATAGTCCTGCTTGTTGAGGGCTTCGGTGGCCTGGGCGAGGATGGGATCTTGCGGTTGGGGCTGCTGGGTTTGGGTGGTGTCGGTGGTTCCGGCGGGGAGCTGGGCGGGATTTTGGGCGGGGCAGATTGTGGTGAGGGAGAAAAGCATCGCGGCGAGGCGGAGAGTTCGCATGAGGATGAGACGTTCTCCGTGGTGTGTTGGCTGCCGCATGGTGGATGTTCCTTCTTCCTGCTTTGAAGTGTGCAAAGTGCCAAAAAATAAATCCGGACTTTTGCTGCGGGTTTAAGTGCGGAAGCCCGGCCTGGAGTGGCCGGGCTTCGACGACTTTCCCTGATTTAAGAATAACAGGCACGTCATGCGTCTAAGAGGAGAGGTTCTTCGTTTTGTCTCTCTGTATATTGAAATTGCGGCAGTGCCATGGGTGAGCGGATATGAGTTTAGACGGGCGCCGGTGTTTCTTTTGGGTGCTTTCCGGATTGTTGTTGGCTGGACTTTCTTCGGCCTCGGGTTTTGGTCAGCAGGTTGTGCAGCGCGGGGCTTTGGGTAGACCGGGGCAGGTGATGGACGAGACGCAGCAGTGGACGACTCCGCTGCTGGTCGCTTCGGATGCGGATGTTGAGATTTATATTCCCGATGTGTCGACCACGGAGTGGCTTAGTCACAATTACTCGGACTATATGAGTAAGGGGCAGTATGTGCTGTCGATGTTTACGTTCTACAAGACGCCGAAGGCCTGCCGGAAGAACCAGACCGAATGGGGCTATGGGGACGTTGCTCATCTGGAGGCCTGCAACGATATTTCGTACAGGGTTCGTGAGACTACAGTCGACATGGGCCAGAAGATGGTGACGCTGGTGATGGCGGCCATGATTGGGCAGAATGGGGACGTCGTGGGCTCTTCGCTGCAACAGCAGCAGGTTACGCGGAACTGGTCCGATCTGGACGCGAATACGCAGGTGGCGTTGAAGAAGGTGAATGCGCTGGTGGCGGAGCAGATGAAGATATACGACCACAAGATGCAGACGCTCCACTAAGCCTGACGTGGGGAGTTTTCAATCGTTTTGAAAATACGATTCCCCCGATTGGGGCGTTGTGCGCGGCGCGCGGAGGCTGTATTGTTCAAACTGCTTCCCCTCTGGGAGCGCAGGTTGATTTTCCCGTTTTGGAAGGAATATCGGCCGGCGGAAACAACGTGAAGTGCGAAGAATGGGATCAAAGAAAGACAGGAGAACCTATGGCACTGATTGGCAGGTTTTTGACGATTTCGACTCTGATGGTGAGTCTTGTGGGCGGGTCTGCGATGGCCCAGCCGGGGCGGTATGACAACCACAGGTATGTGCGGCACAACAACTGGAGACGCGGCCGCAGGATGCCGTCCTCCGACTGGGGACGCGGTGAGCGCATCGACTATCGGCGGTATCGTCTGCGTACACCTCCGCGGGGATACGAGTGGCGCGAGGTCGATGGGAACTTCGTGCTGGGGGCGGTGGCGACCGGCCTGATCGCTTCGGTGATCGCGGCTAGCGCAGCGGCTCAGTAGGGGCCGTCCTTTTATCAAGAAGAATGCTGGCCGAACGATGTGCCCGGCTGTTGCCGAGCGGCGTTCGGCTTGCGTTTTTAATGCGGCTGAAAAGGGGTTTGCCTCGTGAGGTTTTCGTGGGATCGGCCGGCAGAAGGGTGCAGGCAGGGCAGGGATAACCCGAACGGGGGATTGACTATAGTTTGATTTTCGATTCGATTCTCATGCTCCCGTAATAATTGCCTGATAAGTTGCAGGAAATTCATCCATTTACGGAGATCCTGTGAACGACTCGATGTACCCGAAGAAGCGGCCTGTAGCTGGTGGCCTTCCAACAATCGCGCTGACGGCTGTGGCGCTGATTTCTGTTCCCGCGTTTGCGCAGCAGACCCCGGTCTTTGCTCCGGGCAACCTGGTGGTTTCGGTGGAAGGTTGCGGCGTGCTGGGCGGTACGTGCGCGGGTGTTGCCAATGGAAGCGGGACGGGCTCGGGGAACAGCTCTTCGACCGGATACGGCGATAACCAGGCGTCTCCGATGTCGTTGTTTGTGTACGAGCCGACGGGGACGACGGGCGCGACGTATCTCCGGTCGCTGGCGCTGCCGCAGATGGTTTCGGGTGCGAACTTCCCGGTCTCGGCGGAGTATGGATCTTCGTCGGAGGCGGCGCTGCATCTCTCGCGGTCGGGCAAGTACCTGACGATTATGGGCTATGGCGTGAATGCGAACAGCTTCAATGAGAATCCTCCGGCGTATGGAGCGGCTCCTTCGAATGCACTGGGGCAGTCGGGCAGCCTGACGGGAAAGAGCTATACGGCGGTGCCGCGCGTGGTGGCTCTGATTGATGCGTATGGCAACATCGACTCTTCGACGGCGGTTTATAACGTCTTCAATACGAACAATCCTCGTAGCGTGTTTACGGCTGACGATAAGAACGCTTATATCTCGGGGCAGGGTACGGGCAGTGATGCGACGGGCGGAGTGTTCCTGACGCCGCTTGGCGTGGTGAACAATGCGCCGGTGGCGATTACGGGACTGGATACGACGAACAACACGATCTCGCAGGATACGCGCGATGTGCAGATTGTGAATGGCTCGCTGTATGTGTCGGTGGATACGAAGGGTGGTTCGAACTCGGCGCGGAGTTATATCGGTACGCTGGGGACGGCGGGAAATCTGCCGACGACGACCGTGGGCGGGCCGGTGATGTTGAACAGCTACGGCAACAGCGGCGGCACGGGCAAGGAGACGATTACAACGGGAGCCAACAGCAATGGCAACAGCCTGAACGCGGGGTTGCAGATCAATGTGAGCCCGGTGGGCTTCTTCTTCGCGAACCCCTCGACGCTGTATGTGGCGGATAGCGGCAATCCGAAGAACAACTCGGCGGACAGCTCGCTGGGCAATGGTGGGCTGGAGAAGTGGATTAACAGCAAGGCGGATGGCTCGGGAAGCTGGAGCCTTGCGTATACGCTGTACAACGGGTTGAATCTGGTGAAGAACAGCAAGTCGTCGGGCACGACGGGGCTGTATGGGCTGGCGGGTATGGTGGTGGGCGGACAGGTGCAGCTCTATGCGACCAACTACACGCTGACCGATCTGGACCAGACATATCTGTACGCGATCACGGACACTCTGAGCTACACGGTGGCCTCGCAGGCGGCGAGCGAGACGTTCACGCAACTGGCGGCGGCCCCGGTGGACTCGAATTTCAAGGGCGTGTCGTTTGCGCCGGTGGCTCCGGCACAGGTGACGCCGACGATTACGTGGGCGACCCCGGCGGCGATCACTTTCGGCAGCGCACTCTCGTCGGAGCAACTGAATGCTACGGCCAGCATTCCCGGCACGTTCGTCTACAGCCCGGCGGCGGGTTCGGTGTTGTCGGCTGGGGCAGGGCAGACGCTCTCGGTGACGTTTACTCCTGCTGACACGACCGCTTATACGACGGCCAGCAAGACCACGACGATCACGGTGAATCCGGCGGCATCTCCGGCCAGCCTGGTGGTGACGAAAGCCCTGTCGCGCAGCGGCGGTAATGTAACGGTTACGGTAACAATTGCGAATGCGGGCGGAACCGCAGCCACGAACGTGGTGCTTACCGGAGTGAAGGTGGGATCGGCCACGGCTACGCCGCTACCGGCGACGGTCGGGACGATTCCGGCGGGCGGTACGGCGCAGGTTACGGTGACGGTGCCCGGTACGGTGGGCGCGTCGGGCGCGGCCAGCTCGCTGTCGATCACTGGTTCTTACAGCGGCGGAGCATTGAACTCTAGCGCACGCATCATGCTTCCATAATTACGAGACAAAAACAGAAAGAGGAGACTATGAAGAAGACTTTACTTTGCACCTTGATGCTTGCGACGCTTGGGACTGTGGCTGCGAAGGCCGATAGCGTGACGATCTCGTTCGACCAGCCGGTCCAGAGCGCATCTGCTGGAGACACGCTGGAGTTCTTCGGCACGATCACGAACAACAGCAGCTCCACCATCTTCCTGAATGGCGATACCGTGACGCTGGACGGCCTCAGCTTTACGATCAACGACCAGTTCTTCAGCACGGTGCCGTTCTCGCTTGATCCCGGCACTTCGTCGGGCGATATCGAACTGTTCGATGTGACGGTGAGCGATCCTCTGGCTGATCCGGGCGCTCTTTACTCCGGGTTCTATACGCTGACTGGCGGCGCGGCTGGAGATGCGCAGGATGTTCTGGGATCGGAAAGCTTCGCGGTCGATACGACTGCTGCTTCGACGAGCCCGGTGCCTGAGCCGTCGTCGATCTATCTTCTGCTCAGCGGCGGCCTTGCGGCGCTGGCTCCGGTGGCGCGTCGGATGCGCGGAGCGGTTCGCTCGTAAACGGGCTGGCTTCGTTGCTATGTATTTGTAACTATGTTGGTTTTAATTGACGTGAGCTGGCGATAGGGAACTATCGCCAGCTCACGTTTTTAACTGTTTGCCATATCGATATAGCCTATGGCACAGGGTCTTTCTGCTCGTGGGAGTGGCTGGTGATGCGGCGCAGGATGAACTCCTGCGCGAGCGCGTTGGCGATGCGTCCTCCGGTGGCTATGGCGAAGCCGTTGAAGACGAGGCCGGGGCCTCGATCCGACTTCGGATAGTAGGCATTGGCGATTGCACCTGCGGCGAGGTCACCGCCGACGCTGGAGTAGTTGAACTGCCACTTGCCGTTATCGCCCTTGGCGATGAAAGGCGCGGAGATGGCGTGCAGCGCGCGCGATTTTTTGGTGCCTACGCCCTGATAAAAGTAGCGGGGGTCCTGATGGAGCAGTGAAGGCAGAACGGCTCCGCCGATGATGACGTCGGTAGCGGCTCCGGCATACGCGGCTCCGAAGCGCTGGCCGAATCCTTTGGCTCCCTGCACGTAGTTGGGCTTGCCGTCCGATGCCTGATTGGCTCCGGCAAGGATGGCGGCTCCGGCGATGGTGACGACGTCGGTGGCGGAGCGGAAGGCGAGCTGGTACTTCAGCTTGGTGGGAAGCGGCACGAACTGCTGATCGTAGGAGACGTAGAAGTTGGGGACTACTCCGAAGACGCGCTGCTTCTCCTGAAGCTTGACCTGTTCGAGCGCGATCTGCTCCGGCAGCATGGCCGTGACGGAGGTCTCAAGTGCGCTGACGATGAGGTGAATTTCCGAGAGGTCGAGATGCTGGCCCGGCTGAAGGACGATGGAGGGAGACGACCAGTTGGCGAATCCATGGGCCGCGACGGTGACATGATAAGAGGCCGAGGGACGGAGGTTATTCAGCGTGAACGATCCATCGGCCGTGGAGATGGTCTGGATGGGATCGGGGCCGTCGATGGAGATGGTGGCGCCGGGGATGACGGCGTCGTCCGTGTCGGTGACGACGCCTGCGATGATTGCTGCCTGCGGCTCTGGTGCGGAGACGAGCTGCGTTTGTGCCGGAATCGAGAAAAGACAAAGAAGGAGCGTGCGAAAGATTTGTTTAATGCGCATATCTGGAAGTACAGCTCTAATCCAGATGATTTGGAGAGGCTCTCCGCTTCATTCGTTTACGCGAATAAACGATTTATTTTCGCTTGAGGATGAGGCTCCTAAAAAGGACATTCTCTATCTTCTTTGAAATCAGAGAGCGGTCTGGAGACCGTGTTCTGTTGCCAGCGATGGCAGATTGAGAACGGGGGCAAGCCAGTGGCCGGTGTGGGAGCGCGGGTTTGCTGCGATCTCTTCGGGCGTGCCGATGGCGACGACCTGGCCGCCGCCGCTGCCGCCTTCGGGCCCCATGTCGATGATCCAGTCGGCGGACTTGATGACGTCGAGGTTGTGCTCGATGACGAGCAGGGAACCGCCGCCCTCGATGAGTTTGCGGAAGGCGGCGAGGAGCTTGGCCACGTCGTCGAAGTGCAGGCCGGTGGTGGGCTCGTCGAGGATATAGAGGGTGCGGCTGCGGGCTTTGGCGGCCTCGTTGCTGGCGGAGCGTGAGGTGATGCTGCGCGCGGTGGCGAGGTGCGAGGCGAGCTTGACGCGCTGGGCCTCGCCGCCGGAGAGCGTGGTGGCGGACTGGCCGAGGCGGACGTAGCCGAGACCGACCTCGTCGAGGACGTAGAGCTTGTCGACGATGCGGGGATGACCGGCGAAGTAGACGAGCGCCTCTTTGACGGTCATGTCGAGGACGTCGTGGATGCTCTTGTTTTTGTACTTGATTTCTAGAACGGAGGATTTGTAACGTGTTCCGTTGCATTCCTCGCAGGGAAGCTCTACGTCGGCGAGGAACTGCATCTCTACGGTGACGGTTCCGTCGCCCTCGCAGACATCGCAACGACCTCCGGGGACGTTGAAGGAGAAGTGTCCGGGGCCGAAGCCGCGGCGCTTAGCGTCGGGTTGCGAGGCGAAGAGAGCGCGGATGTCGTCGAAGGCCTTGATATATGTAACCGGATTGGATCGCGGGGTGCGACCGATGGGGGACTGATCGACGAGGATGACGTCGTTGAGATGCTGAGTGCCTGAAAGTTCACGGAAGAGGTGCGCGGGATCGCTGCCTTCGGTCTGACCGAGGGACTGCATGAGCGCTCGATAGAGGACTTGATGGACGAGGGTGGATTTGCCGCTGCCGCTGACGCCGGTGACACAGCAGAGGAGGCCGAGCGGGATCTCGATGTCTACGCCGCGCAGGTTGTGGACGCGGGCTCCGGTGAGCTTGAGTTTTTCGCGGCCGGGCTCACGGCGATGCTTGGGAACGGGGATGCTGGCGCGGCCTGAGAGATATTTGCCGGTGATGGAGTTGGGGTTGGCTGAGACCTCGAGGACGGTGCCGGAGGCGAGGAGCTGGCCGCCCAGCTCGCCCGCGCCGGGGCCGAGATCGAGCAGGTAGTCGGCGGCGCGGATGACGTCGGGATCATGCTCGACGACGAGGATGGTGTTGCCGAGATCGCGCAGGTCCTTCATGATGCGGATGAGCTTGGCGGTGTCGCGGGTGTGGAGGCCGATACTGGGCTCGTCGAGGACGTAGAGAGCGCCGACGAGCCGAGAGCCGAGCGAGGTGGCGAGCTGGATTCGCTGCGACTCGCCGCCGGAGAGCGTGGAGCTGAGGCGGTCGAGCGTGAGGTAGTCGAGGCCGACCTGGTGGAGGAAGTGGACGCGCTGGCGGACCTCTTCGAGGATCTTTCCGGCGATTTCTGTTTGTGCCGGTGAAAGTTGCAAATTATCGAAGAAGTTTTGCGCGGCAGTGATGGTGAGCGCGGAGGTCTCGCAGATGTTCTGGTTGTTGATGAGAACGGCGCGGGCTTCGGCGCGGAGACGCTGGCCGCGGCAGTCCGGGCAGAGTGCGTAGCCGCGGTATTTGGAGAGGAAGACGCGAACGTGGAGCTTGTACTTTTTGCGTTCGAGCGCAGAGAAGAAGCCGCGAATTCCGGGGAAGCTGCCGCTGCCGTCTTCGATGTAACGCTGCTGGTCGGCGGTGAGGTCGTACCAGGGGATGTTGGTGGGGACGCCCGCGGCCTTGGCGGCGCGGAGCAGCTCACTGTGATGCGGGCGGTACTTGGGCGTGGTCCACGGAGCGATGGCTCCTTCGGCGAGCGTCTTCGACTTGTCGGGGATGATGAGGTCGGGGTCGAAGTCGATGGTGTTGCCAAAGCCCTGGCAGCGCGGGCAGGCGCCGTAGGGATTGTTGAAGGAGAAGAGACGCGGCTCGGGCTCGCGGTAGGCGCGGTGGCAGGTGGTGCACTCGAAGGCGGCGGAGAAGCGCAGTTGCCGGGGCTCGCCTTCGCCTTCGCGCGGGACGGTGTGGAAGCGGACTTCGCCGGACTCGCGGTAGCCAGTCTCGATGGCGTCTACGATGCGGGCGCGGGAGTCGGGGCTGAGGGAGAGGCGGTCGATGAGAACGAAAATGAGCTGGGTGAAGTCGAGTTCGAGGAGGGACTCGGGCGTGGAGAACTCGACGATATTGCCATTTTGAAAGAGGCGATTATAGCCGCGGCGGCGAAGCTCGGAGAGACGCTCCTTGAGCGAGTCGGCGATGTCGATGACAGGCACGGGTGCGGCTTTGGTGGCCTTCGTCGATTTCTTTGCAGCGGTCTTTCTTGCGGGCTTGGGAGCGTCGGCCTCTTCGGAGGCGGTGGGCATCTGCATGGGTTCGAGCTTGAGCTCGGCGCGGACGATGGGGAAGAGGAGATAGGCGCGGGTGCTCTCGGGCAGGGCGAAGAGCGTGTCGACGATCTCGTCGACGGAGTCGCGCTTGACGATGCCGCCGCAGTGCAGGCAGGTGACGGTGCCGCAGCGCGCGTAGAGGAGGCGCAGGTAGTCGTAGATCTCGGTGGCCGTGGCGACGGTGGAGCGCGGGTTGCGTGTCTGGTTCTTCTGCTTGATGGCGATGGCCGGGGCGAGGCCGTCCATGTGGTCGACGTCGGGCTTTTCGATGCGTTCGAGAAACTGGCGGGCGTAGGCCGAGAGAGACTCGACGTAGCGGCGTTGGCCTTCGGCGTAGACGGTGTCGAAGGCGAGGGAGGACTTGCCCGAGCCGCTGACGCCCGAGACGACGGTGAGGGCGTTGTGGGGGATGTCGACGTCGATGTTCTTCAGGTTGTGGGTGCGGGCGCCGCGGATTGTGATCTGGTCATTCATGCGCAAACTTCTATTTTCCAGCATTACGCCGGGAAGCGCGAGTTAATAGGAGAAAAACGCCGCTGGGACCGTCTCACGCTAAACTAATTCCAACTCATGTCCCGGCGCGCCATCTTCGTCCTGAAAGCTGTTCTGCATCTGCTCTGCCTTGCGCCTTTTTTGTGGCTGCTTCGCCAGTACGCCTCGGGCGCTCTTGCCGAAAACGACGACCCGGTGAGCTTTATCACGCACTTTACGGGCGATTGGGCGGTCTTCCTGCTGCTGGCCTCGCTGGCGATTACGCCTGTCCGACGCCTCTCGCCGAAGCTCGCGTTCCTTGTCCGCTTTCGCAGGATGGTCGGGCTGTACGCGTTCTTCTATGCGACGCTGCACCTTGCCACGTATGTGTTTCTTTTTTCCGGCTATGATTTTGCTGCCGTCTCCGAGGGACTGCGGGCGGGGCATCCGGGGGCGATCTGGGAGCAGTGGAGACTGATCTGGCCCGGCATCGTGGAGGACCTGCAACAGCGCCGGTTTGTCCAGGTGGGGCTCTTTGCGTGGACGATCCTGCTTGCGCTTGCCGTGACTTCGCCTGCTCGTGTGATTCGGGCTATGGGCGGGAAGAACTGGCAGCGTCTGCACTGGCTTGTTTATGTGGCTGCGCTTGCAGTGGTGGCTCACTTCTGGTGGCAGATGAAGCCCGGAGTGTATCGGCCGTGGAAGGTGACGGTCGTGCTTGCGGTGCTTCTGCTGGCTCGTGCTGCTTATGTGGTGATGAAGCGGAGCAGGAAGTCTTCGCGTGCTCCGCTTCGCACTACGCGGGTTTGAAGAGCGATGGTCTAATTCTCTGAAGGCTTTTCTATATGCTCGACTACTAACGTTTCCACTGGGCCTTTGCGTGGCTCCAACTTCAGGCCTAGTTGTTCCCGAAGCGCTGTAAAGAGGGAAGGCCCGCTGTTGTCGGAGCCTGATGTATCCTCCTGGAACTGCAAATCAAAGTCGTATTTGCCTTGAAGTCCTGTCTCATTGAGTATTTTGCGGTCGGTGCCAATGAGATAGCCGGGCAGATCATCCATACTCATCTGCCTGAACATAAGCGTCCGCATCGATCCGGCAAAGGTTATATTCACCGACGCTTCCTCAGGCGGTATCTTTCCATCGGTGCCCGGTTTCGCTGGTGCGCTTGGTTTAAATTTAGGTCCTCCTTTGGCGATGACCAGAGCATAGACCGGCAATTCCTTTGTCTCTTTCCGCACCTGTAATTTGAATCGATCCCGCAGTAAAGACTGCACCATCAGGTTGTACTGTTTGCCCACTTCTTTAGGTGGCATCTTCTTGAGAGCGTCAAGAGATGTGTCGTCTATCTTTGCATTGACGCTGTATAAGCTGGAGTCAGTCCATCCCGGTGCGTCAAAGATATATGTGGATCGGATGCTATACGCCATACTCATCAGGTTCTTTGTCGTGATGATTCCCTGAAAACCATCCGCAACCCAGCCGACTCTACCTCCACGTGGGTCCGGCTGCGCAGGTTTGATGGATGCCACCTCGAACTCGGGAGGCTTTGGCGTTGCATCCTGTGCCGATGCCTGTGGAGGGAGCATTGCTGCGGCGAAAAACAGGGAGGCTGTGAGAAGCTTTCCTGCGACCTGCTTGTTCATCGGAGAGACAACCTCTTTTCCTGAAATGAAGAAAACGTAACCAAACGGAAAGATTAAATATTCCTCTAAAAGATGTTCCGCGAGGTCTCTCCTTATCTAACTTGTTTTGAGAGCTTTGTGCAATGATGGCGGAAGCAAGAGTGGTAACTTTGAGCGGAGAGCGCAACTAAGCTGCACGAACCTCTGTCTAACCAGACGAGGCGGCCTATGCGTAAGATTCTTGTTGCATCCCTTGCTCTGGCTGTTGCACTTCCGCTTTGCGGGCAGACCGCGCCCCATCGGACTGCGAAGAAGCCGAAGGCTCCGGCTTCGGCGAAGCCGTCTGTGGAGGGAAAGCTTGTTCCGCTTACGCCGCGTCAGCGAGCCCAGCAGATGCTCAACCGCTTCACCTTTGGGCCTCGGCCCGGCGATGTAGAGGCTGTGCTCGCGCAGACTCCCGAGGCCTGGTTTGAGCAGCAACTTAATCCTGACTCTATTGCCGATGCTGCGCTGGATAAGAGACTTGCCGACTATCCCACGCTGAATCTCTCGCCGGATCGCGCCCTTGCGATCTTCCCCAGCCGCGGCGTCGTGCAACAGATAGTCGACGGCAAGCGCCCCATGCCCGCCGATCTTCAGCTTGCCGCGATGTATGAGGTGCAGATCTACAAGCTCACGAAAGAGGCGGGGCAGAAGAAGCTCGACGCGAATGGACAACCGTCCGTCGCGCAACCTGCTGACGCTGAACTCGCCGAACAGAAGAAGGCCGATCAGGCCACTGCGGCTCGCGTTGCCGGAGACCTCTTTGCCTTGCCGAAGAATCAGCGTATGGCCGCGCTGCTTCAGCTTCCCGTTGCGGACCGCATCACCTTCACCAGCTACGTTGCGGGAGACCAGCGCAATACTCTGCTTAGCCAGTTCACGCCACGCGAGCGCGAACTCTTCAACGGCATGGCCGCCAACGTCGGTTCTTCGTACCAGATCATCAGCGAGCTCTCGCAGGCGAAGCTTCTTCGCGTGATTCTCTCTGAACGTCAGCTTCAGGAGGTCATGACCGACTTCTGGTTCAATCACTTCAACGTCTTTATCGGCAAAGACTCCGACCAGTGGTACACGACCAGCTATGAACGAGACGTCATTCGCAAACACGCGCTCGGCAAGTTCCGCGATCTCCTCATCGCTACGGCCACCAGCCCTGCCATGATGGTCTACCTCGATAACTGGCAGTCCATCGGCCCCGACTCTCTTGCTAATGGTGTGAATCCTCACAATCCCCGCTCCAAACGCGGCAATCGCGGCCTCAACGAGAACTACGGCAGGGAGGTGATGGAACTCCACACTGTCGGAGTCAACGGTGGGTATACTCAGGCCGACGTGACCGCACTCTCCGCCATCCTCACAGGCTGGACCGTCGATCAGCCAAACTTCGGTGGGGCCTTTGTCTTTGATCCTCGCCGTCACGAGCCCGGAACAAAGATCTGGTTCGGTTACACATTAGGAGAAAACGGGGAGATCGGCAGCACACAGCATCCGGTTGCCTCGCCGCCAGCCCCCGTTACTTCCGAGAGTATGAAGCAGGGAATTGCCGCGCTTACACTGCTCGCGGCGAGTCCGAAGACCGCGAATTTTATAAGTTACAAATTAGCGCAGCGCTTTGTGGCCGACGATCCTCCGGCTGCGCTGGTCGATCGCATGGCGTCCGTTTATCTCTCCACCGACGGCGATATCAAAGCGGTTCTCCACACGCTGGTGCAGTCGCCGGCGTTCAATTCGACTAGGTACTTCCGCAACAAGGTCAAGACGCCGACCGAGTTCCTTGCCTCGGCCTTTCGCACTACAGCTACCGATCCGGTAAATCCCGGCGCACTGGTGAACACGCTCAAGACGATGGGGATGCCGCCGTACTACGCGCTTCCGCCCACCGGCTACTCCATCACCGCCGACCAGTGGATGAACTCCGGTGCTCTGGTGGATCGTCTCAACTTTGCCTATTCGCTTACAGGAGGCAAGTTCGCGAATCAGAAGTTCGACGCAGCGCGTGTCCTCGCGCTGGGGTTGATGTCGCAGACGGCCAGCTCTACCGTTGCAGCGAATCCGGTGAAGCCCAGGTACTCCGAGGCGATTCTGACGACCTCGGCAGAGCCTAGGGCGAACGCGAATCCTGCCGGGCCTGACATCGCTCTTGGTGTGCTCGAATCCGCTCTCGTCGGATCGGATATTTCCGCTCAGACCAACGAGCTGATCCACAAGCAGATGACCGATCTGCCCGCTGCGAACAGCACGGACACGCTGAACCTGCTTACCGCTCTGGTGATGGGTAGTCCGGAGTTCCAGCTACACTAATCTGCAATGGAGGGATTCCGCCAGCCATGACCGCGCAGATCAATCGCCGACAGTTCGCCGCAGGGATCGTGGCCGCAGGGGTGGCCGGTACGTCTGCGCCGCAGCCGCACGCGCCGGAGCAACTTCACCTGAAGCCCAATGGCTGGATGCCGAACAACGTACTGCCCGTGCTGCTCTATCGCAACGCGCTGCCCGTGGCTGGAGATCTTGCGTCGACGATGGAGCGGCTCTTTGCCGCCAACGGCTGGCCTCCGCAGTGGCGCAACGGAGTCTACACGTTTCACCACTATCACTCCACCGCGCACGAGGTTCTGGGCTTTGCCGCTGGCCACGCCGATCTTGTTCTGGGCGGCGAAGGTGGCACTGCCGTTACGGTTCACGCGGGCGATATTGCCGTGTTGCCTACAGGCACCGGGCACTGCCGCATCTCGGCCTCGGACGACTTCCTCGTCATCGGGGCGTACCCTCCCGGCGAGGCATGGGACATCTGCCGCACTGCCCCGACACCGGAGGTCCGCGAGCGCATGAGCAGGGTGAAGTTTCCCGCATCCGACCCAGTTACCGGCGCAGAGGGTGCGCTGCCGAAGCTCTGGAGGGCATAGCGCACGAGAGTTATGGGAAGAGTCGCTCCACACGCCAGCCACTCTCCTGCTTCAAGAAGAGGAAGCGGTCGTGTAGGCGTCCCGCGCCGTCGTGCCAGAACTCAATCCGCTCGGGCTGTAGCAGGTAGCCCTTCCAGTATGCAGGCCGGGGAACCTCGCCGGGGAACCTCTGCTCCATCTCGCACACACGGGCATCCAGGGCCTCGCGGCTGGCGAGCACTCGGCTCTGCTCCGAGGCCGCCGCGCCTAACTGGCTCAAGCGGGAACGGCTGTGAAAGTACGCGTCGGCGTCTTCGTCCGGCAGCGGCGCGACCGCGCCCGAGATGCGCACCTGCCGCCGCAGCGACTTCCAGTGAAAGCACATCGCCGCTCGTGGATTCTCTGCTAACTCCTCGCCCTTCTGGCTCTCGGCGTTGGTGTAGAAGGCGAAGCCGTGCTCGTCGGCGCGCTTCATCAGCACGATGCGGACGCTTGGGGCTCCATCGCGGGTTGCGGTGGCCAGCGCAACGGCGTTGGCATCGTTCGGCTCGGCAGACTCGGCGGCCTGCATCCACGAGTGGAAGATCACGATGGGATCGGCGTCCGTACTCTGGTCTGGTTCGATCATGATGTCTGGAGTCCTTCGAAGAGGTCGCTGGTCATGCGGCAGGGCTGGGGATCGGCGGCCGCGACCAGAGTATAGAACTCCTCTGCACCGTGCTCCTCGAAGATGCCCCTGGTCCTCTCCATCAGGGGAGCCTGTGAGATGTGCTGGCGGAAGGCTTCGGCCTTGCGCTCGCGGACCGCGCTGACGTCGAGCCGTACCGACCACGGCATCGGCATGGGAGCCTGACGGTCGGGCATGAAGAAGTTCGTGCTGAGGTGATAGAGCCGCTGCGCCGCATAAGCTTCGCCAGCCTCGGGATAGCGCTTCGCTCGCCCCGCCCAGTGGAAGGCTGAGGTCGTCAGCGTGGAGACCATCATGTGGTCGGGATGCGTGTTCAGGCCGCCATCGCCCGCCCAGGTGAGCACTACGTCGGGTTTGTAGCTGCGGATCTTTTCGACCAGCCGCCCGGCGGCCTCGGAGAAGTCGACGAACTCCAACTGCGCGTCCTGATAGTCCATCAATTCGTGTTTGGCTGCGCCCAGTACTTCGCAGGAGGCGGCGAACTCGGCGCGGCGCATTGCGCCCAGCGCGTCGCCGGATGCGGCGTCGCCGCGATGCGTGGCCGCCTGGCCGTCGGTGAGGCAGAGAATGTACGTCTCGATTCCACGGTCCGCCGCCAGCAGAAGCGCGCCGCCAAAGGCGAAGCACTCGTCATCCGGATGGGCTACGACACACATCAGCTTCAGACTCAAAGGCTATCCTCCAGATTTTCTTCTTCTCGATGTTCTTCTTCCAGCTCGGCGTGTTCAAAGAGCAGAGCTTCCCGGTCCTGCATCGCCGCTGCACGCACCGGCGCGAAGGTTTTACGATGCAGCTCCGTGGGGCCAAGCTGCGCCAGCGCCCGGCGATGCTGCGGCGTTCCATAGCCCTTGTGTGAGGCCAGTCCGTAGCCGGGATGCACCGCGTCCAGCTCGCACATCCGCGCATCGCGGTAGACCTTCGCCACGACCGAGGCGGCGGCGATCGACAGGCTCAACGAGTCGCCGTAGATCAGCTTCGTCTGTCTGCATGGATGATCGATCCGCATGGCGTCAATCAGCAGATGGTCGGGTGCGATCTTCAGCCCTTCGACTGCGGCGAGCATCGCCAAACGCGTGGCCTGGTAGATATTCACGCGGTCGATGGTGGCGGCATCGATCTCGACGACGCAGACGGACAACGCCATCGACCGGACCATCCCGTCGAGCGTTTCGCGCTCGGATTGCAGAAGCTGTTTCGAATCTTTGAGCCCGGCCTGGGCCAGTGCGTCCATGCGCTCGGGCAGGATCACCGCGGCGGCCACCACAGGGCCGAATAGCGCCCCGCGACCCACCTCATCGACGCCCGCGATCTGCTGGAAGCCGCGATAACGCAGCGCCTGCTCGGGCGCGTCGCTGCACACAAGCTGCTTCAACATGCGTTGTTTCGTGGTTGCCGCGGTTCTTGTACGCGGAGCACGTGTGGAGGGAATCGTGGCCATCTCTTCACCACGAGTGTATAACCAGCGCACAAGACGAGACCACGGCCGCAGCCGTGGTCTCGTGGAAAACGCAGTACGAATATAACTACTTGGCGCGCTCGACCTCGCGCAGACGGGCGGCCTTGCCGCGCAGACCACGCAGGTAGAAGAGCTTCGCGCGACGAACCTGGTAAGAGCGAATCTTCTCCACCTTGTCGACGACCTTGGAGTTGTAGGGGAAGATGCGCTCGACGCCCTGTCCGAAGCTCATCTTGCGGACGGTGAACGATCCCTGCGCGCCCTTGCGCGTGGCAATCACCATGCCCTCAAAGGCCTGCAGACGCTCTTTCTCGCCTTCCTTGATCTTCACTTGAACACGAATCGTATCGCCGGGGGCGAACTTCGGTAAATCGGTCCGCTCGAACTTGGCGGCCAGCTTCTGCATTATCGGATGAATGGACATGACACAACTTTCCTATGTGTTGAACTCGTCTTCCAGTGTACACGAAATCGAGGTCTTCCGCGGTTTAAATGCACAGAAAATGCGGCGTTTCGGACGGCCTATGACTCCGTTTCGCCCTGCTCGCGCAGCTCTTCCAGTATCTCTCGGTCCTCGTCGGCCAGATCGATCTTTTCGAGCAGGTCAGGACGGTTCCTGAGCGTCTTTTCGAGCGCCATGCGACGCCGCCAGCGGCGCACCGCCTCGTGGTCTCCGCCTGCCAGCGCCTCGGGCACGAGCATTCCCATAAAGTCTGCCGGCCGCGTGTAGTGCGGGTAGTCGAGCAGACCGCCGGAGCCGTAGGTCGAGCGCGGAGGCCCATCCCCTTTATCGTCTGCCGGGGAGTCTTCCGCGCCGAAGCTCTCATAGCGCGAGGAGTCCGGGTTGCCCAGTGCGCCCGGCAGCAGCCGCACCACCGCATCCACGATCACCGCCGCAGCCAGCTCGCCGCCCGAAAGAACGTAGTCGCCGATGGAGAGCTCGCGGTCGCAGAGCATCTCGTTCACGCGCTCGTCCACGCCCTCGTAGCGGCCGCAGAGGATGACGACGCGCTCGGTCGCGGCCAGTTCCTGCGCTACCTGCTGGGTGAAGGGCTGGCCCTGCGCCGAGAGCAGGATGACCGTCTCCTTCTTGCGCTGCCGCTCCGCCTTCGGGGCCAGGTCCAGCGACTGCACCGCGTCGTAGATCGGCTGCGGCTTCAGCACCATGCCCTCGCCTCCGCCAAAGGGGCGGTCGTCGACGGTGCGGTGCCGGTCGTGCGTGAAGTCGCGCAGATCGTGCAGGCCGATCTCGACCAGGCCGGTGGTACGTGCGCGCTTCAGAATCCCATAGTCGAATGGACCGGTGAAGAGCCCGGGGAAAATTGTGATGATATCGAAGCGCATAGATGGTCTATCGGGAAAATTTCTTTCAGCAGTTTCAGAATCGACCATATCACTGGAGGCGTGCCGGGCTACTGCCGTGTCTAGGAGCGATTGACGTCCACCAGACCCGGCGGCAGCGTCATCTCGACGCGCTTTGCGGTGGTATCGATAGTAACCAGAAAAGCCTTCGCAAAGGGAATCAGAATCTCGTCACCTTCGGTCGAACGCACCTCCAGCAGAGGTGCGGCCTCTTCCAGACGCCGCGCTCCGTCGGGAGTAGTAGGGAACTGAACGTCCTCAATGACCCCGACGGCGGCCTCGCGGTCGTAGACCGTGCAGCCGATCAGGTCGCTGATGTACACCGAATCTGCGTCGAGCGCGGCGCGCTCCTCTTCGGGTACGATCACCTCCATCCCCGCAATGGACTCCGCGGCGGAGATAGAGTCGATGCCCACGAACTGGAGCACGATGCGGCCCTCGTTGCGGCCGACCGGGAGCCAGTGGTTCTCCACCTCGATGGAGCGTGCCTCGTCCTCCGGGCCTTCGAAGCCTGGTGCGGCGAGAAACACGCGGGGGTGTTCCTGGAAGCGTTCCGGGAAATCGGTCAGCAATTCTGCCAACAACTCACCCTTGCGGCCCTGAGGCCGCAGCAGATGCGCCAGCACGATCCATGCAGTTGAGCTCTTCATCATAGGGGGCGGAGCATCGAACGAAAGGAAAGCGCTACGGTGTTATGCAGGGAACTGCTTCTGAAACTTATTCCTGCGGCGATTGCGTCTCTTCCACGATGTCCAGCGAGTAGCGGTGTTTCACCTTCATGCTGGCGGCGCTCAGGATCGTCCGGATCGAACGCGCTGTTCGTCCCTGTTTCCCAATTACTTTACCAACATCGCCTGGAGCGACACGCAGCCGAAGCACGGTTCCATCTCCGTCCTTCAGCGCTTCTACTGTCACGCTGTCCGGTGTATCTACCAGAGCGCGAGCCATCTCCGCTATCAGGTCGATCATATTTTTCGCAGAATCATCTTCTGCAGCAACTGGCATGGGCTGAGTCATCGCATATACCTCTAAAGATCCGGGAGTTTTCGACGAAATGCTCATGCTCAGTCTTTTGTCCCGTCTGTTGCGGGATCTTCCAGTACCAAGCCAAAACGAGCAGGACGCCGATTCGTGGTTATACAGATTGTCCTCTGTGTTCCCACTTTGCTTTTCCAATCGGTTGTCAAAGCAATACCAAGAGTCTACGTGAAGCAATACAAAGCGAGACCAACAGAGAACCAATAACATTAGCACTCTTTGGGCACCACAAAATGTTCCCAAAGAGTGCGCGGAATGTGACTTTAGGCAGCGGCGACGGTCTCCGGCGCAGCAGGCGCCTGAGCCAGCAGTTTTCCGACACGCTCGGAGAGCTGGGCGCCGTTCTTCGTCCAGTAGTCGATGCGCTCACGCTTCAACTCGACGGTGGCGGGATTGGTACGGGGATTGTAGGTGCCTACCACTTCAACCGAACGTCCGTTGCGCGCGCGGTCCTTTTCGATAACAACGATGCGGTAGTGGGGCTGCTTGCGCGCTCCAACACGCGCCAAACGAATCATTAACACGGCAATGCCTTTCAGAACATTTTTTTATTTTGGGCAACATGACAAACACTGCCAGTATGCTCTCCGGACAGGAGCCGGATATACACAACCCAACACCTAAGTATGGCCGAAAATGGAGCTTTTCGCAACGCAAATTGCCCGGAAAAAGCTTCAGCGGGCAGGGAACAGGAAGCGCAGCACATCGCCGAACCGCTCGGCCCACGCCCGCTCGTTGTGTTCGGCGCCCTCTGCCCTGCAATAGGCCAGGTCTACTCCCGGCCTCCATCCGCGCTTTTTCAGAGCCCGCTCCAGGGCATCGGTCTCCTGCACGTTGCGCTCACCCTCGGCGGTGCCGACATCCAGCCATATCTTCAACTTCGGCCTCTCGCCTGCGCGATCCACCACACGCAGCACGCTCGCGCCATCCCACCAGATTGAAGGCGACATTACGGCCAGCTTCCCAAAGACCCTCGGATATTGCCACCCCAGCCATAGCGAGATCAGCCCGCCGAGCGACGAGCCTCCCACCGCAGTGTTCTCCGGCCCGGCCAGCGTGTGGTAACGGAGATCGATCAGCGGCTTCAGCTCCTCCACCAGCAGACGCCCGTAGCGCTCGCCCTCGCCGCCGCCATGCCGCGCGTCGCGCGTCGGCGTGTACTCATCGACGCGTCGAACCCCTGTGTTTGCAATCCCAACCAGAATCACCGGCTCGATCAGCCCCGCGCGAGCCAGCTGGTCTGCCGTTGTGTGCGCCTTCCACGTCTCGCCTGGAATGTAGGAGGTTCGTCCGTCGAAGAGGTTCTGGCCATCGTGCAGATAAAAGACGGGAAAGCTCCGTTTGCGCTCCTCTGTATATTGCGGAGGCACGTATACGGTGATGTTTCTGTCATCGGGCAGAAACGTGGAATGGAAGACGTACCTCTGGTAACGAGGCTCGGCCGCAAGTTCTCCCTCATGGTTTAACACGCCGGTGATTTCGCGGACCGGCTCAAGCGAAGGACAATCAGAGCTATGCAGTTGATCTGTACGCTGTCGATCTGTATGCATTGGATCCACGGTGAAAGAGACCACTCCGGCAAACGGTGACTGCATCAGACTAGCAGGGGGAACCGCTCATGAAACGCGAGTATCATCGTTGGTCTTCCTCCGCGCTTGGCCGAGACATGGAGCTGCTGGTCTTTGGCAATGCCGGTCTTCCTGTCCTCGTCTTTCCCTCCTGCCGAGGCCGCTTCTTCGAGTTTGAGGACTGCGGCATGGTTAACGCCGCCGCTTCGCGCATCGAACACGGCCACATACAGCTCTTCTGTGTAGACTCCATCGACGCAGAGAGCTGGTACAACCAGGAAGCCTCGCCCCGCGACCGAATCGCCCGTCATCTGCAATACGAGCAGTACATCCTCCACGAGGTCGTGCCGTTTATCTGCAAGGGAGACAATGCGCGGAACCTTAACACTGCCGGAGCGGGCTTCGGCGGTTTTCATGCATTCAACATCGCTTTACGTCATCCTGATATCTTCAGCGGAGTGCTTACGCTGGGCGGAACCTTCGATCCATCGTGCCAGCTCTCCGGCTACTACGACAACGACTGTTACTTCAACATTCCCTCGCACTACCTGCCCAACCTCGCCGATCACTGGTATCTCGACCGTTACCGGCGCAACACCTACGTGCTCGCAACCGCCGTTCACGATCCCTGCTGGAACGAGAACGAGCGCATGGCGCAGCTTCTTCGCAGCAAAGGAATCTCCTGCCGTCTCGACGTATGGGGCGACTGCTCCGGACACGACTGGCCCTCCTGGCAGCGTATGTTGCAGTCCTACGTCTAAACCCTCTACCCACAAACCAGAAATAGGAGGCATGTGTGAGAAAGATCGGTGTGTTGTTCGGATTGGAAAACACCTTCCCCGGAGCCTTGGTCGATACGATTAACTCTATGGAGATCGATGACATCCAGGCCGAGTTCGTCCAGGTTGGCGGAGTCCAGGCGGAAGCCTCTTCCGGTTATTCCGTCATCGTCGATCGCATCTCGCACGACGTCCCCTTCTACCGGTCCTTCCTCAAGCAGGCCACGCTGAATGGCGCGCATGTCATCAACAATCCCTTCTGGTGGTCGGCGGACGACAAGTTCTTCAACTACTCTCTGGCCCTGCGTCTGGGAGTCGCCACGCCGCGCACCGTGCTTCTGCCGCACAAGTCGCATCCCCCGCAGATCACCGAGCGCGCCCTGCGCAACCTTCAGTATCCGCTCGACTGGCAATCCATCTTCGAGTTCGTCGGCTTTCCCGCGTTCCTGAAGCCGCACGACGGCGGCGGCTGGCGCAACGTCTCGCACATCCACACTCCCGACGAGTTCTTTGCCGCCTACGACCAGACCGGCAATCTCTGCATGATGCTCCAGTCCGCCATCGACTACGACGCCTACTTCCGCTGCTTCGTCGTCGGCCACTCGGAGGTCCGCATCATGCCGTATGATCCGCGTCTCCCGCACGAGCAGCGCTACCTCCAGACGCCTCTCAGCTATGACAAGAAGGTTCTGAAGCGCATCGAGAAGGACGCGCTCACGCTCTGCAAGGCGCTGGGCTACGACCTCAATACGGTGGAGTTTGCCGTTGCCAATGGCGTCCCCTACGCCATCGACTTCATGAACCCGGCTCCTGACGCCGACCTGCACTCTATCGGCAAAGAGAACTTCGACTGGATCGTCGATGCCGTCGCGCATCTCGCTGTCCGGAAGGCACGGCTGGCGGGCAAGACGCACACCCACATGCGGTGGTCGTCGCTGCTGGCCGCGGCGAACAAGGCCGCGAATAAGAAAGCTCCCAAGGCAAAGCCGGAGCCAGCCCCGAAGAAGGCAGTGAAGAGAGCCGCGAAGAAAGAAAAATAGGCTCGATTCGCATGAAAATCAGTACGAACTTGGTACGCGTCAGGAGGGAAGAGGATTTTCACTTGACGCGTACCCATCGTGAATTTGTACTGAGAGTAGAGTGGCCTCTTTGACCCCATCACGCAGCAATGCAACGCCTCGCGGCTTCGGCTTTCCGCGTCTCTTCGAGCACGCGCAGCACGGCTGGCGCAAGGTCGCCACGGTCTCGGCGGCGGCGCTCGCGATCATGATGGGCTACCACGTCATCTTCGGGCAGAATGGCCTGACCACCTACCGGCAGAAGCGGCAGGAGACCCAGGCACTCGACGGGCAGCTTCACAGCCTGCAACGCGAGAACGACCTCCTCAAGGGCCACGTTGACCGTCTGCAGAACGATCCCAACGCCATCGAGCACCAGGCCCGCGAGGAGCTGCACTACACGCGTCCAGGCGAGGTCATCTACACTCTACCGCCCTCGCCCTCACAGCCCGGCCACTAGTCATCTCTCCCGCACAAGCTCTTCTGCGTTAGTCTGCTCCTAAGGGAGTAGTGCATGAATGTAGACATCGAGAAAGCAAAGGGCCGCGAGGTATATAACCTGCTGATCGGCCTCGTCGCACCCCGGCCCATCGCCTGGGTCACCACCATGAGCGAAGACGGCAGGCTGAACGCCGCGCCCTTCAGCGCCTACAACTACGTCTGCACCGATCCGCCGATCGTAGCCATGGGCGTCACCAACCGCCCCGACGACATCTTCGTCCCCAAGGACACGGCGCGCAACATCCGCCGCACCGGCGAGTTCGTCATCAACGTGGTCACCGAAGACCTCATGTCCCAGATGAATATCTGCGCCACCGATTTCCCGCCCGAGGTCAACGAGTTGGAAATGGCCGGGCTCACCACCGCTCCCTCGTCGGTCGTCAAGGTGCCGCGCATCCAGCAGGCTCACGCCGCGCTGGAGTGCGTGGAGCACACCACCATGGAGATCGGCCGCTCGCGCATCATTCTCGGTCGCGTTGTCTCCATCTACGTTGAAGATCAGTTCATCGACCCCGCAGGTCCCTACGTCCGCGCCGAGGAGCTGCACGCCATCGGCAGAATGAACGGCCTGGGTTCCTACGTCCGCACCCGCGACGCGCTCCTCACCATGCCGCGCATCTCCTACGACGAGTGGAAGGCAGGGAAGCGCTAGAGCTTTGCTGTCTGAGCCCTGCTGAAGGAGAGGTGCTTTGAAGGGGCGCGGCTTCAGCCGCGCCCCTTCAAAACAAAGGCTTCTTCAAACGAAGAGTTTCCCCGACCCCGCCGCAAATTTTACGAAAGATAATCCTTCAACCAGGGATCGTCCGAGTGGACCAGCTCCTCGGTCGTGCCGTCGAAGACGATCCTGCCCTCGTTCAGCACCAGGAACTTCGTGCTGTCGTCGATGCTGCCGTCAGGGAGAGGCTCTACTTTGCCGGTCTCCGGGTTGAAGCGGTTCCGCGCCAGCAGAAACGCGTCCTGCAACCTGTGCGTAATCATCAGCGCGGTGGTATGCGAGACGTCGCGCTGCTTAATCACCAGCTCCACGATGGTCGTCGAAGTGATCGGGTCCAACCCGCCCGTGGGCGAATCGTACAGAATCAGGTCCGGGTTGGAGACGATAGCCCGCGCAATCGAGACCCTGCGCCGCATTCCGCCCGAGAGCTCCGGCGGGAACTTCGAGATCGTGTTCTCCAGCTCCACAAACCGCAGCGCCTCGATCACGCGCTCGTGGGCTTCGGCCTCCGGAACATGGTCCTCGTGCAGCCGATATGCAACGTTGTCCTCCACCGAGAGCGAGTCGAACAGTGCCGACTCCTGAAAGACCATACCGATGCGCGCTCGCAGCTTGAACAGGTCGCGCTCCGGCATCTCCGTAATGTCGTTGCCGAAGATGCGGATTCTGCCCGAGTCCGGCTGGATCAGTCCATTGGCCAGCTTCATCAGCACGGACTTGCCGCCGCCCGCCGGTCCCAGGATGATGCGCGTCTCGCCGCGCCGCACGGTGAACGAAATGTCCTGCAACACCGGCTTCAGGTCGAACTTGATCGATACATCGTCGAAGACGACCACCGGCTCGGAAGAGTCCGTGTCCTGCGAAGCCGCGCTGCTGGAGGTCTTTTCGGGCATACCTGTCTATCTGCCGAAGATGCCGATCATGGCTCGGCTGACGATAAAGTCGACGATAATAATGAACACCGACGAGACGACCACGGCCTGCGTGGTCGATTTACCCACGCCCTGCGTGCCTCCCGTGGTGGTAATGCCGAAGTAGCAGCCCACCGTGGCGATGATGAACCCGGAGAACAGCGGCTTGGTCAGCCCCTGTGCAATATCACCGTACACCAGTGCCCGGTATGAGTTATTGAAGTACGACGAAGCGTTCAGCCCCATCAGCGTCACCGAGACCAGCGCGCCGCCTGCAATGCCCACCGCGTCGGCCACAATCGTCAGGAAGAAGAGCATAAACACCGTAGCGTACAGCCGTGGCGTCACCAGTTTCCGGATCGGGTCGGTTCCCAGCGCCCGCATCGCGTCGATCTGCTCGGTCACCTTCATCGAGCCCAGCTCCGAGGCCATTCCCGAGGCGTTCCGCCCCGAAACCATCAGCCCCGTCAGCACCGGCCCCAGCTCCTTCACCATCGAGAGAGCCACCAGGTTCCCCGTCAGGCTCACTGACCCGAACTCTTGTAGCGAGGTCGCCGACTGCAACGCCAGCACGCATCCGGTGAAAAAGCCCGTCAGCACCACAATCGGCATCGACCCCACGCCAATCGAGTCCATCTGGGTGTAAATGTCCGCCCAGTAGCGCGGCAGCGAAAAAAGGTTCGCAATCGCGTGCCACGACAGGATGGAGTACTCCTGAATGGCGGCAAGCTTCTGCTTCGCAAAGACCTCTGGAGAGACAAGGGGCATGTCGGTATCTGGCTCAGATTATCAGATGCGCCACCCCGCCGGTCGAGTTCACGAATCTTGAAGTAAATACGGAGGTTGTCCGGCAAGCCTCCTTGCAACGAAGCGAGGCGGCGAAGACTGAAAGAAGTGAGAAAATAAAAAGGATGACCTCCAGCATGATCGCGGCAGTTCTGTACGGTAAAGAAGACCTTCGGCTCGAACGGGTTCCCATCCCCGTGGCCGGTCCCGGTGAGATCGTCGTGCGCGTAGGCGCGGCCCTCACCTGCGGCACCGACCTCAAGGTCTACCGCCGCGGCTACCACGCCATGATGCTCAAGCCGCCCATCCCCTTCGGCCACGAGCTGGCCGGAGCAGTCGCCGAAGTCGGCCCCGGCGTCACCCGCTTCCAAGTGGGCGACCGTGTCGTGGCCCTCAACTCCGCGCCCTGCGACGCCTGCTACTTCTGCCTGCACAACCAGCAGAACCTCTGCGAAGACCTCCTCTTCAACAACGGAGCCTACGCCGAATACATTCGCATCCCGGCGCGCATCGTCGAAAAGAACACCCTGCCCGTCCCCGAAGGAGTCCCCTTCGAACACGCCGCCCTCTCCGAGCCGCTCGCCTGCGTCGTCCGCGGCCTTGAGGAGTCCGGCGCAAAGTCCGGAGACACGATGGTCGTCATCGGCGCCGGTCCCATCGGTCTGATGTTCATGCACGTCGCCCAGCTCTCCGGCGTCCACGTCATCGCTATCGTCAAGCGCGACGACCAGATTGCCGCCGCCAAAACCTTTGGAGCCAGCGAAGTCGTACAAATCTCCGCCGTAGAAGACCCCATAGCCGCCGCCCGCGCCCTTACGCCCTCCGGTCGCGGAGCCGATATCGTCATCGAAGCCGTAGCCACCCCCGCCACGTGGGAGTGGGCCGTCGAGATCGTCCGCAAAGGCGGCGTGGTCAACTTCTTCGGCGGCCCACCCAGCGGCACCAGGGTCCAGCTCGATACCAACCGCCTCCACTACGGCGATATCACCCTCAAGGCCAGCTTCCACCATACCCCGGCCACCTGCCGCACCGCCTTCGGGCTCGTCACCAGTGGACGCTTCAAATGCGCCGAGTACATCACCGGCCGCGATACCCTCGAACACGTGCCCGCGATCTTCGCCGCCATGCTCCAGCGCACCGGAGCTACGCAGGAGATCAAGACCGCCGTCTTCCCCGCAGGAGCACCCCAGTGAATCAGACTCCTGTGAACCAGCTCCCCATCGCTCCCACGCCTTACACCCTCGTCGGCGCGCCGCACGAGTACCTCACGCCGCTGGAGCGTCCCACGCTCGCCGAGGCCCAGGCCTGGTGCCGTGATCTCACCAGCTCCCACTACGAGAACTTCCACGTAGCCACTTTCTTTCTTCCCCGCAAGGTGCGCCCGCACTTCGAGAGCCTTTACGCCTACTGCCGCGTAGCCGACGACCTCGGCGACGAGGTCGCTGACCGTACCGTGGCTACCCGCCTCCTCGACACCTGGCTCGCCATGCTCGACGAGTGCTACGACCACCCCGAGCGCTCCCTGCATCCCGTCTTCGTCGCGCTCCGCGAGACCATCGTCCAGTGCGAGCTTCCGCGTCAGCTCTTCGCCGACCTCGTTCGCGCCTTCAAAATGGACCAGGTCAAGACCTGCTACGACACCTGGGGTGAGCTGCTCGAATACTCCCGCTACTCCGCCAACCCCGTAGGCCGCCTCGTCCTCTGGATCTGCGGCTACCGGCAGGAGTCGCTTGCGCTCCTCTCCGACAAGGTTTGCACCGCGCTTCAGCTCGCCAACTTCTGGCAGGACGTCGTCGAAGACGCCGAGCGTGGCCGCCGCTACATCCCCGCCGAAGACATGTTTCGTTTTGGCGTGGACGAGGGCCAGCTCGAAGGCCGCGTCTTCACCCCCGGCTACCGCGCCCTGGTCGAGTCGCTCGTCACCCGCACCCGCCAGATGCTGCACGAGGGCGGAGCCATCGCCTCGCAGGTAGACCCCGACCTCGCCGTTACGCTTAATCTCTTCCGCAAAGGCGGCGACGCCGTCCTAGACGGCATCGTCGCGCAGAACTACGACACGCTCCGCGGCCGCCCCGTCGTCACAAAATTCAAAAAGATTCTCCTCCTCATCGGCGCAGTAGGCGAGAAGATGCGCGCGGGGCTGTCCCGTTGACCTCCTTGAACACGATCACAGCGAATACGACTCCCCGGAATCCCCTGACCGTGGCCGAGGCCTACGCCGTCTGCTCCGGCATCGCCCAGCGTGAGGCCAAGAATTTTTACTACGCCTTCCGCGTCCTGCCTCCGGCCAAACGCAACGCCATGTGCGCCGTCTACGCTTTCATGCGCCGCGCCGACGACATCGCAGACGACGAGTCCCTCCCGCTCTCCGAGCGCCGCCTCGTCATGTCCCGCTGGGTCGCGGACTGGCGCGCCGCCCGCAGCTCCGGCGTCACCGCCAACCCCGTCTTCCTCGCCCTCAACGACACCCAGCGCCGCTTCTCCATCCCCGACACCCTCCTCGAAGAGCTGGTGCAGGGAACCACCATGGACCTCGAGCCCGGCCTCGAACCCACCTTCGAGCATCCCCAGACCTATGACACCTTCGACGACCTCTACCGCTACTGCTACCTCGTAGCCTCTGTTGTCGGCCTCGTCTGCATCAAGATCTTCGGCTACACCGACCCCCGCGCCGAAAAACTGGCCGAGGAAACTGGAGTAGCCTTCCAACTCACCAACATCCTCCGCGACGTCAAAGAAGATGCCGAGCGCAGTCGCATCTATCTCCCGCTCGACCTCCTCCACCAGCACAACGTCTCGCTCGACCGCATCTCCGCCTTGGCCAGCGGTTCACCCATCCAGCCCAACGAGCGCGCTCTCCTCCAGAACATCTCCTCCCGGGCCGAGCAGTATTACGCCTCCGCCGACCGCCTCCTCCCCCTCATCGACCGCGACAGCCGCGCCGCGCTCTGGGTGCTCGTCGCCATCTACCATCGCCTTCTGCTCAAGATCACCGCCGCCGAATACGACGTCTTCTCCCGGCGCGTCCGCGTCTCCACGCCCGGCAAGCTGGCCATCCTCGCCCAGGGAGCCATCAAGACCCTCGGCAACAGGGCCGCATCATGACCACCCTGCACAGTGACGTAGTCGTCGTAGGCGCAGGCCCAGCCGGTCTCGCCGCCGCTGCCGCTCTCGCCCAGTCCGGCAGCCGCGTCACCCTCCTCGAACGCAAGCCCTACGTAGGAGGCCGCGCCTACTCCTACCAGCATCCAGCCCTCCAGCAGGTCGTCGACTCCCAGCACGTCCTCCTCGGTTGCTGCACCAATCTCATCGAGCTTCTCCATCAGGCCGGAGCCTCCTCCCTCATCCGCTGGTACGACACCCAGACCTTCCTCGAACCCAACGGCAACTCCAGCGCCATCACCACCAGCAACCTGCCCGCACCTTTCCATTACGCATCCAGCTTCCTCCAGCTCTCCACCCTCAGTTTTTCCGACAAACTAGGCATGGCGCGCGGCCTCATGGAGTTCTTCCGCGGCTACCCCGCCGACGACCGCGAGAGCGTCGAACAGTGGCTCCGCCGCACCCGCCAGACCCCGCGCTCCATCCGCCATTTCTGGAACCCCATCCTCATGGCCACCCTCAACGACAACGCAGCCAACAGCTCCACGCGCTACGCGGGCAAGGTCTTCCACGAACTTTTTATTAAATCTTCCACCGGCGGTCGCTTAGGCATCCCTACCGTTCCCCTCAGCGACCTCTACGCCACCATCGCCGACCTCATCCCCCGCAGCGGAGGCGCAGTCCACCTCCGCTCCAGCGTAGAGTCCATCGTCCAGCAGCCTAACGGCGTATGGCAGCTCCACACTGCCGACGCCGCCTACACCGCCGACAACATCATCCTCGCCCTGCCCTTCGAGCAGACCCAGCGGCTCCTCCCGCAAATCCAGCCCAACCCCCAATCCGCCAAGGCCGCCGCGCATCTCTCCGCCGATCTACAGGCGAAGATGTCCCACCTCATCCACTCGCCCTTCACTTCGATTCTTCTCTGGTACGACCGCCAGATCACCGACCTCGACCACGCCTGGCTTCTCGACACCACCATCGAGTGGTTCTTCCATAAGTCCCGCATCCGCCGCTATCCGGCAGAGCAGGGAAGCTACGTCGAGGTCATCGTA
This sequence comes from Terriglobales bacterium, assembly GCA_015655585.1. Lineage (GTDB taxonomy): Bacteria > Acidobacteriota > Terriglobia > Terriglobales > Acidobacteriaceae > Edaphobacter. The sequence continues at coordinate 24,350 of JAATEV010000076.1, read as the reverse complement.
GCCGGCTCCCGAGCCCAGCTAGCCATGACCCGCGAAGAAATCCTCTCCACTGCCACCCGCGAGTTGGAAATGTTCTTCCCCGAGGTCAAAAAAGCAAAACTCCTTCGCAGCGGAATCCTCAAGGAAGCCCGAGCCACTTTCTCGGTAACTCCCGGCCTGGATCCCTTCCGCCCCACGCAAGCCACCAGCCTCCCAGGCCTCTATCTAGCTGGAGACTGGACTGCCACCGACTGGCCCTCCACCATGGAAGGAGCCGTCCGCAGCGGACGATTAGCCGCCGGAGCCATCCTCAACAACCCACAAAAATTCATGGCCCCCGAGCTACCTCCCAGCGGCCTCATGAGCTGGCTCTAAAAGAGTTCTGAAGAAGTCTTTGTTTTGAAAGGGCGGCTCTTCAGCTCCGCCGCAAAACCCATGTATACAGCGCGGCTTTAGTCACCGAAGGGATTCTGAGCAAGGCAAAACGATTTTTTTAGCATCCGCCCAAGCCCGATTCAGTTGCTAAAAGACTCCGGTGTCTCTCCCCAGTGTTCCGACCGAAGAGCTTTCCCTCTCTCAATCCGCAGAGAGTGATCAAAAGGATCAGACTTTGGGCGCAGGCATCTCTGAACATCCTTAAGGTTCGTCAGCGGCCAGAGAAAGAGCCAGCCATTATCTCCGTGGACGGAACGCAGCCATAAAATCATGGAAACCAGACCGCCTGCAAAGAGGAGTCTGCTGAGGACAGAAAACGCTGAAGAAGAAAGCAGCTTCCTGGGGCTTTCAAGCATTCCATCCGGCCATCGCTCGGCTTTGACGCCTCTCTTCAGGGAAGACATCACGATCAAGACGCCGATGAACCCCGTCATGCTCACAACAAAGCATAGGAATAAATATCCATGCGACAGATACGGCCCGTTAGGGAAGCGCCACGAGTGCACGGACAACACGCCAAAACCCACCATAACGAGCGCATGAAAGCTTCCGAGAATCCAGAGCAGTTGTGCGGGTGTTCGCCGGTCGAGCAGGGAACTCATGGGCAAAAATCTAGCACGGTGCATTCGCGGCCAGCTTTGAAGGGAGCGGAGGAGCTACCGCCTGAGAAGCATAACCCCGGCGAAGACGAACAACACAGCGATCCATCGCCGCCGGTCGACGTTCTCGCGTAGAAAGACCTTCGCCGCCGCCGCATTCCCGATAAACGTAAGTGACGCGCTCGCCGGGGCGGCCAGCGAGACATCCACCTTGCTCACGGTAAACAGCAGGGTAAAAAAATTAAGCGCCATCGCCAGAACGCCCAGCAGAAACATTCCGTTTCCCGCCACCGCCTTGATCGCGCCCGCGAGGCCCGACCGCGCCCGGATCTCGTCCAGGTCGCCGATGCGCCGCATCGCGCCCGCCGTCAGTACATCTCCGGCAATGGCCATGCCCGCGATCATGCAGATCAGAATCCACGTCTCCAGCCGCCCCACATGCGTCATACGATCTCGCTTTCCGGCACCACATGCTCGGTCAGCGGAGGCCCGTTCGCCACAAACCCCACCCCGCACACGATCAGCAGAATCCCCAGCCAGCGGTCCAGCGAGATATGCTCATGCAGCCAGAAGTGCGAGAGCAGGGCGATAATCACGTAGCTGAATGAAGTCGCCGGAAGTACAAACGTAAGGTCTGCCCAGCTCAACGCCGTCAGGTAGCTCGCAAAAAATCCGATCAGCAGCACAATTCCCGAGATCACCCACAGATTCGTCATCGCAACCATCAGTCTCTCAAGATGATCGAGCGAGACTGGGCCTACCTGCTTCATCCCATGGGCCAGCAGCGCATCGCCGAACGAGGCTGTCAGCATAACGGTCAATAAAATCAGGTATTGGTGCAAGCTAAGATTGCGTTTCATAAACTCTGCTGGTCAAAACCGCATTACTGCAAAAAAGAAAAAAGCGGCCAGCATTCTGTTGGCTGACCGCTTCGAGTCTGAAGCAGGATCAGGCGTTCAGGCTGACTGACTCCTGGGCCTTCAACGCATTCTCTTCGGCCTTCGCCCGGGCCGCCTTATTGCGCTGCGAGCGCAGCTTCATAAAGGACTTGGCCTCGACATAGAGGCGCGGAACGTCGCGGTTCACAATGGCCTTCCACACCACGCGGGCCGCGGCCTTCGGACGGAAGTAGTACTCGTCGTAGAACTTGTGCACCATCTCCATCACGTACTCGGTCGGCAGCCCCGGATACTCGATGTGCGCCATCTGGTGCCCGCCGCCGTCCTCCATCTTTTCGTTCGTGATGAAGTTGTTGCGGGCGGCAAAGTCGTAGAACTCCGTACCGGGATAGGCATGGGCCACCGAGACCTGAATCGTCTCGCAGTCCAGCGTCTTCGCGAAGTTGATCGTGTTGCGGATCGACTCCTTCGTCTCGCCCGGCAGGCCAAGAATAAAGTCCGCGTGGATCACGAGGCCGAGATCGTGGCAGTCCTTCACGAAGTCGCGCGCGCGTTCGACGGTTGCGCCCTTCTTGATGTTCTTCAGAATCTGCGGATCGCCTGACTCGAAGCCGACGATCAGCAGGCGGCAACCGGCCTCCTTCATCGCCTTCAGCGTATCGCGATCGGTAGTGACGCGCGACGTGCACGACCAGGTAATTCCCAGCGGCTTCAGCTTCGCGCACAGCTCAATCGTACGGGCCTTCTGAATATTGAAGGTATCGTCGTCGAAGAAGAATTCCTTCACATGAGGGAAGAGCTTCTTCGCGTGTGCCATCTCGGCGGCGACGTCATCGGTCGAACGCTTGCGCCACGCATGACCGGAGAGCGTCTGCGGCCACAGGCAGAAGGTGCACTGCGCCGGGCATCCACGCGTCGAGTACAGCGAAACATAAGGATGCAGCAGGAACGGCACGTTGTATTTCGTGACGTCCATATCGCGGGCATAGATGTCCGTGACCCACGGCATTGCATCGAGGTCTTCGACCTGCGGCCGGTCCGGATTATGCTGGATCACGCCGTTCGCGTCCTTGTAGCTGATGCCCAGGATTTCGTTCAGCGGCTTGCCGTTGGCATACTCCACCACGGAGAAGTCGAATTCGCGGCGGCAGACGAAGTCAATGACGGCGCATTCGTTCAACGCGCGGTCAGGGTCGGTCGTCACCGGCGGCCCGACGAACGCGATCTTGATCGTCGGGTTCACCCGCTTGATCGCCTCGGCAAGAGCGTGGTCGCCGCTCCAGCCTACGGTCGAGGTAAACAGCACCAGGAACTCATAGCTCTTGGCGATCTCGATCGTCTCGTCCGCCGAGACGTGGTGCGGCGGAGCGTCCAGCAGCTTTGAGCCTTCGAGCATTCCGGCCGGATAAGCCAGCCATACCGGGTACCAGTAGGATTCAATCTCGCGGGTAGCAGGCCAGCGAGAGCTGGCGCCGCCGTCGAAGTTCTCGAAGGATGGGGGATTCAGAAATAATGTCTTAAGCGGCATGATAATACCTCGATTTTACCACCCTGTACTAGGGTTTCACTGCGCGAATCGTTTCCGGGGCCGCGGCGGACCGCACCCAGGAATCCAACTCGCCAATCTGGCGCAAAAAGTTGATCTGCGCCTGTTTCATCTGATAGTTAGCGTCCAGCACCGCCAGAAACTTCTCCCGCTCGGCGATGCGTGACGTCTGCTCGTCCTTCGGGGACATGGGCGCGCCAGCCGCGCCGCCATTGCCCGCCTTCAGTTGAACCAGCAAAACCTCCAATTGTTGCTGTGCAAACTGACGATCCAGTCCCGCCACCTCGGCTCGCAGCGAAAGTTCATCGATGGAATGCTTTAGCCGGGCGCGATTGCTGAAGTATTGGTCCCGCGCCGCATCCGCCTGATGCTGAAAATGGGCTGCCTCCGCTGCCGAGGCCCGTGCCTTGGCCCGGTGCGCCATATCGAACAGGGGAAGCGTAATCTGCACCCCGGCCACGGCGTTATTCTGCTGAAAGTGCGAGTAGTAGAGCTGGTAGTTATAGAACTCCGCAAAGCGCTCATACTGCCCGCCGAACGTAATCTGAGGCCGGAAGAGATAGCGGGAGTCGCCAAACGCAGTCTCCAGCTTGGACTGTGCGATGGCATACGCCGAGGCCACCGCCGGATTCTCCGTGTGCGACGGCTCCTGCCGGTCGGCAGCAGGCAGGTTAATCTCCGGAATACTTTCGCCAGTTACGCCGAGCCCGCGCTCCGGTAGCCCGATAAGCTGCGCCAGATGCGCCCGGTCAGCTTCCGTCTCGTCTTCAGCCCGCAGCTTCGCCAGGCGAATCTGCGCGTTTGTCAGCTTGGCTGCGGTCATGTTGAGCGCCGTATCCTGCCCGGCGTCCAGCCGCTCCTGCACAATCGCAATCAAACGGCTGGAGAACCCCGCCTCATCTCCCAGAGCCGTCTGCCGCTGCACGTCCCGGTCCAACGCAATGCACGTCAGCGCAGCGTCTTCCGCCACGCTCTGCCGCGTATCCGCAAGCGTCAGGTTCGCCGCGTCCAGCGCTGCTCTCGCCGACCGGATATAGTCCCGTTGCGAGTAGCTGAACACCAGCGACTGCGAGCTGATCGTAAAGATCGAGGGATTGCCCAGCGGAAAACCATACGAGGGCGGCCCCAGCCCCGAGCCTCCGGTAACGGTCGGGATATAGGCATCGCGCAGCTCCTGCACCGCCGCCTTGGCCTTATCCACGTCCGCCTGCGCAGCCTTCACCTTCGGGCTGTTCTTCACCGACAGATCGACCGCGGTCGAAAACGATATCTGCGCCGAGGCCGAGCCGCTCAGTCCGGCCGCCACAAATCCCACAGCCAGCGGGCGAAGAAAAGATGGAGCATGTTGAATAAATCTCATCGGTATCTTCACCCCGCTACGATCCCTGCTCTGCCTTCTGGGCAGGCGCATAGTTCGGGGCAAGGGACAGGGCGGCTGCATATTCGCGGCGCGCGCCTGCGGCATCGCCGTGCTGGTTGAGCAGGTTGCCAAGCTGTAGATGCACCTTGAATGCGGGTGCGCTGTCCGACTTCGCCGGTGAGGTAAGATACTCCCGCAGTAGCGTCTCCGAGAGCTCCGGAGCCAGGTTGGATGACGTTAGAATGCTCGCCGCATCCACCAGCGAGGAGTCTTTCTTCGCATCGGCGTTGATGCCTGCCTGCAATGCCGGAAGAATCTTATCGGACTGGTTCTGCCGGTGATAAAAGTGGCCAAGGTCAATATAGGACTCAGGAATCTTTGCCGCCGCCACCGCGCTCTTGAACTCCGTCTCTGCCGTGGCCATATTCTTCCTCTTCTCCGCGATGAGCCCCCGCAGCCTGTGCGCCCGCGCCGGATATCCGGGGAGCATCTTCTGCGCCAGAGCCTCGGCCTTATCCAGTCCGCCGCCCACGATCGAAGGGGCCTGCACGTAATACTCGCCCAGGTCGTCCATCGCGGCAATGTTGCTGGGATCCAGAGCTACTGCCTGCTCGAACGAGCTGTGGACTTTCTTGGCCAGTCCCAGTGCGGCAAACGGGTTGACGTGCGAAGCCTTGTATCCGTAGGCGCGTCCCAGCCAAAGGTAGCTGTTGCTGTCCTCCGGGGCGTTCGCCACCGCAGCCTCGCACTCCTGGACCGCTGGATCTGCCATCTCCTGCGCGTAGTACACGCGGCAGAGCAGTTGGTGGGCCACGGCGTTCTTAGGCTGGCTGGCAAGAATCTGCTGGAGCATCGTCCCAGCCTCCTGCACGCGTCCCTGTTGGAGCAGGGAGTTCGCCTGCCTGTCATTTCCCTGTGTAGCGGTCTGTGAGCAGGCTGCTACAGTGCCGCCTGAGAACAGGCAGAGCAACCCAAAACAGGCTCCCGCAAGGTGGTTCGAAGTGGCCATGTCTATTCGATGGAGTTGACCGGGAGCCCGTTGGCAAGCTCGCGACCGACGGTGTTGGAGTGAATCGCAATGACGTCCTTCTCGTTCAGGCCGCTCAGAATCTCCGCCCAGTCGCGGTTATACAGCCCAAGCTGTACCGGCGTGCGCAGCAGCTTGTTGTTTACCACGCGATAGACATAATCGCCGGAGTCAGTATGGAGAGCTTCGCGGGGAATGCTGAGTGCATTCAACCGCTGCGAGGTCGTCGCGATCACCTGCACGTTTGTATTCGGAAGCAGATCGCCCTTCGCGTCGTCCACCGTGATGATGCACTCGCCCACGTAACGCGTGCCGTAGGTAATGATGGTGGTCGGGACGACGCTGATGTGGCCATGCCACTCCTTGCCTTCCTTGGCCTCCCATGTGATTCTGGCGGGCTGGCCAACGGCCAGGCGGCCGATCTCGGGCTCGTCGAAGTAGGCGCGGACCTGAACATGATTCAGATCGGCAACGTCGATCAGGCTGCTGCCCGCGCCCACATAGTCGTAGAGCGAGACCGGGATGGAGTAGACAGTGCCCGCAATCTTCGACCGGATATTAACGTTGGCGTAGCTGCTCTCCGCGGCGGCGATGGCGGCCTTTGCATCGGCTACCTGGGCCAGGGCGCGTGAGCGGTCGGAGGCGCTGTAGCGAGCGCTGCTGCGCTGCTGTGCGCTCTTCAGTGCGCCGTCGGTGGTCGCAAGACGCTGCTGGGCGGCTGCGACCTCGCTGGGCGAGGCTGCGCCTTTCTGCTGCAACTGCTGGAGCGCGGCCAAATCATTCGCCGCCTGCTGCCTTTGCAACTGGGCGCGGTTCAGGTCGTTGGCCAGCCCGATGCGCTCGTCCTGAGTGCCGCCCTGGTCGATATCGTGCAGGTTCGCCTGTGCGGTCTGGAGGGTTGCATTGGCCGAAGCCAGGTGGGCCGCGGCGTCCGAGTCGTCCATCCTGATAAGAAGCTGTCCCGGCTTCACCTTCTGGAGCAGGTCGACATAAATCTTCGAGACTACGCCCGGAGCAGGAGCGTAAGCAGGGAACTCCTCAATAGGTTCGACCTTGCCGGTGGCAGTCGTGCTTCCATACAGCGACCGGCGGGCGACGGCGGCCACCTTGACGTCAAGCTTTTCGCGGGTAAAGTAGCGTGCGGCGATCACTGCGATCGCGATGATTCCAATGAAGATGGTCCACATCAGAACAGGATTCAGGCGTCTTGTCTCAGTCGTGGGCATTCGCTAGAAGTTTCAGTATATAAGACGTCGATGCACTGGAAACGAAGCAGGAAATTTACCTTGCGGAATAGTTACCCCTGCCATCGTTCCTTGCTTGTGAGGCAGCCCCGGGATACAGGACGGTTTCTTCACCATCCACAAAAGTCCACACTCCATCCACAGAATGACCAGCGGCAACCACACGAAATCCAGCAATAAAATACCTGGAGTATGGGTGTTAACTTATATGAATTGAATAGTTTACGCGGCACCTCCGGGATCTCCGCCGGAGCGACAAAAAAGCCGGAGCCTAAAGCCCCAGCTTCTTAACCTCGTCGTTGTAATACTTGCGGTAGAGGATGTCCCACTCCTGCGATCCCTCCACAATAATCTTCCGTTGAGAAGCGATCTTCTGCCGTGCCGCCGCATCGATCCTGGTCTCCTCGGTCAGCAGCTTTTCAAGCGCTTTGCGCGCCTCCTGGCGGATCGTATTGCGATCTTCGAGGAAGTCCACCTCGTCGATCTCGGCCAGTGCATCGGCCACCGTATGGGCCAGCTTATTCAGCTTGTCGCGAGAGATTCTCACAGCACCGCCTTATACTTGCGCGCCAGTTCGTTCTTGACCTTCTTGAACATCTCCGGATAGCTGGCGCCAGTCTTCCGCATATCTTCCTGGAACGCCTCCAGAATCACACGGACTTCATCGTTGATTCTGTCTTCAAGCGACAGTTCATCGATCATGGCCGTCCCCACGCGCTCGTTCACCAGTTCCGGTTTTTCGGTCTGGATCATCTTCTCCGCCACCAGATGCTTCACGGTCTGGCGCGCCAGATATCCCACGTAATCTTTAGAAAAAATCATTGGACTTTCATCGAATATATCACGCGGTTTCTACCCCGCTGTCTATGGGCTGTGCGGTGCACACGGGTTTCTGAGACAATACCAATTTGATGCAACCAGACAATCTCATCTCGCTCAAAGACGACATGATCGCCTTTATCGCCGGTCACGGAATGCGCCGGCTCAACGGCTACGTTACTGAAGAGGTTCCTACCGTAGTCTTCGAGGACGACTCCATTGACGCATGGAAGGACTTTGTCGAACACGCCAAGGCCGCCGGGGCTCCCTTCGTCACCATGAGCGAAGTCATCCTGGAGAAGGCCGACATCGTCCTTCTCCTTGACCAGATCCGCGAGCACGCCTTCCCTGACGATGCCTCCGAGGAGCTCGACGACGCTGAGTATCTCGTCAACCATGTTGGCAAGGTCGGTTACCTTCAACTTGGCTTCGCCCATCAGGGAGTGATGTTCATCTTCGAGATCGCCACCGACTGGTACGACAGCTTCCAGAGTCTCATGGACATCGTCTCCGATTTCGGAAGCATCGTCGTCGACGACCACGACGAGTAAACGATGTCCTCTGCCTCAAACGGGCCACGCCGGTGGATCGCGCGTACCTCGGAAGACCCCGCCGCCGCGCGACTGGCCCAGCGCCTCGGCTGCCCGCAGAGTATTGCGGCGCTGCTGCTCGCGCGCGGTATCTCCACTGCGGAAGCCGCCGAGTCCTTCTTCCACCCCACCATCAACGAACTCCACGACCCGCTCCAGATGCTCGGCATGGACACTGCCGTCCGGCGTATCCAGCAGGCCATCGGCGCGTCCGAGCCCATCCTTATCTACGGCGATTACGATGTGGACGGGACGACCGCTACTGTCCTCCTCAAGACCGCGATTGAGCGCATTGCTCCAAAGAGAACTCCTGCCAGGGTGGCATGGCATATTCCGCATCGACTCCGCGAGGGGTATGGGATGCAGACCAACATCCTCGCAGATGCTGCGGCCTCCGGTATCCGGCTGGTCATCAGCGTGGATACCGGGATACGTGCTTTCGCCGCTGCTGCCGAGGCACGCGCTCTTGGGCTTGACCTCATCGTTACGGATCATCATCTTCCTGACGATGCGGAAGGTATTCCCGACGCCGTTGCGGTGCTCAACCCCGCGCAGCCTGGGTGTCCCTACCCCTTCAAGCACCTCTGCGGAGCCGCCGTGGCCTTTAAGCTGGCCCATGCCATTCTGTTGGCCCATGCCGACTCTGCTGCCAGCGAGGTCGAGCGCGAGGCCCAGCGCCTTCGTCTCCGGAAGGTTCTGCTGCCTTCGTTCCTCAAGCTGGTGGCCATTGCTACTATCGCTGACTCCGTGCCGCTTGAGGGGGAGAACCGCATCATCGCCTCGTTGGGGTTGGCGGAGTTGCGGAACCCTGTCCAGCCGGGGCTGCGTGCGCTGATGCAGGTGGCTCAGGTTCCGATGGATCGGCCGCCTACGGCTACCGAGGTGGGATTCCGTATTGCGCCGCGCATCAACGCTGCTGGGCGGATGGATATTGCGGGCGATGTGGTTGAGCTCTTCCTTACCCGCGACTCTGCCCGCGCTACGGAACTCGCCGAGAAGCTGGACCGCCTCAACAACGAGCGGCGCGAGACCGAGGCTCATGCGCTGGCGGCCATTGAGCAGCAGCTTGAGACCCTGCGTGACGATAGCGGCGAGTTTCTGGGCCAGTGCATTGTGCTGGACGATCCGGAGTGGCACCGCGGCGTTCTGGGGATTCTGGCCTCGCGGGTGGTGGACCGCACTGGACGTCCGGCGCTTGTGCTGATGCACGAGGACGGGCAGGCGCATGGCTCGGGACGCTCCATTGAGGGGTTCCATCTGCTGGATGCGCTTACGGCTATTCAGCAGGGTGAAGGTGGAGAGGTCTTCAGCCGGTTTGGCGGTCACGCTCATGCTGTGGGGTTCTCGTTGCCTTCGGCGCATCTTCCGCTTTTGCGTTCCCGGATGCAGCAATATAGTGAGCCGCTTCTTTCCGGCCCGATGCTGGCTCCTCCGATTGCCTATGATGTTGCGGTTGCGTTTGCCGATCTTGGGCAGAAGCTTTGTGACTGGCTCTCGCGCTGCGGCCCGTTTGGAGTTGGGAATCCTGAGCCTATCCTGATGATCTGCGGGCTTGTGCTTGCGGCTCCTGTCCGCATCATCAAGGAGAGGCACGTTTGCCTGGAGCTTCGCAGGGATGTTTCGGATAAGCCTGTGAGCGCGCTGGGCTGGAGCCGCGCTTCCGTCGATTGGCCTGCTCGCTGTGCGGAGCTTGGGCTGGATCGGGGATCGGTTGTGGATGTTCTTGGCCGTCTTCGGGTGAAGAGCAATCCGCAATATCCGGGGCTTGAGCTGGAACTGATCGATCTTCGGCTCTCCTTATCCCGGGATCTACACTAATTTCATTTTCATGTGTTCGGGGTACCCCCCCCTCCCCGTCAAATGTGTGCAAAGTCTTCTATTCAGATGATTTAGGTCCGGACTTCGTGTGTTGTGCTGTTGAAGGTGTGGTGCGGACCAGGTGTTTTGCGGGTGGGTTTTGTCAAGTGCGGCGAGATCGGGAAGTCGCCCGTTTTCCTTTCTGCGACCGGGTTGCTTATCTTGAGGTATGCGGCTCCTGACGAAGGCTTTGGTGCTGGTTTTTGGCTTGGTGGCGATGTGCGGCGCGCAACAGGCTGCTCCTCTTTCGAAGGCGGAGCAAGCGGTCAAAAGAAAGGCCGGTAGCCTCTCGGCCCATGACCGGATCAGCGTGATTCGAATTCATGCGGCGGAGGAGTATGGCGACTTTGTCTCCAGCGATGAGGGCGGCTTCACGTTTTACGATGTTGATGAGAAGAGGAACGTCACGCTGCGGTATGCGGAGGTGCGAAAGATCAAGGACGGTTATGGCGGCTACAATTCTCTGCGCCACAGGCATACGGACCGCAGGAGGGCTTTGATCGTCGGGGCGGCGGTGCTGGGAGGTCTTCTGGTTCTTGCTATCGTTGCCGGGGCCTCGTAGCGTCCGGTGGATAAGTATTTGAGTGGGAATTTCCGTTTCGGCGATTTGGAGTTTAGGAGGGTTACTTGCTATACTCTGACAATGCGCTGGAGAGATCAGCCTCCTGCAAGACACTGACTTGGCGTTATGGTGTAACTGGTTAACACGCTGCCCTCTCAAGGCAGAGAGTCCGGGTTCGAGCCCCGGTAACGCTACCAAGATTCTTCTCTTTCCTGTAGTTTTGTGAATCGATGGGGCTATAGTTGGTGGTGGGACGATGTTGTGTGTGCGGCGCCATGGTGTAACTGGTTAACACGCGGCCCTTTCAAGGCTGAGAGTACGGGTTCGATCCCCGTTGGCGCTACCAAATCTACTTCAGAACTTCACTTCATCGATTAACCGGTGATGGCGTTGAGCAGGAAAGCGGTTCGCGCGTGGCCCGAATGCTGGCCATGCGATACCCCATCCGGGGATGGGGCATCCGGTGACGAATGGGTTGGCCGGGTTGTAATCGACCGTGACTTACTTTGATTCCGTTAGACTCGCCTGCCGGAACAGCAGACCTGCCGTGGTGAATAACAACACGTAGACACCATGTCCAATGGCTATATTCCGCGCAAGGTCGGGTGGGAAGCCCGAAGGCAGCATCACGTTCATGAGAGCAACTGTCGCCGCCATGGCGAATAATGTGAGGGCCAGGCCTCGAGCTTTTAGCCGCGCCAGGCAAGCCCCGATGATTCCGACTACGAGTACGCTGTGGTACGCCAGGTTCTGCGGATGTCCGGAGTCGGCGACCTGAACCATGTTGGACCACCCGAAGGTGAATCCGGCCACCAGCGCCAGACCAACGCCCGCCTTGTACGACCACGCACCCATCTTCCTCGCGATCAGCGCATACTCCATTCCCAGTGCGAAGAAGAGGATGTACACGAACACGAAAGATCCCGCGTTCCAGTGCCAGCCGTCCGTTACTCGCGATGCGACGAGGGGCACCATCCATACAGCGAACGCTCCCAGGGCGACGCGCAGGATAGTCTTTCCCATCTGGTTCATACGCATGATGTTTTCCATGATGATTCCTCCTGATGTCTCGCAAAAGATCCACAGCATGAACCAAAACAGTTGCCGCCCGGTCTCCTCGCGCTCCCTGCACAGGTCGCGAAATGTCTGGGCCATACCTTCTTCAAGCTGCTCACGGAAAGGCCGCGGATAGAACCGCAACAGCATTGCATACCATGTCCGGTAGCGCCGGTTTGGGAGGCTAATGGGCACGTGCCAGACGTCCTTCCGCCACCGCCACCACGCCGCGATACCGTTTCAGCTCCGCTTCCAGCGCGGCGCGACCTGCGCCGGTGAGCTCGTAATAGATTCTCCGTTCATCATCCATCTCCGGATCGACCCGCTTATCGCTTTCGCGGATCAGGCGCGCCTCCATCATGCGCTTCATTGAGCCGTACAGAGTGCCGGGCCCCATTTTTACCTTGCCCTGGGAGTCTGCTTCTACCTGCTTCATGATCCCGTAGCCGTGCCGCTCTGCGGTGGAAAGCGCCAGCAGGATGTGCAGCACTGCGGGAGTCAGAGGAGCGTGTGTTGTGCTCTTCTTTGCCATGCGGCGATACTATATCCGTTGCGGATATATGTAAAGCCTCACTGTGATCCGAGAAGGACAGGCCGGGAGCGGAGGCCCAGGCGATATACTTGATGGGTGACGAAGACTTTTTATATCGAGACCTTTGGCTGTCAGATGAATGCTCATGACTCGGAGAAGGTCGTGGGGACGCTGGAGCGGCAGGGGTATGCTCGCGTTGAGGATGAGGCCGAGGCGGGGCTGATTTTGTATAACACCTGCTCGATTCGCGATAAGGCGGAGCAGAAGGTCTTCCATCGGTTGAATGAGTACAAGCGGTTGCAGGGTGAGGGCAAGAAGTTCGCCGTGCTGGGGTGTGTGGCGCAGCAGGAGGGCGAGAAGATCTTTGAGAAGGCTCCGTATGTGTCGCTGGTGGCGGGGTCGGCTTCGTATCGGAACCTGCCGGAGATGCTGGCCCGGCTGGAGGCGGGAGAGCAGAGGATTACGGGCCTGGATGACCGGCAGACGGATCTGACGTTCGAGACGGAGTTTACGTCACGGTCGAATCCGCATCGCGGGTACATCACGATTATTGAAGGATGCGACAAGTTCTGCGCGTACTGCGTGGTTCCGTATACGAGGGGTAAGGAGCGGAGCAGGACTTCGGCCTCGGTGCTGGTGGAGGCGCGGCGGATTGTGGATCTCGGTTATACGGAGATTCAGTTCCTGGGGCAGAATGTGAACTCGTGGCGCGATCCTTCAGGGAGGATGTCGTTCGCGGAGCTGCTGGTGGCGGTGGGTGAGCTGCCGGGGGTGAAGCGGGTGAGGTTTACGACGTCGCATCCGAGGGACTTTACGCGGGACATTGTGGAGGCGATTGATGCGACGCCTACGCTGTGCGACCATGTGCATCTGCCGGTGCAGTCGGGTTCGACGGCGGTGCTGAAGGCGATGCAGCGGGAGTATACGCGGGAGTGGTATCTGGAGCGGATGAGCTGGATCAAGGCTGCGAAAAGAGATATCAGCATTACGAGCGATATGATCGTCGGGTTTCCGGGGGAGTCGGACGAGGACTTCGAGGAGACGGTGACGCTGGTGGGCGAGGTAAAGTACGACGCGGTGTTCGCGTTCAAGTTTTCGCCGCGGCCAAATACGCCGGCGGTGACGATGGCGGATAGTATTCCCGATGAGGTGAAGGCGGAGAGGCTGCGAATTCTGAACGACCGGCAGCGGGAGATTCAGAGGGAACACTATGGGCGGCATCTGCATAAGGTGGTCGAGTGCATGGTGGAGGGGTATAACTCGGCGCGTGGGCAGGTGATTGGACGGAGCTCGCAGAACAAGACGGTGAACTTTTCGATGGGAGAGTTTGGGGGAGAGTTTGGCGTGCAGCCGCCGGTGGGAAGTTATGTTCCGGTGAAGGTTACACAAACGCTGCCGAACTCGCTGGTGGGGGAAGCCGCTGGGTTGCCGGATGTATTGGCGATACCGGTGGCGCGGACTCCGGACTTTGTGGTGTTGAATTGATGACGACGACTGCGGCAGAGATGGCGATGCACGCTCCCGATGAGGTGGAGATGCAGATTCGCGGGTTGATGATGGACCCGGTGACGAATATGCCGATTGTGGTGCTGAAGGACGTTGCGAGCGATGTGGTGCTGCCGATCTGGGTGGGGATCTTTGAGGCGAATGCAATTGCTCTGGAGCTGGAAAAGACGACGACACAGCGGCCGATGACGCATGATCTGCTGCGTAACCTGGCGCGGGGGCTGAATGCGGTGGTGCGGAAGGTGGTGGTGTCGGAGATGCGGGACGATACCTACTTTGCGCTGATATGGATGGAGCAGGATGGGGAGACGGTGACGCTGGATGCGAGGCCGTCGGATGCGATTGCGCTGGCGTTGCGGTGGGACTGTCCGATCTATGTGAACCGGACGGTGCTGGAGAACTCGAAGCAGGCGGCGAGCGGGGTGCAGAATGTCACCGGAGATGAGACGCGGCAGTGGCTTGAGAATCTGAACGACGATGAGATGGGCCGCTATAAGATGTAGCTTGCTGGCCGAAACCAATGAAGATTATTCAAGCTACCTTTGGCACGTTCCATCACTTTGAGCTCGCGCACGAGTTGCTGCGGCGCGGCCATCTTGAACGCATTTATTCGACCTTTCCGTGGAAGCGCCTGCAACGCGAAGGGATTCCCCGCGAGAAGGTCGAGACATTTCCATGGATTCATACAGCGCAGATTCTTCTGGGGAAGTACAAGCTGTCTTCTCCGGGGATCCACTCGCATCTTGCCTACACCAATGGCGTCAGTTTCGATCGGTGGCTGGCGGAACGCGTTCCAGAGTGCGATGCTCTGATTGCGCTGTCCGGCTCGGCTCTGGTAGCGGCGAAGAAAGTGCAGTCTCGCGGGGGAATTGTTTTCTGTGATCGCGGCTCTACGCATCGGAGGCATCAGGAGCGCGTGATGCGGGAGGAGCACGAGCGCTGGAAGGTAGAGTATCGCCTTCAGGAGGCTCGCGAGATGGCTCGCGAGGAGCTGATCTATCAGCAGTCGGATGCGATTACTGTGCCTTCGCGGGTGGCGGCGCGAACATTCGCTGAAAATGGTGTGGATGCCGCGAAAGTTCACGTCATTCCTTATGGGGTTCGTCTGGAGCGTTTCAAGAAGATTGCCGATCCGCCTGAGGACTCGTTCCAGGTGCTGTATGTGGGGGGGCTCTCCCTGCGTAAGGGGATTCCATATCTGTTGCAGGCTTTTGCCGGGCTCAGGCATCCGAAGAAACGTCTTACTGTGATTGGTTCGCCTTCGAAGGAGATTACGAGGCTGCTGCCGACACTGCCGACCGAGAATGTCGAGTTTTTGGGGGCGCTGCCGCAGGGAGAGTTGGCGCAATATATGAGCCGCAGCCATGTGATGATGCTGCCGTCGCTGGAGGAGGGGCTTGCGCTGGTGCAGGGGCAGGCGATGGCCTGTGGTTGTCCTATTCTTGCGACTACGGCGACTGGATCGGAGGACCTCTTCACGGATGGAGTGGAGGGATTCATCGTTGAGCCGCGTGATATGGCCGCTCTGACGGAGCGGTTGCAGAGGATGGCCGACGATCCTGATCTGCGGCAGCGCATGAGCGAAGCTGCACTGCTGCGTGTACAGCATCTGGGGGGCTGGCGTACTTACGGCGACCGATGGGAGCAGCTTCTGTTGCGGCTTACGAAGAAACAGTAACGTTATATCGGCCACGTATACTTGTCCCATGTCTCGCTCGATTAAGCACCTTTTGCTGACGACAGTTGAGGACCCCTACAATCGCAATACATGGAGCGGTATTACCTATTCGCTGCGCGAGGCGCTGGAGCGGAACGTCGATAAGTTGAGCGTCTTCCGCCCTTCTCGTCCAAGCCGCAACGTGAAGGACGTCGTATTGCGGCAGCTCTATGGCGGAGGCAAGAAGCCTCGCTATCCGTTGTGGATGACGAATGCCACACTGCGAAAGAACGCGAGGGAGATTGGTGCGGAGATTGATCGCATTCAACCTGATGCCGTTCTTTCGATCTCCAGCCAGTGTTTGGCGTATCTGGACAGGCCTGGGACTCCGCAGTATTTGTTCAGTGACTCGGACTGGATGACGTGGCTTGAGACTTACTCAGGTTTTGACAAGATTCCGGTGCGGGCGCCGCAATTTGCGGCGCTGGAGGCACAGGCTGCACAACGCATTGATGGCGTGTTCTTCGGAAGTGAGTGGGCGGTTCGCGAGGCCAGAGCGAAATACTCGTTGCAGGATGAGAGAGGAAAAAAGATTCATGCTGTACCCCTGGGTGCGAACTGGGTTCCAGAGGTGTCCAGGGATGAGCTTCTGCAACGGATTGATGGCCGCAACAAGGATTGTATTCAGCTTCTGTATGTAGGGGTGGACTGGGAGCGCAAGGGTGGGCCGCTCACGGTGGATGTTGCGGTTCGTCTGCGTGACCTGGGACGTAAGGTGATGCTGCATATCGTTGGATGCCGCCCGGAGATTCCTTCTTCGTTGACTGAAGGAGACGGTGCGATTGTTACGATTCATGGCAGGCTGAACAAGAACGAGCCGGAGCAGAGAAGCAAGATGCAAGAGCTTTATCTGCAATCGCATTTTCTGATTGTGCCGACACGGGCGGAGTGCTACGGCATCGTCTTTGCGGAGGCGCAGGCTTTTGGACTTCCGCCGATCTCGCGGGATATTACGTCGCTACCGACGATCGTTCTGGATGGAGAGACGGGGCTTCTACAGCCTGTGGATGCTCAGGCAGAGGTTTATGTGGACCGGATACTGACTCTGGTGAACGATCCGGCTGCGTATCGTTCGATGGTCCTGAAGGCTCTAACGCGATACGACAGCATTTTGAATTGGGACTCCACAGCGAGGACGATGCTGGCCTTCATGGAAGAAGACCAGCATCGCGCTGGAAGATAAATTAGAAAGCTAAGTTGAAGCGATTGTCGGCGAAGACTAGCGCTGGCTCAGTGTTTCCAGGTGGGTGAAAAACTCGGGGAAGCTGATGGCTGCGGCTTCGGCTCCTTCGATTTCGGTGTCACCGGTGGCGCGCAGCGCGGCGATGGCGAAGGCCATAGCGATGCGGTGGTCGGTGCCGGAGTCGATGGTGGCTCCGTGGAGCTGCTGGTTGCCGGGGATCTCGAGACCGTCCTCGTGCTCAGTGAGCTGGGCTCCCATGGCGCGGAGGTTTTTGGCTACGAGGGCGATGCGGTCGGACTCCTTGACACGGAGCTCGCGGGCGTCGCGGATGGTGATGCCGTCGTTGGTGTAGGGGGCGATGGCGGCGATGACGGGAAGCTCGTCGATGATCTGGGCGGAGAGCTCGCCGCCGATGTGCATACCGCGTGGGCCGTTGACGGGGCCGTTGACCTGAATGGTGCCGATGAGCTCGCCGTGGTGCTCTTCGACGTTGAGGACCTTGATGCGCCCGCCGAGCGAGGTGATGACGTCGAGCAGGGAGGCGCGGGTGGGGTTCATGCCGACGGCATCGAGGATGAGGTTGGAGTCGGGGAAGAGAAGCGCGGCGCAGAGGAAGAAGGCCGCGGAGGAGATGTCGCCGGGGATGGTGGCGTCGATGGCTTTGAGCTTCTGGCCGCCGGGGATGCTGAGTTTGGTGGCGCTGCCTGCGGCGGTGCGGTTGAGGATAGCTCCGAAGGCGCGGAGAGCGTGCTCGGAGTGGTCGCGGGTGCGGACGGACTCGGTGAGGCTGGTGGTGCCTTCGGCCTGAAGGCCGGCGAAGAGGACGGCGGTCTTGACCTGCGCGCTGGGGATGGGGGTGTCGAAGTCGATGGCGTGGAGGGGGCCGCCGTGGATGGTGATGGGGGCGTGGCCGTCTACGAGGTCCATCTTTGCGCCCATCTGGGAGAGCGGCTTGCGGATGCGCTCCATGGGGCGGAGGGTGAGGGAGTGGTCGCCGATGAGGGTGAAGGTGTGGGGATGCGAGGCGATGAGGCCGGAGAGCATCCGCATGGTGGAGCCGGAGTTGCCACAGTCGAGCGGGGAGGAGGGCTGCTGGAATGCTCCGGCGGTTCCGGTGACGGAGATGGTGCGGTCGGCGTTGTGGACGATGGTGGCGCCGAGGGCCTGCATACAGGCGAGGGTGGAGTGCGGATCGGCTCCGGTGGAGAAGTTGGAGAGGCGCGTGGTGCCTTCGGCGATACCGGCGAGCATACCGTAGCGGTGCGAGATGGACTTGTCGCCCGGCAGGGTGAGTGAACCTTGGAATGTGCGGGCGGGGCGGATCGTTTGCGTAGACATTTGTTTTTATTTTAGGGGATGACGGCGTGGATGTTAGTTAGAGGACGCGGAGGACCACTACGGTCTCGTCGTCGAAGTGGTCTGTGCCGTTCTGGAAGTCGGAGACGGATTGGAGGATGGCGTCGACGGTGGACTGCGCGGTGGGCTGATGGAGGGATTCGAGGAGCTTGCTCAGGCGGTCGCTGCCGAACATGTCGTTGGCTTCGTTGACGGCGTCGGGGATGCCGTCGGAGAAGAAGACGATGAGGTCACCGGGACGGGTGGAGAGGGTGAATTCCTCGTACTCGGCGTTGGGGAAGAGGCCCAGAGGGAAACCCTCGGCCTGGATGGTGTGAACCTCGGGTTCGGGGCCGGAGGAGACGA
Organism: Terriglobales bacterium; assembly: GCA_015655585.1. Lineage (GTDB taxonomy): Bacteria > Acidobacteriota > Terriglobia > Terriglobales > Acidobacteriaceae > Edaphobacter. Next base: position 5,738 of record JAATEV010000076.1, on the reverse strand, counting down.
AGAGGGGCTGGACGGAGCCTGCGTTGGCGATCTGGAGGGTCTGGTTGCTGTCGTCCCAGAGAGCGATGAGCATGGTGACGTACTGGGAGTCGAGCTTGCGGGCCTGGAGCTGGTCGTTGAGGGCGGCCAGCAGCGCGGCAGGGGAGAGATGCTGAGGGGCGAGCGAGCGGAGGATGCCGCTGACGAGCGCGGCGTAGAGCGCGGCGGGGGCGGCCTTGCCGCTGACGTCGCCTACGGCCAGGGCGATGCGGCCGTGGCCGTAGTCGAGGTAGTCGTAGATGTCTCCGCCGATGGAGCGGGCGGCCACGAACTGGGAGGCCAGCTCGGCGTGCTGTAGCGCGGGGGGCTGTGCGGGCAGGAGACGGAGCTGGACCTGGCGAGCCATTTCGAGGTCGCGCTCCATGCGCTGCTCCTCCTCGTGGATGCGCTGGTAGAGGCGGGCGTTGGCGATGCTGATGGCTACCTGCGAGGCGAGGGTGCTGAGGGTGCGCTGGTGGTCCTCGTTGTAGTAGTTGACGCGGGTGTGTTCGAGGTCGAGGACGCCGATGATTTCGCCCTTGTAGACGAGGGGGACGGCCAGTTCGGAGCGGACCTCTGGATTGGCCTCGACGTAGCGGGGGTCTTTGCGGACGTCGGGGGCGATGATGGGCTCGCGGAGCTGCGCGGCGGAACCGATGATGCCTTCGCCGAGGGCGATGGTGCGGGAGCGGGTGACGCGCTCGCCGAAGCGGGAAGAGAAGCGGTGCTCGAAGCGCTGGGTGCGCTCGTTCCACAGCAGGATGGTGAACATGTGGAAGTCGATGACGCGCTTGAGGAGCTGGCCGACGCGTTCGAGCAGGTCATCGGGATCGAGGATGCTGGTGATCTCGCGGGAGATGTCGTTGAGGACGGTGAGGGTCTGGGCCTGGCGGGAGACGCGGGTGTAGAGGCGAGCGTTCTCGACGGCGGTGGCCATGCGGGAGGCGACGAGTTCGAGGAGGCGCTGATGCTCGTGGGTGAAGTAGCCTACGCTCTCGGACTGGAGATCGAGGACGCCGATGACCTTGTTCTTGATGACGAGGGGGACGGCCAACTCGGCGCGGACGTTGGGGTTGGCGTCGATGTAGTTCTCGTGCTGGGTGACGTCTTCGACGAGGATGGATTTGCGCTGAAGGGCGGATTGGCCGGAGACGCCGCGGCCGAGCTTGATGCGGAGGCGCTCGACCTCGGTGGTATGGCCGATCTGGAAGCGCATACGGAGGTCCTGGGCGCGGTCGTTGACGAGGAGGATGGCGAAGATCTTGTAATCGATGACGGCGCGGACGAGGTCGGCGACGCGGTGCATGAGGGTGTTGAGGTCGAGGGTGGTATTGAGGGCGTCGGCCAGATGGTGCAGGAACTCGACCTGAAGGGGCTCGATTCGGATTTTGGGGTCGGTGGCGTGGGGGTGGAAGAGCACGGGGGCGGTGGGGCGGTAGTCGCCCTCGAAGTGCCGCGGCTCGGTCTCCTGGGAGGAGGCGGGGGTGGCGCTGCCGGATTTGGGGGAGGCTGGAGGCATGGTGCTGCGATTGATATTACCGGGTGAGGTGGGGTTTGGGGAGTGATTTGGTGCAGAACCGGGGTATAGAACTTAGGGGACAGGGCTTAGAGGAGTATACGAGATCGGGGCTGGGGGAATCGAGGTGGGTTTTGTTGAATTCGTGGATGGAAAGGAAGGCATACCCCAGGGGCTAAAGCCCCTTTTCTTCTTGGCTGGAGTGAGACCCAAGGCTAAAGCCTTGGGGTACCTAGATGCAAAGGCTGGATTTTGTTGGGCGCTGCCTAAATTGGATTTGTTGGGTGGTGCCTAGTAGGTGTTGGTTTGGGCGGGTTCGGGGGCCTGACCGGCCAGTTCGGCTATGATCCTGACGCTGGCGCTGGCTCCGATGCGGCTGGCTCCGGCGTGGAGCATGGCGGTGGCGTCGGCGAGAGAGCGGATGCCTCCGGAGGCCTTGATGCCGGCTCGGCTGCCGGCGGTTCCGCGGAGGAGCGAGATGTCGTCGGTGGTGGCCCCGCCGGTGGAGAAGCCAGTGCTGGTTTTGAGGAAGTCGGCCCCGGCGGAGAGGGCGAGGTCGGCGGCGCGGAGTTTTTCCTCGAAGGTGAGGAGGCAGGTTTCGAGGATGACTTTGACGATGGCTCCGGCGTCGTGGGCCAGCTCGACTACGCCGCGGATGTCCTGACGGACGGCTTCGTAGTCGGCGGGCTGGCCGGATTTGAGGAGGCCGATGTTGAGGACCATGTCGAGATCGTGCGCGCCGAGCTTGAGGACGGAGGCGGCCTCGTCGCGCTTGGAGGAGGAGAGTGAGGCTCCGAGAGGGAAGCCGAGGACTACGCCGACGGGGATGCCGGTTCCAGTAAGGGCGGAGGACGCGAGCGGGACCCAGGTGGGGTTAATCATGGCGCAGGCGAAGCGGTGCGAGGCGGCCTCGTGGCAGTGCTGGAGGATCTGGTTGCGGGTGGCGTCGGGCTTGAGGAGGGTGTGGTCGAGGACGGCGGCGAGGTTCTGCGGAGAGGCCAGGGTGTGAGTAGCGAAGGCGGCGGCGTCGAAGTGGCCGCTGGGGGTTGGATCGGAGATGGTGATGGTGCTCAAAACGTGATGCTCCTTCGAGGGTGTTTCTATCATATGGTGGGCTCGGTTGGCTTGACGGGGAGGTTATGGGTTTTGGGGCGCTGGGTAAGGTGTTGGATTTTGGTGGGTTAGGGGGAGTTATGGGGAGCCGGGAATGAAGGCGATGATTCAGTCGCTTCGCCCTTTGGGCTTCGCTCCGGCCTTCGGCAGAGTGGTGCGTCGCTTTGCGACGGTTTTTGACGCCGGGCTGAAGCCCGGCTCTAATCCCAAAAGCAAGAACGGACAACGACAACAGCAACGGCTTATGGGCTTGGGTTAGGTGTGGGTAGAGAAGCGGATCCCTCTTGCGCCACTCACGATGATGCTGTGAGTGGCTTAGGTCGGGATGACGGGGTTTGGGCGGGGGGAGGAGAACGGTAAGCGTTGGTCTTAGAGGCGTGGTTCGTATTCGGGGTTGCTGACATCCAATGGCCATGGGCGCAGGAAAAGTTAAGTTGAAGCTGTCGGTGCTGGACCAGTCTCCGGTGCCGGAGGGGAGCACTCCGGGGCAGGCGTTGCAGAACTCGATTGAGTTGGCGCGGCTGGTGGATGGGTTGGGGTATGAGCGGTTCTGGATGTCGGAGCACCATGCGATGGACCTGCTGGCGTGTACGGCTCCGGAGGTGCTGCTGGCGCGGATGGGGGCGGAGACGAAGCGGATTCGGATCGGCTCGGGCGGGATCATGCTGCCGCACTATACGCCGCTGAAGGTGGCGGAGTGCTTCAGGACGCTCCATGCGCTGTATCCGGGGCGGGTGGACCTGGGGATTGGGCGCGCGCCGGGAGGCGGGCCGGTGGAGTCGCTGGCGCTGCTGCGGAATCGGAAGACGCGGATGCAGGATGACTTTCCGGAGCAGGTGAGCGAGTTGCTGGCGTTTCTGGGGAATGGGTTTCCGGAGGAGCATCCGTTTACGCGGGTGAGGGTGTCGCCGGAGATGCCGGGCGGGCCGGATGTGTGGATGCTGGGGTCGAGTATGTGGAGTTCGGCGGCGGCGGTGGAGTTTGGGCTGCCTTACTCGTTCGCGCACTTCTTTAGCCCGGTGCAGACGCGGAATGCGATTGAGAACTATATGCGGAACTTCCGCGGGAGTATCTACCGCGAAAGGGCAGAGGCTACGGTGGCGGTGGGTGTTGTTTGCGCGGAGACGCAGGAGGAAGCGGAGTTTCTGGCTGCGAGCGTGAAGCTGTTGCAGCGACGGATTCGGCTGAATGACCGGAGGCCGGTGGCTTCGCCGCTGGATGCGGTGCGGGAACTGGCGCAGACGGGAGAGGTGTCGACGGAGGAAGGGGAGTGGCCGCGGTACTTTGTGGGGACTCCGCAGCGGGTGAGGGAAGAGATGGAACAGATGGCGGGGGCGCTGGGGATTGGGGAGTTGATCGTGAATACGATCGTTTGGGAGCAGGCCAAGAGGCTTCGGAGTTATGAGCTGTTGGCTGGGGTGTTTTCGGAGTGAGTCTCTGAGTTTTTATTTCAGCGTAGAAAAATAACCCCTTCCATAACTTGATCGTTATGGAAGGGGTTATTTTTTTCTGAGACGAACTACTTCGACTTAGTAGGGGTAAGGATACGGCGGCGGAGGCGGCGGGTATGCGTAACGGCGGCGCATCTGCGGCTGTTCGGCGGTCGGTGGGATCAAGCTGCTGAGACGGTTGAGCTCGTCCTGCGGGACGGTGGTGACGTCGGCGGGTTGGGTGAGATGGAAGCCTACGATGGCTTCGGCGGGAAGCATCGCTTCTCCCTTGCCGCTGGCGGAAGAGACGCCAAGACCGGCGACACTGCCGACTCCGGCTCCGATGGCTGCGCCTGCGCCGCCACCGGCGACCGCGCCGATAAGGGCTCCCATGGCTCCGAGGCCTACGGTGTTACCGACGGTGGCTCCGGTCTTGTCGGCGCCCTGATGCCACCAGAAATCGGTGGCGATGGGGTAGACGCGGCCGCCGAGCTCGACCTGGGTGAGCTGGAGCTTCAACTCTCCCTTGCCCTGAAAGCCTCCGGCTTTGTGGGACTCGATGACGGTTCCGTGGATGGTCGCTCCGCGGGGGATGGCGATGAAGTTGCCAGCGAAGACGTTATTCAGGACGATGCCGTCGAACATAGCTCCGGGAGGAGTGTGTTTGCTGTCCATGCCTTGATTGATGCGGACGCGGAGGAGCGAGCCTGCGGGAACTACGACGGCGTCTCCGCCTTTTTGCGGGGCAAGGCGACGCGGCGGCGGTTGGTATCCGTAGGGCTGCTGGGCGTTAGGAGGATACTGCTGATACTGGCCCTGGGGAGGATATTGCCCTTGCGGAGGATACTGACCGGCGGAGTACTGTCCCTGAGCCGGAGGGTAGGCGTTCGGCTGGGTTGGGGGAGGGCCGTAGGGGGTGGATTGTCCCTGCTGCGGGTAGGCTGCTCCGGTGGGCGTTGCCGCGTTGGGGGCTTGCGCCGGGGCCGGGCCTACGGTGAGCTGCGAGATGACCTTCTGGACGCCAGCGGCACTGGCGGTTACGTGTTCGGCCAGATCCTGCGAAGCGCTGTCTTTGACGCTGCCGGAGAGGGTGACGACGCCGTAGACGGTGGTGGAGGTGATGGATTGATCCGCGAGCTGCGGAGTGGCGGCGAGCGCCTTCAACACATTTGCCTCGATCTGGGCGTCGGGGATTGTTGCGGGCTTGGGCTGGCTCTGACTGAAAGCCACGCTGCCAACCATCAACAGACCGATGGCCGCTGCGTTTGCCACCGAATTTATCAAACCACCCTGCTTCATATGTTGCCTCCACTTGCCAGCGCCGGGATAGGCACTGTTCTTCCTATTCTATGCAGACGCCGTTTTTTATAAAAAGTTACGCCGCGGGGGAAGTGTTCCGGAGGCTTCGGCAAAGGCATTGGGTGAGAAGGAAATGAAGGATTGAGGAGAACTTAGGAGAGGGGTGCGTGAAGAGAGGGTGCTCATTGACCTGGGGAGGGATGTAACGTTATATTGAAAGAGCGGGGTGGAGCAGCCCGGTAGCTCGTTGGGCTCATAACCCAAAGGTCGTAGGTTCAAATCCTACCCCCGCAACCAATCAAATCAATCAGTTACGAGTCGAATTTGAGTGCCCTTTCCCTTAGATTCACTCCCACTGACTC
>JAATEV010000090.1 GCA_015655585.1 Terriglobales bacterium | reverse complement strand
TATAACGGCGGTTCAACTGCACGGCGAGGGCGTTGTAGCTGGAGTTGACGTTGCTGGCGATGTCGAGCATCTGGCCGTAGAGGGAGTTGGGCCGGGTGCCGTTGTAGAGGGTGGTGGTGTAGACGAAGCCGTCGGGCAGAGGAGGCTTCTTGCCTCCGTGGGGAAGGGTGACGTAAGCGCCGGGCAGGGGAGCGGAGGCCGAGGTGCTGTTGTTGACGGTGTAGCTGATGGTGGAGTTGCCGGTGATGCTGGCGTTGGTGTCGATGGAGCTGTCGAGCTGCCGCGCGAGCGAGGCCATGTAGGTGAACGAGAGGGTGGTGTTGCCGCCGAGGTTCTGTTCGAGCGCGAGATCGAACTCGTGGACCTGCGGGTTCTGGAGGTGGGAGTCGAGGAAGGCCACGGTGGAGGTGGGCTGGACTCCCTGGGCGCGCTGGCAGTTGTAGATCTGCGAGGCACTGGTGAAGATGGCGGGGAAGGACGGGAGGGTTACGTCGTTGCCGTTCGAGTCCTTGTAGGTGGAGCCGGGACCGCAGTTCTTGGGGGTGTAGAGGCTGGAGAAGTAGATCTGGGCGTTGGGCGACCCGGACTCCAGATAGGTCTGGAGGATGTTGGCGTTGGGGACGCGGCCGTAGTACATGCCGTATCCGCCGCGGAGGACGGTCTTGCCGTCGCCGTAGAGGTTGTAGGAGAAGCCTACGCGGGGGCCGATGTTGTTGCGGTCGTCGGGACGGTTGAGGGTCTGGGGAACGCCGGTGGTGTCGCCGATGCCGGGATTGCCGGTGTTGGGGGTGGGGTTTGGCGGGACGTACTGGTACTCGTAGCGCAGGCCGAGGGTGAGGGTGAGGCGCGGGGTGATGCGCCAGTTATCGGTGGCGAAGCCTGCATACTCGTTGGTGGCGATTAGTGCCGAGGAGGTTCCGAAGCCCTGGCTGAACCCGTAGTAGGAGCCGCCGCCGTTGTTGGAGGCGTAGGAGGAGCCGCCGAGGCCGAGAGCGGCGTGGAGGTAGTCGCCGATGAACTCCCAGGAGTAGTCCTCTTCGTAGTCGCCGTTCTCGTCGTAGAGGTTGCTGATGTAGTCGGAGACGTGGTTGTAGTCGAGGCCGAACTTGGTCTCGTGCTTGCCGTGAATCCAGGAGATGGTGTCGAGAGCCTGAAGGCGGCGCTCGTCGGGGAGGGCGCGGCGTTCGAGGATCGAGGACTTGCCGATGCTGAAGCCGTCGGTGTCGTACTCGTAGCCGATCTCAACCTCGGGGGGACGGTTGAAGATGTTGCCGGTGAGAGGAAGCTCGTTGGGAAGGGGAGTCTGCGAGGTCTCGGTTTCGAGGTCGCGACCATACTGGAAGGTGAAGTTGTTGACGAGGTGGTCGTTGAGGATGGTGGTGAGGCGGGCGACGCCGAAGTCCTCTTTGACGTAGTCGTTGCCGAAGGAGGCGCGGCCGTAGAAGTTCGAGGCCTGGGTCTGGACGCCTGCGGGCGAATCCCAGCGGAAGCGGCTGTATTCGAGCGCGAGGTGGTTGCGGTCGTTGATCTGCCAGTCGAGCTTGGGGAAGTTGATGACCTGATCGCCGGTGCGGGGGACGGTGCCGAGGAAGGTGCTCATGATGTTGAGACCCTGTCCGTAGTAGGCGGCTGCGGACTGATAGCTGGTGCCAGCGGCTGCGGCGAGCTGGCAGGCCTCCCAGTCTCCTCCCCAGGGCGCGCCGGGACGGTTGCTGGTGCCGGAGCCCTGGCTGACGCCGTTGTAGGTGAGGGTGCCGGTTGCGGCGTTGCAGGTCTCGTTGGCGGGCAGGACGGAGTTGGCCGGGGCGAAGGTGTCGGCGGGGTCCGAGGCGCGGGCGGTGCCGGGGAAGTTCCGCTTCTGCTGATCGTAGGAGTAGAACCAGAAGAGCTTGTCGTGGATGAGGGGGCCGCCGATGCCGAAGCCCCACTGCTTGCGCCAGTCCTTGGGGTTGTAGGGCTGGGAGACGTAGTTCCCGGCGGAGTTCTGCACGGTGAGGAGGGTGTAGGGATTGACCGCGCCGCCGAGGTTGTTGTCGCGGTCGTAGAAGAAGAGCTCGCCGTGGAAGCGGTTGCTGCCGCTCTTGGTGATGGTGTTGATGACTCCTCCGGCGGAGCGTCCGTACTCGGCGGAGTAGTTGGAGGTGTTGACCTGGAACTCCTGCACGGCGGACTGCGAGATGGAGTAGGCGGCGCGGGTGCGTCCGCGAGCCTCGGAGAAGTAGGCCTGATTGTCGTCGGCTCCATCGACCTGATTGTTGTTGAGCAGGTAGCTGATGCCGCGGAAGCTGAGGAGGCCGAAGCCGTCGCCGTTGGAGACGACGCCGGGGGTGAGGAGGGCGAAGCTGGACCAGCGGCGGCCGTTGATGGGGAGGTTGTCGATCTGGTGCTGGTCGATGACGCTGGAGACCTCGGGCGAGTCGATGTGGAGAGCGGGTGGCTCGTCGGTGACTTCGACGGACTGGGTGACGTTGCCGACGGTCAGTTTGGGGGAGATGTCGGTGAAACCACCGACTGAGACTAAGACATTGAGGGAGCGGTAGGTCTCGAATCCGCTGGCCGTGACGGTGACGGTGTAGGTGCCGGGTTCGAGCTCAGGGAAGCGGTAGAGACCGGCGTCGGTGGTGGTGGCGGTGCGGGTCGCACCGGTGGCGGTGTTGACGGCGGTCACGGACGCGCTGGAGACGATGGCTCCGGCCTGATCGGCGATGGTGCCGCCGATGGCTCCGGTGGCGGCGGACTGCGCGTAGACCGCCGGATTGACGCCGACGATGGGGCCGAGGACAACAGAGGTCGAGAGAAGAAGAGCGAATTTACGCAACATCATGAATCTCCTGAAAAGAACCCTTACACGTAGCAGCCGCGGCTACGGAATTTCTGCGGACGAACTCGCTGGCGCGAGCGTCGTCCGCCATTGCCTTAGTGGACGACGAGCGTGAGGCTGAGCGGAATTTTGTTGCCGCCGGAGTCGGACGCTGTGACCGTGACCGTGGAGGTGCCTGCCGGAGTGCCGGGGGTGCTCTGGGTGCCGTTGCCGCAGGCGGAGACTCCGAGGGCGGCGAATAGCAGCGCGGCGGCGAGCCAGACTTGTCCGTACTTCATCGAGGAACTCTTGCGGCGGCGAAGCATGACCGCGAACGCTGTGGCCAGGCCGGGCAGGATGCCGAGCGCCGACCAGGGGCCCTGTCCGAAGGGAGCCATCGCGAAGGAGCTCTGCTTGACCGGGGTGGCCTGCGCGGTCTGGATGGTCAGGGCGACGGTCTGGGTGTTGGTGCAGCCGGACTCGGTGACGGTGGTGGGATTGAAGATGCAGGAGCTGTTCGCCGGGAGGCCGCTGCACGAGAAGGTGATGTTGCCCGCGTAGACGTTGCCGGTGAGCAGGATGCTGTAGAGTGCCGACTGCCCGGCGGCGATGGTGTTCTGCTGCGCCGAGTTCACCGAGGTGGAGAACGACGGGGCCGCGACGGTGAGGGTCGAGGCGGGCGAGGTGGAGGTGAGGAAGAAGGGATCGCTGTTGTAGACGGCGGTGATGGACTCGGAGCCGGGTGAGGTGAAGGACGTGGTGATGGATGCTTGTCCTGCGGAGTTCAGCGTCTGCGGGGTTCCGATCTGCGTGCTGCCGTTGTAGAAGGTGACGGTGCCGGTGGGGGTTCCGCCGTTGCCGGCGGCAGTGGCGGTGCTGACGACCTGCGAGCCGACGGCGATGGTGGTTCCGGCGCAGCCGTTGGTGGAACTGACGGCGAGCGTTGTGTGCGAGGGGCCAGCGACGGGAGTGTACTCGCCGGAGAGCACGATGGGAGCCGATTGCAGGCCCTTGGCGCTGTTGATGACGAGGGTGGAGGTAAAGGCTCCGGGAACTGTCGGGGTGGCCTGCACGGGCAGGATGCAGTCCTGCGTCTGGTCGGAGTTGAGCGTGCAGGCGGCCGCGCCGAGGACGAAGTTGGAGGCTCCGCTGGTGAGCGTGTAGGTGTTGGCTCCGGGGCCGTCGCCTATGCCGAAGTGAACGTCTAAGTTCTGGGTCGGCTTGGAGCCGTTGACGGTGCCGAACTGGGTTCCGTTGGAGATCTTGCGGATGCGGTTGGAGGCGATGCCGCCGGGCAGAGCGTCGGTGACGAGCAGGTTGCCTGCGGGATCGACATGAAGTCCGGCGACGCCGGGAACGTTGGTGGTGGCGAAGGAGCCGATGCCCTTCCCGGAGAGCAGTGCCTCCGTGGCGGGGCAGCCGTCTCCGATGGTTCCGGCGCAGGGCGTGGTCGCGCCGCCTGCGATAACGTACATCTGGTTGCCCACGGCGTCGACACGCCAGATGACACCTGCGCTCGAATCGGAGATATAGAGGTTGGAGTTGGAATCGAGCGCGAGATTGAAGTCGCTGCCGATGGCAGTAGAGGTTGCGATGCCACGCGTCAGTACTTTGCCCGGAGTATTTTGGATGCCTGCGTAGTTAGTTAGAATTCCGGACGGACTGACCATGCCGACGTTGTTGTAGTACTCGTTGGTGAAGTAGAGATTGCCCGTGGTATCGACGGCGACGTCGTAGTCTGCGCGGATATTGGAGGTCTGAGCCGGATGGCCGCTGGTGAAGAGGCCGGTCTTGCATCCGCCGCGATTGCCGGTGTTGACGAAGTTCGTGCATTCGGTGCCGGTGCCATAGCCGACGAGTTTTGCGATAGTTCCGACGGGAATCTGGAGACCCATGATGGTCTCGGTGGCGGAGGTGAGGTTGATGACTTCTACCGCGTTGTTGCCTTCGTCAGCGATGTAGAGATTGCCCTGCTGGTCGAAGGTGATGCCGGAGGGGAAGTTGAGATAGCTTTGCGTGGCCGCGTTGATCGGAGTGGTCAGAGTGCCGCCGCTGTAGACATTGGTCGCGTAGCCGTATGCGGTGGGGTTTCCGGCGACTAGCGTGACGACGCCCGGCCCCTGAATGAGCCCGCCTGTCGCGGCGATCTTACGGATGGTATCGGTGCCGTTCTCGGCGAAGTAGAGGTCGCCGTTGGGAGCGAAGGCGAGGCCGTGGGGCTGGTTCAGCGCGATGGAGGAGGAGAGGCAGCCGTCGCCGATGGCGTCGGTGGAGACGGAGGGGCTGCCGCAGGAGGCTCCCTTGGCGGGATTCGAGGCGGCTCCTCCGGCGATGGCGGTGATGACGCCGGTGGCGGCGTCGATGCGGCGGATGAGCTTGTTGCCCTTGGAGGACGAGCCGGTGGTGCCGGTGTCGGAGAAGAAGATGTTGCCCTGCTTGTCCTGGGTGACGAAGCGCGGGATGGTCAGGGCGACCTCGGTGGCGAGGCAGCCGTCGCCGAAGTCGTCGGTGGCGGTGTGGCCGCTGGGGCAAACGGTTCCCTTGGCCGGGCTCGATGCGGCCCCGCCGGCGATGGTGGTGACGGTGTAGGGAAGGAGCTGCGGCGCGGTCTGCGCGGATGCCGTCCCGAAGGCGAAGAAGATGGCAACTAGGGAAGAGAAAGACGTCATGCGATGCCCGGTGCGTCGGAGAATAGACAAGTCAGAGGCTCCCCGGTACTCCGAACGCTCTTCAGACGGAATACCGTTAAAGTGTTGATGGACGTGCTGAAAGCAAATTCCAGACAGACCCATACCTATGCGTTGAGCATGATTCGTTGATAGCAGTGGCGTATGAATAAGACATAAACATGGAAGGCTGGGAATGTCGAGTTTTATTTGACGATTTAGTTTTCCCATTTTGGAATCCATTCTGGAGTCACCGATCTGTGGGGTGATTCTGCTGGAGACGCTGGGTGTTGGGGTGGCTGCGCTATGATGATTGCCATATTTGGCATGGGTCTCCGATACGTCAGGCTTTGCGCGGTGTTGTGCTGGGGAGTGGGGCTGACGTTGCTGGTGGTTGCGGCGAGTGCGGGTCAGTCTGCTTCGGGACGCGTGGCGGCGACGGCGAAGAAGCCTGTGGCGAACGATCCTACGGGATGCAGGAAATGTCATGCCGAAGCGGTGGACGGGTATGAGCGGTCGAAGATGGCCCGCTCGATGCGGCTGGGTGGAGATGAGCCCGCGGGCGTGGTGAGCGTGCCGGGAACGACGATTCGGATGGAGAATACGGCGGCGGGCGCGGTGCAGCGGCTGGAGAGCCACGGAGCGACGCAGAGCTTCCGGGTGGATTATGTAATCGGTTCAGGCACACATGCGAGCGGATACCTGATGGATTTGGGTGGGCATCTATTCCAGTCGCCGGTGGCTTACTACAGGAGCCGCAGCGCGTATGATCTGGCTCCGGAATTTGAGGGCAAGGCGGACCCGGACTTTACCCGCGCGGTGACGGAGGGATGCGTCTTCTGTCATGCGGGGTCGAACAGCTACATTGCGGGAACGGTGAATGCGTATGGGGCGAATGCCTTTCCGCATCTATCTATTGGATGCGACCGCTGCCATGGGCCGGTGGAGGCGCATCTGGCGAACCCGAAGATGGAGAACATTGTGAGTCCGGCGAGGCTGGCTCCGGCGGCGCGGGACAGTGTGTGCGAGCAGTGCCACCTGATTGGGGTGGCTCGGGTGGTGAATCCGGGGAAGAAGCTCACGGACTTCAAGGCGGGGGATGCTCTGGAGAGTGTGCTGACGATCTATCGCAATGTGGCTCCGACGGGGACGGAGGGTCAGTTCAAGGTGATCAGCCATGCGGAGCAGCTTGCGCTGAGTATGTGCGCGAGGAACAGCGGAGGAAAGCTGTGGTGCGGGAGCTGCCATGATCCGCATGACGAGCCCGCGGAGCCGGTGGCGTACTATCGCGAGCGGTGTCTGCTGTGCCATGCGAAGACGCGGTTCGCGCCGACGCATCCGGCTCATCCATCTATGACTAGCAACTGCATTGGCTGCCACATGCCGAAGCGTGATGCTAAGGACGGCGGGCACAGTGTGTTCACCGACCATCGCATACGACGGACGGCGGAGGTGGAGAGCGAGATGCCGAAGGCCCCGGAGATTGCGGCGTGGCGGGAGCCTGCTCCGGAGCTGCGGAAGAGGAACCTGGGGATTGCGTCGGTGGAGGTGGGGATCGAGCGGGGATCGGGGAAGGACATTGTGGCGGGGTATCGTGCGTTGACGGAGGTGCAGGAGCAGTTTCCGGACGACAGCGAGCTGTTCGGCGTGATGGGGAACGCTCTGCTGATGGGGCGTCAGTATGGAGAGGCGGCGCTGGCGTTTGAGAGAGCGGTGCAGTTGGATGTTTCGTCGTCCTCGCAGGAGACGAACCTCGCGCAGGCTTACAGCGCCGCCGGGAAGATGGAGCTGGCGCAGAGGCATCTGGAGCGGGCGCTGGAGCTGGACCCGCTGAACCTTCCGGCGGTGAGCGGGTTGATGGCGGTCTATACGAGGGAAGGGGATTCGGCGCGGGCGCAGCAGCTTGCGGGGAGGGTGGCGCAGATGCTGCAACCGGCGTCTACAGCGCGGCCGCGGTGATGCTTTGCCGGGGCTTGGGCGGGGCGGAGAAGGGTTGGGGTTGTGTGAAGGCCCGGGTTTCTGTGAAGCTTCGGGTCTCGAGGATGCGGTAGAGCGTGGAGCGGCTGATGCCGAGTGTTGCGGCGGTGCGTAGCTTGTTGCCCGCGCAGCGGCTCAGGACGCGCAGGACGTGGGCTTCTACTATGTCGTCGAGTCGCTCGCTGGCGGGGAGCTCGGGCTGCGCCGGTCGTGTGGATGCGGGAAGGTCATCTGTTGTGAGGGTGGTGGTTTGGCAGTGTTGACGGCTTGATGGAGGGTCTCGGCCAGCTCTCGGATGTTGTTGGGCCAGTTGTGGGACTGGAGTTGCTGCATGGCGTCGGGCGCGATGGCGGAGGCGAGTTTGCCCTGATGCTGCGCGGCGCGCTGGAGCAGATGCCGAGACAATTCGGGGATGTCTTCGCGGCGCTCGCGCAGGGGAGGGAGTGCGATCTCAATGGCGGCCAGACGCTGGTGAAGCTCGGGCAGGAAGGTGCGAGAGAGGACGAGCGAGCGGAGGTCCGCGCTGGTGGAGGAGAGGACGCGGAGCCGCTGCGGCTGGTTCTCCTGCCATTCGAGGAAGCGGAGAAGCTGCGTCTGGAGCGGAAGCGGCATGGCTTCGATCTTTTCTAAATAAAGGGTACCGCCCTGGGCGCTGCGGATGGGCTGGGCCATGTCGAGCGGCGTGATGGAGGCGGCGTGGTGGTGCAGGAAGGGGCCGGTGGAGCCGGGGCTGAGGCGGTGGAGGGTGCGGGCGGCGAGGAGCTTGCCGGTGCCGGGTTCGCCGGTGATGAGGGCGGTGCGGAAGTGCGGGGCGATGCGCTCGATGCGGGTGCGGAGGCGGTGGCTGGCGGGGCTGGCGCCTGTGATCGGCTCGGCCTCTTGCTGCTGCGGGATGACCATGGATGATCTATCGGCGGAGGCGGCTGGAGGATTAGAAACAAAGTCAGGCCGGAGAATTGCTCTCCGGCCTGACTTTGTTTTGATTGCTGATTTTTTTAGGCGGTGGTGGGGGCGCAGTAGGTGTCGAAGGCCCGGGTGAGCTCCTGCGCGATGGCGGGAGCGGTCGAGGTCTCGATGGCGGAGCGCTGCATGAGATAGATGAGCTGGCCGTCGCGCAGGATGGCGATGGCGGGCGAGGTGGGGGGATGGCCGCCGAAGTAGCCGCGTGCCTTCTCGGTGGCTTCGCGGTCCTGACCGGCGAAGACGGTGACGGCGTGGTCGGGCTTGGCGCCGTGCTGCATGGCGAGACGGACGCCGGGACGCATCTTTCCGGCGGCGCAGCCGCAGATGGAGTTCACAATGACCATCGTCGTTCCGGGTTGGGCGAGGGCGGCATCGACTTCGCTGGCGGTACGGGCCTCGGATATTCCGGCGCGGGTGAGCTCCTCGCGCATCGGGATCACCATAATCTCTGGATACATTTGCACTCTCCGTGGGCAGCGGGTGAAGGCCGCGCCCTGTTTCAACGATTCTACTGCGTTTTGCGATGTGCCTGCCCCCACCCCCGGCGAAAGTGTGCAAAGTCTTCAAAAGATGGGAGATAGGCTTGGACTTCCGGCGCGGCTTTTGTTGGCTGGCTGGGAGGCTCTCCTGATTAAAGGTTATCAGGGGTGTCAAGGGTTTAACGGCGTAACGGGGATCAAAAGGATTTTTAAAGACTGATACGAGGGGATTTTTAAGAGGACGACCGCGGATTTTCGCGGATAAAAACGGATTTGAAACAAAGGCGATTTAAAGGCAAATGCGGGATGAAAGGTAAAGACAACAGCAAGAACAAAAGCAACGGCAATGATTCAGTCGCTTCGCCCTTCGGGCTACGCGACGGCCTTCGGCAGAGCGGTAGGTCGCTTCGCGACGGTTTTTTTGCGGCCGGGCTGAAGCCCGGCCCTATCTCAAAAGCAAGTGCAAGTGCAAGTGCAAGTGCAAGTGCAAGGGCAAAAGCAACGGCAACGGCAAAAACAACTGCGGGGGTCCTTCGCTTCGCTCAGGATGACGGCAAAAACAAGCAACGGCAACAACAGACAATGGCAAGAGCAAGCAACAGCAAACGCAGATTCCCTTCGGGAATGACAAACCAAAACGGGCGGCGTCAAACCCAAAGGCAACAATGACGATGACGACAACAGCAGCGGGGGCTTTCGTGGTTTTGTGGAGTGGTGTTTCTTTGTTGCTTTGGAATAGGTTGAATGCGTTGCCTGCCGGAGGATGCGGCGGGTTGTTTCTGAGAGGTTCTTTATGATTTTGCGCTGGCCGGTGTTGTTTGCGTTCTTTCTGGTGCTCCTGGCTGGTAGTTTGCCCGCACATTCAGGCGGTGCGGGGCAGGAGCAGGGTTTTGCGGCGGCTTCGATCAGACCCACCTCCGCAACGGCCATGGGGTTTTGGGTGAGGACCTCTCCCGGAAGGCTTTCGATTGTGGGGATTACAGCACGGCAACTGGTGGAGTATGCGTATGATCTTCAGCCTACTCGTGTTCGCGGCGGGGATGGATGGACGAACGAGAAGCGGTTCGATATTACGGCTGTGATGGATGAGACTCTGGCCGCCTCTGAGGCGAAGGAAGGCGACAGGCAGAGGCAGACGGCCCAGATACGTCTGATGGTACAGAAGCTGCTGGCTGCGCGGTTTGGTTTGATGACACATACGGAGTCTGTTCCGGGAACGGTTTACGAACTGACTTTGGCGAAGCCTTTGACGGATGCGAACCATCCGGGGTTGAAGCCCTATGATGCGGGCACGTCGGTGCGGGAAGATGGCTCGGGTGCGGCTGGCGCCTATCATGTGGCGATGAACAACGTCCCGCTTTCGGTGCTGGCGCGGCGGCTGGAGATGTCTTTGAAGTCGCCGGTGGTGGATAAGACGGGGTTGTCGGGGACGTTCGATATCAGCTTGTCGTGGTATGACGACACGTCCATTCCGGCGGATGGCGTTGGTCTGCCGGAGGCTCTGAGGACGCGGCTCGACATGACGTTGACGAAGGCGAAGATACCGATGGAGATGCTGGTGATAGATAAGCTGGGGCAGCCTTCGGAGAACTAGTTTTGCTGGGACTTCAGCAGAAAGACTCGGAGTGGAATGAGCGGGATTGCCGTTGGGAATACTCCCTCAGCGGCTGAAGCCGCTTGAATGTTCCGAGTGTTTACGGCGGGGCTGAAGCCCCGCCCTTTCAAAGCAATGAGCTTGCAATGCCGGGAGTATCTTCTCTGATCCTGCCAGCCGTGGTGTGAATGTTGTACTCTCAAGCGGTGCTCCATTCTGTTCCTGAACTGAAAGAGTTTGTCTCGCTGGCTCGGTATACGACCCTCCAGATTGGTGGTCCGGCTCGGCTGTTTGCCGAGGTTTCTACCGAGGACGAGGTGGCGGCGGTGGCTGGGTTTGCTAAGAAGCATGGGATGCCGCTGTTTGTGCTGGGCGGCGGAAGCAATGTGCTGGTGAGCGATTCGGGGTTCGACGGGCTGGTGATGCGGGTGGCGGTTCGGTTCTCGATACGGGAGCGGTCCGACGGCGAGATGGTGCTGGTGGAGGCGGGTGCGGGCGAGAGTTGGGATGGGTTCGTTCGGTATGCTGTGGACCGGGGATTTGCCGGGGTGGAGTGTCTGGCGGGGATTCCGGGCGATGTAGGCGGGACTCCGGTGCAGAATGTGGGGGCGTATGGGCAGGAGGTATCCGAGACGATCGTCCGGGTGCGTGCCTACGATATGGTGGCCGGGGAGTTCGTGGAGCTGGATCGCGCGGCCTGCGGGTTTGGGTATCGGCGGAGCGTGTTCAATTCGGAAGCCCGGGGGCAGTACGTTGTCACTTCGGTGACGTACAGGCTGAGGCCGGGAGGCGAGCCTGCTCTGCGGTATGCGGATTTGAAGAACCATTTTTCCGCTCGGCTGGAGGCCGGGGAGAAGCCTTCGCTGCGGGAGGTTTATGATGCGGTGCGGTCGATCCGCGAGGCCAAAGGGATGCTGGCGGGGCAGGGTGGGCCGGATGGGCGGAGCGCGGGGTCGTTCTTCAAGAACCCGGTGGTTCCGAAGGCCGCGCTGGACAGGATTGTGGCCACGCTGATTATTCCGGCGGAGCGGATTCCGCACTGGCCGGAGGGCGAGGACATGGTGAAGCTTCCGGCGGCGTGGCTGCTGGAGCAGGCTCGGTTCTTCAAGGGATTCGAGATGGGTGAGGTGGGGATCTCGTCGCGGCATACGCTGGCGTTTATTAATCGCGGCCATGCCACGGCGGCGGAGATGGTGGCCCTGCGGAATGCGATTCAGCGCCGGGTGAAGGCGATGTTCGGGATTGAGCTGGAGCAGGAGCCGGTGGGGCTGGGGTTTTAGGGGTTCAGGCTTAGGAAGAGCAACTGCAACAACTGGAAGGCGGTTCGCGTTTTGCGCGAATGCCCATGTCCGAAGATCCGGACATGGGGCACCCGTGTTTGTGGCTGGGCTGGAAACGAAGATGTGGGCTGGTCGCGGGCGATGGCAGACGAGAACGCTTACTTTACGGTAGGCTAGAAGAGACTATGAACACTGCTTCCCATCAGCTTCGGTGCACTGAGTGCGCGACGGTGATCTCACGTGATGAGGCCACCAGTAACTTCCGTTGTCCGCTGTGCAATGGTTTGTATGAAGTGATTTATCCGTGGACCTCGGTCACGAAGGACACCACGGCGAACCTGCCGAATCCGAGCGCGCTGCGCTGGCTGTGGCAGGAGCGGCGGACCTCGACGATGGCGATTGACCAGTCGGGGGTGTGGCGGTTCCGCGATCTGCTGCCGATTCTGGACGATTTCAACCAGGCAGTGACGTTGCGCGAGGGGAACACTCCGCTGTACGACCTGCCGCGGTGCGCGAAGGTCGCGGGGATCGACTGGCTGCTGGCCAAGCACCAGGGGATGAACCCCACGGGTTCGTTCAAGGATACGGGCATGACGACGGCGCTGTCGGTGGCGAAGCAGCGCGGGTTTGAGTGGGTCGCGTGCGCTTCGACGGGGAATACCTCGGCGGCGATGGCGGCTTATGCGGCCCGGGCGGGGCTGCGGAGCATCGTGTTTATTCCCGAGGGGAAGATTGCGTGGGGCAAGCTGTCGCAGTCGATGGACTACGGCTCGCTGACAATTCAGTTGAAGACGGACTTCGATGGCTGCGTGCGGATTCTGGGCGAGCTGGTGAAGCAGTTCCCGATCTATCTGCTGAACTCGGTGAACCCGTACCGGCTGGAGGGGCAGAAGACCCCGGCGTTCGAGATTGTGGAGCAGCTCGACTGGCAGGTGCCGGAGCACATCATCGTTCCGGGCGGAAATCTGGCGAACTCGGCTGCGCTGGGCAAGGGCTTTACGGAGATGTATCAGCTAGGGCTGATTCCGCGGCGGCCGAAGGTGAGCATCATTCAGGCCGAGGGCGCGAACCCGCTGTATCGGTGGTTTATCGACTCGAACCGCGTGATGAAGCCGATGACGGCGGAGACGCGGGCTACGGCGATCCGGATCGGAAATCCGGCGTCGTGGCGCAAGGCGGCAGTGACGATCGACGATCTGGGCGGCTGGTGCGAGCAGGTCTCCGAGCAGGAGATCGCGCTGGCCAAGGCGGAGATCGGGGCCGAGGGCGTGGGCTGCGAACCTGCGTCGGCGGTGACGCTGGCCGGGCTGAAGAAGCTGGTGAAGCTGGGCAAGGTGCAGCGGGAGGAGCGGGCTGTGCTGATTCTGACGGGGCACACCCTGAAGGACTCGCAATACACCATCGACTACCACCGCGATGCGCTGTTTACGGATGAGGAGCGGGCGCAGCTCTCGCCGGAGGATGTGGCGCGCCATGCGGCGCTGCGGAAGCCGCCGATTGTGCTGGATGCGGAGCCGGACGTGGTTCTGCGGACGCTGGAAGCTCACATGAGCCTGCCGCAACCGGTATGAGCGCGTTGAATCAGGATGCAACAGCAGGGCCGGTGCGGCTTCGGCTTCCGGCCACCTCGGCGAACCTGGGGCCGGGGTTCGACGCGCTGGGGCTGGCGATGGGACTTTACCTGACCATCGACGCCACGGTGGCGGACTCGTTTGCGATCGACGCCTCGGGACGGAACGCCGATGCCTGTGGGCGGGTGGAAGAGAACCTGATCCTGACGACCTATGTGGACGTGCTGGCGAACGAAGGAAAGCTGGCTCCGCGGCTGCATCTGCGGCTGGTGAACGAGATTCCGCTGGGGATGGGCTGCGGCTCGAGCGCGGCGGCTCTGGCGGCGGGCGTGATGCTGGCGAACCACTTCGGCGGGCTGGGCTGGACGCGGGAGCAGATGACCGCGGAGGCGTCGCGGCGCGAAGGGCATCCGGACAACGTGGCGGCCTGCTTTCTAGGCGGGATGACGGTCTCGGCCATGTCCGGAAACGATTTGTTTACAGCGACTTTTGGGGAAGACCTCAACTGGAGTTTGTTCCTTGGGCTGCCTTCGGCGAGCCTTTCGACGGCGAAGGCGCGGGCGATGCTTCCGGCGCACTACACGCGGGCGGACGCAGTGGCGAATGTTCAGGCCACGGCGTTGCTGGTGGCGGCCTTTGCACAGAAACGCGGCGACCTGCTGCGTGTGGCGATGCAGGACCGGATTCACCAGCCGTACCGGATGGAGGCCTGTCCTCTGCTGCCGCTGCTGCTGCCGCTGACGAAGGAGCCGGGGATTCTGGGCGTGGCGTTGAGCGGCGCAGGGCCGTCGGTGCTGGTAATCGCCGCCCCGGAGGCGGCGAACGCGGTGCCGGGGATGATGCGCGAGGCGGCGGGGGACGACTCGCTGGAGGTGATCGAGACCTCGATTGTTGCGGGCGCCACACAGCTCTAAGTGGAATTCAGCCAGTATTGGCGCGGTTTTGGAGCAGGTGATCCAAGTTGAGGCGGGTCAGCCGGTTAGGTACCGCCTGTGGCAATAAAGTAACTTTAATAGAGTGTTACTTAAGATTTCTTTACCTTGAGCGAAATTCTTCGTATCTTGTTTGGGTGGGCAGTTCTGGGGAGGGCTGCTACGCCGCCCGTTGACCTCTTTACAGAGGTCCGGGCGTTTCCTCTTTAAGCACCTGTTTAACGGCTTGAAACTACTTGCCTCTCAATGCATCTATTATTGAGAGGACTGCGCTGCACCGCATGGGTGCGAGAACAAGGTGCAGAGCACTCCTGGAGGGAGTTACATGGCAGGACAGTTTGTGACAGAAGTAAACGATGCAAATTTCGAGAAGGACGTTCTCCAGTCGGCGGAGCCCGTACTGGTCGATTTCTGGGCCGCCTGGTGCGGTCCTTGCCGCGCTCTCGCTCCCGTGGTCGATGAGGTCGCGAATGCCTATCATGGCAAGCTGAAGGTGATGAAGATGGACGTCGATTCGAACACCGCGACGCCGATGCGCTACGGCATCCGCGGCATCCCGGCGCTGCTGATTTTCAAGGGCGGCAAGGTCGCCGAGCAGATCGTCGGCTTCGTCCCCAAGGACACGATCGATAAGTCTGTCCTGAAGGTGCTCGCGTAAGCTGCTAAGAGTTATAGTGTCGGCCCGGCCTGAGAGTTCTCGGCCGGGCTGAACTTTTTAAAAAGGCGTAACGGTGATCAATGGGATAAAGGCTGATAAAAGCTGATTTAAAAAACAAAACGCTACTAAATTCAGTTGCCTATCATTCAGCTATTGTCTTTGTCTTTAAATCTGGTTTTGTTTTTGTCTCTAAATCTCTTTTATCAGCCTTTATCCCTTTGATCACCGTTACGTCGTTTTCTCATCCTGCTAAACTCAAGCATCAATGCTCGAATGGGTGCTCTTTCGCGTGATTATGGTGGCCTTTTTTATTCTGGCTACCAGCTTCTTTGTCGCTGCCGAGTTTGCTCTGGTCAGCGTGCGTGAGACGCGTATTCAGCAGTTGATTGCGCTGGGGCGGCCGGGGGCGCGTACCGCGCTGAAGCTGAAGCATACGATCGATGAGTTTCTGCCCGCGGTGCAGCTTGGCGTTACCGTGGCGGGTCTGGCGCTGGGGTGGGTGGGCGAGCCTGCCGTGGCGGAGATTCTTCTTGGCATGGCCGAGAAGATGCTGCATGAGCTGCCTCCGCACGCGGCGGTGTATGCTCACTCGCTGGCCGTGGTGATTGCGTTCTCGCTGATTACTTACTTTGAGGTGCTGCTGGGCGAACTTGTGCCGAAGTCGCTGGCGTTGCAGCGGACGGAGCGGATTGCGCTGGCGGTGGCCGGCCCGATGGACGTGTTCATCCGCATCACGCGGCCGGTCGTGAATCTGATGAACGCTTCGGCCTCGGTGGTGCTGCGGCTCTTCCGTGCGCCGCTGCGGGGCGAGGGCGCGGTCCACTCGCCGGAGGAGCTGAAGCTGATCGCTACGGCGACGCGGCGCATGGGGCTGCTGCCGATGTTTCAGGAAGAGATCATTCATCGCGCCATTGAGCTGAACCATGTGACGGTGCGGGAGATCATGACGCCGCGCGGAAAGATCTTCTCGCTGCCTGCGTCGATCCCGGTGGAGCAGGCCTCGGCGCGGATCATCGATGAACAGCACTCGCGCGTACCGGTGTACGATCCGGCGGCGGGGCCGGAGCACATTATCGGCGTGGTGTACTCGAAGGACATCTCGCGGCTGATGCACTTTCGCGGCGTGGCGTTGTCGCTGGGGAGCAAGGGAAGCTCCGGGCTGACGCTGCGGCAGGTGATGCACGAGATTCTGGTGGTGCCGGAGACGAAGCTGGCGGTGGAGCTGTTGCAGGAGTTCCAGGAGCGGCGGCGGCATATTGCGATTGTGGTGGATGAGTTCGGATCGACGGTGGGGCTGGTGACGTCGGAGGACGCGCTGGAGCAGATCGTCGGCGAGCTGGATGATGAGTTCGATATCGCTCCGCCGCAGTCGTCGCTGCTGAGTGCGGCGGGGGTGATGTCGCTGGATGGAAGCACGACGCTGCGCGATCTTGGTACGCAGTTGCACTGGACGTTTCCGCGGGAGACCGGGGTGGAGACGCTGGCGGGATTTCTGCTGGCGCACATGGGGCATATTCCGGCGGCGGGCGAGAGCTTTGCGTTCGATGGCCGCCGCTACACGGTGGCGGAGATGTCGGGGCGGCGCATCAGCCGCGTGAATGTGGAGACGATGCAGACGGCGGAGTCCGCTGCGGCGGATGCGCGCGCTGCGGCCACAGATTCGGAAGCCGGGGCATGAGCGCGGCGGCGGTGTGGAGGCCGGTGCGGCGCATTCTGGTTACGCTGCCGGTGTTGTGGGTGGTGGTGTCGGTGGTGTTTCTGCTGATTCATCTGGTGCCGGGCGACCCGATTGCACAGATGCTGGGCGAGGGCGCCACGGCGGCGGATATGGACGCGCTGCGGCACGCGTATGGGTTAGACGCTCCGCTGGCCGAGCAGTACGCGCATTACTGGCGAGGGATCCTCCATGCGGACCTCGGGCAGTCGCTGCGTCTGCATGATTCGGTGCGGAACCTGGTGCTGGAGCGGTATCCGTATACGCTGGCGCTGACGGCGGCGGCGCTCGTGATCGGGATTCTGATCTCGGTGCCTTCGGGGGTGTGGTCGGCGCTGCATCGCAATCGCTGGCAGGACCGCACGCTGGGCGTGCTGTCGCTGATGGGGCTGTCGTTCCCGAACTTTGCGCTGGGGCCGATTCTGATCCTGATCTTTTCGATTGGGCTGGGCTGGCTGCCGGTCTCGGGCGCGGGCACGGGCGGCGTGGGGAGCTTTCTGCTGCATCTCGTTCTGCCTGCCATTACGCTGGGGCTCTCGCTGGCGGCGATTCTTACGCGCATGGTGCGGACGGCGATGCTGGAGGAGCTGAGTCAGGATTACATTCGCACGGCGCGGGCGAAGGGGCTTACGGAGAGCGCGGTGGTGTATCGCCATGCGCTGCGGAACGCGCTGGTTCCGGTGCTGACGGTGGTGGGGTTGCAGTTCGGCAGCCTGCTGGCCGGGGCGATTGTGACGGAGACGATCTTCAGTTGGCCGGGCATCGGGCGGCTTACGTTGTCGGCGATCTCGAACCGCGACTATGCTCTTGTGCAGGGCTCGATTCTGGCGGTTGGGCTGACGTATGTGGCGGTGAATCTGCTGACGGACGTTGCCTATACGGTTGCGAATCCGCGGATGCGCCGGTAGAGAAGGGAAGCATGAGAGTTGCTGTGCGGATGTTCCGCAACGGAATGTTTTTGGGGATGCTGACGATTGCGGCCCATGCACAGGCGAGTGATGCGCCGAAGGTTGTTCCTCCTGTACTTCGCAACCATACGGCTCCTGATCCTGCTTCGCCGCCGTCGCGGCTGTTTCACGATGCTCGCTACGGCGTTACGTTTACGGTGCCTGCGGCGTGGAATCTGACGCGCAGGGACGGCGAGGTGAGCACGTTTCATCTGGACGCTCCCACGGCGGCGGAGGGCGCGCAGCTTCGCGCGGTGGCGAACATCAGCTTCAATCCGCATCCACAATCTACGTTCAGTGGGGCGCTGTTTTACTTCAGCGCGGACGCGAAGGCGACGGCTCCGCAGTGCGCGGCGCAGGCTGCGGCCAAGGCTCCGCGTGCGGTCTCGACGGCGAAGATCGGCGGGACGACGTTTACGCATGGCTACGACGAGCATGGGAAGATCTGCACGGAGTCGCGGGACGAGATTTATACGGCGCACCGCGGCCGGACCTGCTACCGCTTCGATTCGGTGATCAATAGCTTCTGCGGAGGCGATGTGAGCGGCGTGCGGGATATCACCGAAGGCGAACTGGACGCGGTGCGCGAGCGGATGCAGAAGATTCTGGATTCGGTGCGGTTCGATGCTAAGTGATCTTTTGGTGGTGGTGGGGGTGAAGCTGCTGGCTTGGATTTGTCAATAAAAGTTGGGTGGAATGACGGGAAGGGTGTTTATAAGGACTAATGCGTCGTTGTTTCCGAAAAATACAACTTTACTAGAAAGTTCTTTCCGCATCCGAAATAGATCTAAACTCATACTCGCAGATACGAACGAATTGCAGGAGCGTTACTTTGGGTTTGTGGCTAAATGGAAGCAGAGAGCGACTCAATCAAAAGGAGTTTGAAATTGAGGTCACCAGCCAATCGGTGAATGTCCGTTTGAATGCATCGAGAAAATCGCCACGCGGAAGGTTCTATTGGGCTGCCTTTTTCGTGACGTTTTGGATGGCGATGCTTTGCCTGATGGTATTTGCCAATGGAAAACACGGCGAACCAGCCATGTGGCATGACTTCGCAACATACCCAGTCAACTCCTCAGGTTTCATCGTTCCATTGCTCATACTCCTCGGTTGTTCGGCTTTGGTGGTTCTCGTCAGCTGGCGCTATGTCGTGATGGCATATCCATCGGACGAAATCTTTTACTGTGATTGCTCAACGCTGACAATCTCGAAAGTGCGCTGGTTAGACATCCACAATAAGGACTGGCGGACTCGATCCTATTCGCTCCACGAGGTTACAGAATTGAAGTATCGATCCGTCGCGACAGCAAAAGGACGCGCTGTCTACGGCCTTCGCTTTAAAGCAGGAGGACGGTCAGAGCGCGTCCTTCCAGGTCTGGGAACCCATGACGCTGGCAAGATTCTGAAAGCCGTCAAATCGTTTGGAGTGGATGCAAGTGGACAGCCACAGTTAGAGACGACGCCCCAATGAGTTGTGCTCAAAAAACAAAGCTTTCAGAAACTACGATTAGTATCGAGAAGTCGGCTTGTGGGAAGCTATCGTGACTCCTGAAGAATTGCTACTGGACCTGTGTAGTCAGACTGACCCATTACGGATTATTCGAGTGGTAGCTCGAAGATGCTGGCCTCAATGGTGTCTTCTACGGTTACAAATGCTATGGTTACGGGTAGTGAGAACCTTCGTGGGCCTGCGGAGCCGGGGTTTAGGTAGATGACGTTGTTTTTTGTCTCGATGGAGGGGCGGTGCGAGTGGCCGCTGATGACCATCGCTACGCCTGCGGCGGCGGGGTTGATGTCTAGATCGTGGATGGAGTGGACGAGGTAGAAGAGTTTGCCGTTTAGCTCGACTACGTCGGTGGAGAGTAGCTCGGCGCAGGGGCCGTGGAGGTCGATGTTGCCGCGGATGGCGGTGACGGGCGCGATCTGACGGAGGGCGTCGAGGATTTCGATGTTGCCGACGTCTCCGGCGTGCAGGATGTGTTCGACTCCGTGAAGTGCGTCAAGAGCCTGCGGGCGCAGAAGTCCGTGAGTGTCCGAGATGACGCCGATTCGCATGGGGTTCTCCGTAAATGATGTTTGAATCGGGAAGGTTCCCTCGGCGGCTAAAGCCGCATTCTATGGATGCTGGCTTACGGCGGGGCTGAAGCCCCTCCCTTTCAAAACAAGGATTTCTTCAGGCCCAAGCATAAATGATCCGCGTGGTGGATGAGGGTTTTCCATTCCAGCGCGAAGCTCGATACAATCACGCATACAAACTTCAACGTCATTCGCGCTCTCCGGTGTATGGAGAAGCTTCAGGAAGGTCACTCGTATGAACTGTTCCCGCTCCGCCGCTCTGCTTGGCTTGATCGCCTCCGCCTTCCTCTCCGCCTCGGCGCAACAGACCGCCGCTCCGGCTCCCACGGACAAGACGCCGCTCATCTCGAACTATATGACTGCGAATGTTACGGCGCTGCCGAGTACGTTGAGCGTCGATCCCTTCTACAAGAAGTACGCCGACGCGCTGGGGATTCCGGTCCTCAGCTCGGAGAAGGTTCCCGATTCGGCGTTGCTGGTGGCTCGCGACATCGTGATTCACATGCTCTCGAAGCGCGTGGATATCCGCGACGCGATGATCGCCAAGGGGATGAAGGTGGAGGTGATGGCCCTCTCCGAAGGCACGATGGACCTGCCGGAGCATCGCAACTGGAAGAAGCCCGCGCTGACCGACCGCCGCCTGACCGACGGCGAACGCGAGCACTACGACCGCATCGCCGCGATGACCGACGCGCAGTACTGGAACAGCCGCGCTCGCGGCATGGGAGGCAACCCCACATCGTGCGCGGAGGAGAACCTGCTCGGATATCCGGGGACGCGCTACTTCGGCGAGAACATCTTCGTGCATGAGTTCTCTCACGGCATCATGGGCACGGGCATCAAGAACGCCGACCCCGCGCTCTACCAGGAGATTCTGGACGCGTACAAGCACGCCAAGGACACCGGCCTGTGGAAGAACAGCTACGGCGCGAACACCGAGGCCGAGTACTGGGCCGAGGGCACGCAGTTCTGGTTCTACTCGAACATCGTCTACTACGACGGCAATACGCGCATCGCCACACCGGAAGACATGGCCAAGTACGATCCGCGGCTGAATGCGATTCTGGCGAAGGTCTACCCCGACCACCACATCCCGATGGATGTGTACTACGCCAAGGAGGCCGAGCCTCGTGGGCATCGTCCCGGAGACCAGCCCGCAAAGACGACCGGGCAGTAGACCGGTTATAAGCCGGCGCTGATGCGGGTGCGGGGGTCGAGGTAGTCGCGCAGTGCGTCGCCGATGAAGTTGAAGGCGAGCACCGTGAGCATCACGGCCACCGCGGGGAAGAAGACCATGTGGGGCGAGTCGAACAGGTGCGAGCGCGCATCGTTCAGCATCGAACCCCAGCTCGCAGCGGGAGGCGGCACGCCGAGTCCGAGGAAGCTGAGTGTCGCCTCGGCCAGCACCGCTCCTGCCATGCCGATGGCGGCCTGCACGATCAGCGGTTGCAGGATGTTCGGCAGCACATGTCGGCCCATGATGCGGAGGTCGCTCGCGCCCAGCGCCCGCGCGGCCTCCACGAACTCGCGCTCCTTTATGGCCATCACCTGACCGCGCACGAGCCGCGCATATCCAACCCAGCCCGAGATCGCCAGCGCAAGAATGACGTTGCCCAGCCCCGGTCCCATGAAGGCGACGAAGGCGATGGCCAGTAGGATTCCCGGCAACGCGAGGAAGGCGTTGGTCACGTAGATGTTGATGATGGTGTCGGCCACCCCGCCGTAGAAGCCCGCGATCATTCCGGCGGCAAGCCCAAGAGCGAGCGACAGGCCCACCACGCTGACGGCGACGACAAGCGAGATCCTCGCGCCGTACAGCACACGCGAAAGGATGTCGCGGCCCAGCTCGTCGGTGCCGAACCAGTGCGACGCCGACGGCCCCAGCAACCGCGCATGAAGATCGAGCTGCGCGGGGTCCTGCGGGGCGAGCCACGGCGCGAAGACGGCGCACAGGCAGAAGACCGCGAGCAGCGCGATGCCCAGCGCGGCCAGCGGCTGCTGCCTGATCGTTGCAGTGATAGTGGCGGTGGTCGTTGAAGATGCGGTCTCCACGGCTCTCATCCTACATGGTGGAAGACGTGGTGGCGGAAGGGGTACGCGGCGGCGTGATCTTGATCTCAAAGATCGTAGGCCACTGCTTGCCGGTGACAAACAGGCGGTCATGCTGCGCGTCGTAGGCGATGCCGTTCAGCACGGACTCTTCGTCGATCTTCTCGGTGTCGGGCAGAAGGCCGCTCAGGTCGATCCACGCGATCACGTGGCCATCAGCGGGTGAGATGCGCGCGATCCTGTCCTGATGCCAGACGTTGGCGTAGATTTCGCCTTTGATGTATTCGAGCTCGTTGAGGTTATGAATCTCCCGCGTGCCGTCTTTTACCACGATGTGCCGCGTCTCCTGGAACGTTGAGGGATTGCGGAAGCGCAGCGTGGCGGTGCCGTCGCTGGTGATGATGGACTTCGCGTCATGGGTCATGCCCCAGCCCTCGCCGCTGTACGTGAACTGCTTCACGGGGCGCAGCGTGAAGCGGTCATAGACGAAGCAGACATGCGACTGCCACGTCCACTGGTAGAGGTTCGGGCCCCAGTCCACGATTCCTTCGCCGAAGTACTTCGCGGGCAGGTCGAGCCGCTGCATCACCTTGCCGGTCGCGGGCTCAATAGCCATCACGGCGGAGCGGCCTTCCATGCCGGTGCCCTCGTAGAAGAGGCCGCTCAGGTAGAAGAGGCCTTCGGTGTAGTTGGCGGTCGAATGAGGGAACTGTCCTACGACCTTGTATCCGGCCACGGGCGCGGCCTTCGCGTACCCGGTCTGCAAGATGGCTGCGGCGAGCAGAAGGTTCTGTGTCAGGCCACGCAGGGATTTTCTGAAGACGAACATTGTCATCCACCTTATCGCATTGCCGCCCGCATGGAGGCTGGATGTACAGGTTCGTCAAGCAGGTTTGTTGATCGGATGATTATTCCTGTAGTTACATAAATTCAAATCCGCATGATTTTTCCTTCTGCGAGCCTCGGATATACTCAAAGTCAGAGTTGTGAAGCCTCCCCTGCACGAACGTGGGATTACCGTATTTTTCTACAATTGATTTAAATTGAAGGAACAACGACCTAAAGGAGCCCCTCCCCCTATGAAGCTCAAAGGCCAGAAAGCTGTAGTTTGTGGCGCCGGCGGATTTATCGGCGGCCATCTTGTGCAAAGCCTGCTCGACAACGGTGTAGATGTAATCCGCGCTGTCGATATCAAACCCTTGGATGAGTGGTACCAGGTCTCGAAGGACGTCGAGAGTCTTCCGCTCGACCTGAAGGACAAGGACAACTGTCTGACGGCGGCAGAAGGCGCGAACGTAATCTTTCAGCTCGCCGCGGATATGGGCGGCATGGGCTTTATCGAGAACAACAAGGCGCTGTGTATGCTCAGCGTGCTGACCAACACGCACATGCTGATGGCGGCTCGCGACAAGGGCGTGGAGCGGTTCTTTTACTCCTCCTCGGCCTGCGTCTACAACGGCGAGAAGCAAACGAACCCCGACGTCGTAGCCCTGAAGGAGTCGGATGCGTATCCGGCGCTGCCCGAGGACGGCTACGGCTGGGAGAAGCTCTTCAGCGAGCGCATGTGTCGCCACTTTGAAGAGGACTACGGTCTTGAGGCGCGTGTCGCCCGCTATCACAACGTCTATGGTCCGCTGGGCACGTGGACCGGTGGCCGCGAGAAGGCTCCCGCCGCTGTCTGCCGCAAGGTCATCGAGGCCAAGCAGTCGGGCAAGCACGAGATCGAGATCTGGGGCGACGGCAAGCAGACCCGCTCGTTCATGTACATCGACGACTGCACCAAAGGCACCCAGATGATCGCCGAGAGCGATATTCTGGAGCCGCTGAACCTGGGCTCGGATGAGCTGGTGACGATCAACCAGCTCGTCGATATCGCTGAGGATATCGCTGGCATCAAGCTGGAGCGCAAGTACAACCTGAGCGCGCCCAAGGGCGTGAACGGACGCAACAGCGACAACACCCTGATTCAGGAGAAGCTGAACTGGGCGCCTTCGATCAAGCTGCGCGACGGGCTTGCGAAGACCTACGCCTGGATCGAAAGCGAGATGCTGGTCGGGGCCAGTAAATAGGCCATGGCGACCCTACCTGACGGAAGGGCCACCACGACAGAGTCCGGATCGTACCACCGCATCCTGGGGATCGATTTCTTCGATGGATCGGCCAGGGCCGCCATTGCGATTATGCGCAAGGGCGGCCTGCTGGTAGTTCCGGCAGCCCCGGCCCTGAAGGACCTGGACCGGAACGCGGACTATCGTGAGTCGTTGCTGAACGCCGATCTGGCCATCACGGATTCGGCCTTTATGGTGCTGATCTGGAACCGGCTGCAATCGCAGCCGATCCGGCGGCTCTCCGGGCTGGAATACCTGCGCGAGCTGCTGCACGAGCCGGACGTCCGGCAGCCGGGCAACACGCTCTGGATCATGGCAAGCCCGGCAAGCGCAAAGCGCAATCTGGACTGGCTGGCGGAGCAGGGAATCCAGATTCCGGCGGAGAACATCTACATGGCCCCGTTCTACGGGGGCGGGTCGATCTCCGATCCGGCTCTGCTCGAACAGCTTGAGCGGCTGCGGCCTCAGCATATCGTGGTGACGATTGGCGGGGGAACGCAGGAACGGCTTGGGCTTTACCTGAAGCGTAACTTGAAGTATCAGCCTGCAATTCATTGCATCGGCGCGGCGATTGCGTTTCTCAGCGGCGATCAGGTGCATATCCCGGTATGGGCCGACAAGTTCTACCTGGGATGGCTGTTCCGGTCGCTGTCGGAGCCAAAGCGCTACGTTCCCCGCTACTGGGAGGCGCGCAAGCTGCTGGCCCTGATGCTTCGCAACCGCAGCCAGCTTCCGGTTCTGAAGAGCTGAGGCTGGCTGCTGTGAAAATAAAGTTCGAAGAGGTGGCGTAATTTCGGATGACGAAAAAATGGTCCGCAAGCGACCGCATCCGGACGTGTTAAGAACCACAAGCCACCAGCAATTTACCGCGTCCCAGAGCAGGGAAATTTGCCAAACCCCCTGTAAAAACCACTCTTTCCTGCCGTAAGAGGTTTTTCTGCCAAAACGTCGTTCCATGCTGAAAATCCCTCCTCGCCTGCCGCGAGGAGCGGGGAAAGAGTGCCATGCCTGTTGATCCATCCTCGCCACGCGGCTCCGCTCCAACTTTCTGGAGAAGGACCCTTTTAGCCGCGTGTTTTCTATCGTTTGCAGGAGGTTCCGCCTGTGCGGCAGCCGGTCCGGAACAATCTCTCACGGTGGCCGAGCAGTATCTGCTCTCCGCGGCCAACCAGGAGCGCGCCAGCCGAGGACTTCCACCGCTTCGTCTCGACGCCGCGCTGACGCGCACAGCAGCCAGACACGCTCGCGAGATGGCCAGCCACAACGGCATCTCCCACCAGTTCGAAAACGAGCCCGAGCTCGCTGAACGCGGCTCCAATGCTGGCGCGCACTTCAGCCGCATTACCGAAAACGTAGGCGAGGCGTCGAGCGCGATTACGATGCATACGCTGTGGATGAATTCGCCCGGCCACCGCGCCAACCTGCTCGATCCTGCTGTAGATTCGATGGGAATTGCGATTGCTAATAGGGATGGACAACTTTATGCAGTAGAAGACTTTGCCCGCACCACCACAAGCCTGACGCTGGATCAGCAGGAGCAACAAATTGCCCTGCTGCTGGCGCAGGCGGGGATGCAGGTCGTCGATGCAGGTACAGACGATGCGAAGGCTGCGCGGGCGACCTGCGCGATGTCTTCAGGGTATGCGGGGGCGAAGCGGCCGTGGTTCGTGATGCGTTATACGTCGGCGAGTCTGAACGATATTCCGGCGGAGCTGAAGACGCATATCCGTTCCGGAAAGTATCATCTGGCTGCGGTGGGGGCCTGCGCGGGGAGCGGCACAGGCCCGTTCACGGCATATAGCATTGCGGTTCTGCTGTTTCCTTAAGGCTAGACGGCTGCGGGGGTGACGCCTGCTTCGGCCAGCTCTTCGGCGGAGGCGGGCTGGGTAGGCTCCATCTGGAGAAGATCGTTGAAGCGGTTGAAGTAGTTGAAGAGGCCGATGGCGGCCATGAGTTCGACGACCTCGCCCTCGCTGTAGAAGCTGCGGAGGTGAGCGAATTCGGCCTCGGTGTATCCGTGGGCGTTCAGCGTCATGACCTCGGCGAGGTGGATGGCGGCCTTCTCGCGGGCGGTGAACTGGTCGCTGGAGGCGGCGTTGTGCAGGGCGTCGATCTGGACGTCCGTCCAGCCGAGCTTGCGTGCGATGGTGGTGTGCGAGGCGAGGCAGTAGGGCGTGCGGTTGAGCTGCGAGGTGCGGACGATGACGAGCTCTTTGAGGGACTTGGGGAGAGTGCCGGTGTTGAGCACGGCCTCCATGTGGGCGATGATGGTTTCGAAGATCTCGGGGCGGTGAGCCATGGTGCGGAACATGTTGGGCACGTTGCCGCGGTCGCGCAGATAGCGGTCATAGATGGCGAGGCTGCTGGGGAGAACTTCGTCGCGTTTGAGGCGGGAGATGCGTGGCTGCATGAGAGACCTCTTCGTTACTGGATGTCCTCGCCATGATACCGCCGGTTTTTTGTGGCTGTTAGTAAAGAATGCAGGGTGGGCCTTTGACCCTCTCGAAGGCTTTTGTTATAACTAATAAAGCGACGCGTGAGTCCCCCGCGAAACAAACACACTCCTGAGTAGCTCAATGGCAGAGCATTCGGCTGTTAACCGAAGGGTTGTAGGTTCGAGTCCTACCTCAGGAGCCAATATCCCCCCATCTAAAAATTATTTTTTCATGTGAAGGTGCGCATTTCTTCATCGCGCACAGTTCGTTTTTTTGCATGGTGGTGCGTAGATTTTGTGTGGGTGGGAGCGTGGAGGCGGATGGGTGGTTACGGGGTTACGCGGGCGAAGGCGTAGGGGCCGTCGGGGACTAAGGCTACGCGGGAGCCGGGAGGCAGGTCTTGCAGGGTGGCGTGGATAGCTTCGTTCAGGTCGAAGTAGGTGGTTTCGGCCAGTGCACCTACCTGTTTTTTGGTGACTCCGGGGGCGAAGAAGAAGAGCTTGTTTTCGAGGCCCACGAGGGCCAGTTTTTCGAGCTGCCACTGGTCGATGATGACGGGCTGGTTCTGGATCTCGTCGAGGTACTGCTGGTGGCCGGTGAAGGCTTCGAGCTTTTCGGCGAACTCGGGGGAGCCGATGCCCTCGGGGCACTCGCCGATGATGAGGATTCTGCCGCCGGGTTTGGTGATGTGCTGCGCGGCGGTGATGCCTTTGACCATCTGGTAGAAGGTGAGGTCGAGGGGGTGACCGGCGGAGCTGGTGATGACGGCGTCGGCGAGGCCGGTGAGCTTTTCAAGCGAGGTCTGGCGAAGAAAGTTGACGCCAGCGGCGTGAGCTTCGACGGGAGAGCCGGCGAAGACGCCGGAGATGCGGCGGTCCTGGGTGAGGGTGACGTCGAGCATGAAGTCGTGGCGCGCGATGGAGGCGATCTCGACGAGCTCGTCGTGGAGGGGATTCTCTTCGAAGGAGCCTTCGGTGGCCATGGGCTCGCGCATGAATTTTGGCGAGTGGATGACTTTGATGGTGTCCTGCCCGGCGACGCCGGGGGCGACGAGCTTGCGGCCGCCGGAGAAGCCGAGCATGAGGTGCTGCTCGATGAAGCCGAGGGTGATGTGGAGATCGGCGGCCATGAAGCGCTCATCGATGTAGATGGGGGTGCCGCGGCGGGTGCTGCCGAGGTGGCGCTGGTCGGCGCGCGAACGCGCATCGTGGTTGAGGACGCGGTAGGTGCTGGCGATCTCGTCGCCTACGATTGCCCGGATCTCATCGTCGGTGGCGCCACGGTGCAGGCCGGTTGCGATGAGGATGGTGATGCCTTCGACGGGGATGCCGGACTGGTGCAGGCGGCTGAGGAGCGGAGGGAGCGTGGTGGAGTTCGGGGCAGGGCGCGTGATATCGCAGACGGCGATGGCCGCGGTCTTTTTACCCTGGGCCAGCACGGAGAGCGGCGGACCGGCGATGGGGTTGTCGAGCGCGTGATTGAGCGCCTGGACGGGATTCAGCAGAGCCGCAGCGGTGCGGCTTTCTACAAGCTCGTATTGGTATTCTTCAGGCAGAGAAAGGCGAATGCCGTGTTTGCCGAACGCAAAGTTTGCCTCTTTCATCTGTCCCTCCTGGCAGCACGGACTGGTTTGAGGAAGCGTGATTTAACGTTCCTCTCACGATGATTATAGTTTGTCAGATCATCAGACCAAAATAACTATTTACATCTGTGTCATTCCGCGATGATAATGGCCGCACTCGAATGAACGTTGTTCGATCTCTATCTAATCATGGATATTCCAAACATCGCAGCTTCCACACGATTTCTGGCAATTTTTCTGGACGGGCCGGTGAGTGCGAGTAGTTCCTGGTTACAGGGATACGACCCGGCGCATCACTGGCTGCTCTCAAGCTTCTGGGCGGCGTTGCCTCTGCTGGTCCTGCTGGTTGCCCTGGTGGGGTTCAAGATCAAGGCGCACCTTGCGGCGATTGCCGCGCTGGCGGTGGCGTTTGTGGTGGCGACGATGGTCTTCCACATGCCGACGCATCTGGCGCTGCTTTCGAGCGTCTTCGGCGCGGGGTATGGGCTGTTTCCGATCTTCTGGATCGTGTTTCCCGTCATCTTCATGTACCAGTTGACGGTGAAGGCGGGACGGTTCAACCTGCTGCAGGAGTGCCTGGTGGGGGTGACTGAAGACAGCCGTCTTCAGTTGCTGCTGATTGCATTCATCTTCGGCGCGTTCTTTGAGGGAGCCTCTGGATTCGGGACTCCGGTGGCGGTGTGCGGGACGATTCTGCTGGGGCTGGGGTTTGTGCCGCTGGAGGCGGCCGGGCTGGCGCTGCTGGCGAATACGGCTCCGGTGGCGTTTGGGGCGCTGGGGACGCCGGTGATTGCGCTGGCCGGGGTTACGGGGCTGGATACGCTGGTGCTGACGCACGTGATTGCGGCTCTACTGACTCCGTTCTGCGTCATGGTGCCGTTCTGGCTGATCTGGGCTTATGCGGGATATAAGGCCATGATCGAGATATGGCCGGCCATTCTGGTGGCGGGAGTTACGTTTGGCTCTACGCAACTGCTGATCGCTACTTTTCATGGGCCGTGGCTGGTGGACATCAGCGCGGCGGTAATCAGCATGGTGGTGTTTGTGCTGTTTCTGCGGGTTTGGAAACCGAAGAGAATTTTGAATGCCGCGAGGGAAGATGTGACGCATCTGCCGCGCTCGACGAGCAGGCATCATGCGGATGTGGTGATGAAGGCGGCGATGCCGTGGGCGATTCTGACGCTCTGCGTGGCGATATGGGGGACTCCGAAGTTTACGGCGTGGATCGATTCGTTGAGCACGCTGAAGATTCCAGTGCAGGGGTTGGACCATGTGGTCTTCCGCGTGCCGCCGGTAGTACCGGTGCCTACGGCGGAGGCCGCGGTCTTTACCTTCAACTGGCTTTCGGCTACGGGAACGGGAATCCTGGTGGCGGCGCTGATTGCCGCGCTGGCGATGGGTCTGAAGCCGGGGGAGATCTTCAAGGTATTTCTGCATACGATCGTTTCGACGCGCTACACGATGATTACGATTGCGGCGCTGATGGCGGTTGGATACATCACGCGCTTTTGCGGGCTGGATGCGACGATGGGGCTTGCGTTTGCGAGGACGGGGCCGATCTATCCGTTCTTTGGCACGCTGGTGGGATGGCTGGGGACGGCTTCGACGGGATCGGATACGTCTTCGAACGTGCTCTTCGGGAGTTTGCAGAAGTTTACGGCGCAGCAACTGGGGATCTCGCCTTTTATTATGGCGGCGGCCAACTCGGGTGGCGGCGTGATGGGGAAGATGGTCGCTCCGCAGAGCGTGGTTGTGGCGAGCACGGCGACCAATGCGTATGGGAGCGAAGGCAGCATCCTGCGTTTTGTCTTCATCCACAGCTTCGTGCTTGCGTGCCTGGTGGGCGTGCTGGTTTCGATTCTGGTCTACTCGCCATCGCTGACGAAGCTGGTGCTTCATTAGAGGCTCGGTGTCTTGCCATCGAGTTGAAACGGGAATTCCGCAGGGTGTCGAGAGGTCTAAATCCTGCGGTAAGTTGCTGGTTTTCGTGTATCTTGAGATTTGATTTGCGAGGTAAACGAATCGAATGCCAAAGAAGCCCCAGGTATCCCGTGTTCCGGGCATTAAATCGAAGATACGGCCCATTGCCAAGACATCCATCAGCGACGAGATTGTAGAACAGATCCTGGCTTTGATCGCGAATGGCGATCTGAAGCCGGGCCAGCGGCTTCCGTCGGAACGGGAGTTGTGCAAGAACTTCAATGCAGGGCGGTCTTCGTTGCGTGAGGCGCTGCGCTGCCTGAGCATTGTGGGCGTGTTGACGGCGAGGGTGGGCGAGGGAACTTCGGTCGCGATGAACGGCGGGAAGTTTCTGGGCAAGATCGTCGAATGGCGGATCATCACCGAGCAGCACGATATCGAAGACCTGATGCAGGTGCGTATTGCTCTGGAAGGAGTGACGGCGGCCAGCGTCGCGCTTCGAGGAAGCGAGGAAGACCTGGCCAAGCTGGAACTTGTGATCAAGAAGATGGAGTCGGTTCTGAACGATGAGAAGAAGTTTGCCGCTCTCGATCTGGAGTTTCACATCACCATGGCAACGATCTCAAAGAACTTTTTGATCTACGACCTGGTCGCGATGATTCGTGGACAGTTGGAGAAGACGCTCCAGAAGGTTCTGCTGCTGCCGAATGCGATGCCCCTGACGCTGAAGGAGCATATTGCGATCTGGAATGCCATCAAGCGGAGAGATCCTGATGTTGCCAGCGCTGCGATGCAGAGTCACCTGAAGTCGGCGCTGAAGAGGTATACGGATTCGCTGGGAGAAGAGAAGCACGCGATTGGAAGCAAGGGGCTGAAGACGCTAAGTCCGCGCAAGAAGGCCGCAAAAGCAATCGCCTGATTCGGTGGGTCGAATCAGGCGATTGTGTTAGCGGAGAACACGTTTCGTTATCCGAAGATTTTTCTTGTGGTCTCCCCTGCGGCGGACAGGTTGGCGAGCCACATCTCGTGGTATTCGCGAGAGAGGACGACGCCGTTCGCCCCGGCGCTGAAGGCGGCCTGGGTGGCGGCGCTAACATCGTCGGGCGTGGTGTGTTTTTCACCCTTGGAGGTGGGGACGTCGATGTCGATACCGGGATAGATCTGGACGTTGCCGCCGGTTCCAGCGATGGCCCGTTTGGTCTCGTGGGTGACGTACTGGGGGGTGAGTCCGTTGGTGAAGATCTGCTTGAGAGGTGGTTGTTCATAGCCCATGATCTTGTAGTAGAAAGGCTGAACGTCCTCGGGGGTGGCATCGGCGAAGATGCTGGAGCAGAGGCGATCGATGAAGTGAGACATGCGTGGGCCACCGGCGTTGTTGTAGCAGGCGATCTTGAGGAAGTCAGAGTAGGCGGCGACCTTGGAGTAGTCGTCTACGGCGCTGTAGAAGGGGCTGAAGGTGATGTTCTGCACGATGTGGAAGCCGAAGGGCTTCTGCGGAGCGATGGCCTTTGCGGTGCCGTAGAGGCTGGCGCGGACCTCGTGGTAACTGTCGTTCCAGAGCATGTTCCAGCTCAGGACTTCGGGGTACTGGAAGAGGATGCGGAGGAAGGTGACAAAGAAGCCGTCGGATGGGCGCTGATGCTGGGCTGCGGCGTGGAAGAGCTTGTCGAGCTGGGTGAAGCCGAGCTTGGCGCGGTCAACGGAGATGCCGCGGGTGCGCGCCTTGGCGGTGCAGAAGGAGCAGAAGCAGGAGATGCCGGTGGTGGCCCAGCCGCCGCCGATCATGTTGTCGATGGGGCCCATGCGCTCGCAGCCCCACATGATGCCATCGACCTCGTTGGGGTACTGCGAGAGGTAGGACTCGATTTTGCCGGTGAGATGGGCCTGGTAGTCGGGATGGTTGAAGCAGGCGCTGGAGGTGCGGCGGCCGTAGACGTCGATCTCGGCGACCTCGGTGTAGCCGGGGATGCTCTGCATCATGACGGGGAAGGCGTTGTTGTAGTCCCAGGCGAAGAAGTCCATCTTGCGGGCCTTCATCTTGGGAGAGACGGCGGTGATGACGTTAAAGCCGGGCTCATCGGGGGAGCGGAAGTCTTTGAGGGAGGTGCCACGGAAATATTTCTGATCGTAGTCGTAGAAGGCGCCGCCGGTGCGGAGCTTGCCGGTGGGGCCGTATTTGCCGTGGTCGGGGAGGGGGATGGGGCCGCCCTGGGTGGTGCGGTTGGGATCGTAGTCGTAGGTGTAGACGAAGACGGTGTTGACATTGCCTTTTTCCTGCAGGGTGTCGAGGAGCTTGTCGATGCCTTCGTCGTTCCAGGCGAAGGGCTTTACCTGGATGCCGACGACGTTCTTGCGATTGACGGTAGAGGTGTGGGGGCCAGAGATTTCTTCAGACCTGTAGTGGGTTGGCTCCTGCGCGGCTGCCGGGGTCTTTGCGGCGAAGCCGAGTTCTGCGGATAGAGCGCCTAAAAGCTGTACGAATTTTCTCCGATTAAATTCCACACTCATCTGTCTTCATCCCCTTAAAAGATTGGATGAGCCTCGCTTGATAGAAGCGAGGCCCCTTCCTGGTTGTAATCGAACTAGAAGATATATTTTCCGGCAAGCTGGATAATTCTGGCCGGGTTGGACGACTGAATGACGCCGAAGGCTGCAGAGTTGCGGTTGCTGACGGGCGCCGAAAAGTTGGTGTGGTTGAAGACGTTGAAGAACTCCGCCCGGAAGTCGAAGTGCTGACGCTCGGTGATGTGGAAGCTCTTCATGAGGGTGGCATCGAAGTCGATGTATGCAGGAGCGATCATGGAATTGTAGTGGGTCGTTCCAAACGTTCCCGGTGCGTTTGCAACGAAGGCGGCTGGATTGGTCCAGACGTGGGTCGTCTTGTTGCGAATGTAGGGGTTGACGTTGGCTACGACGTCAGGGCGATCGAGACCTACAGCAGAGAGCGATGCGTCGGTGCCGGTGGTGAGGCTGTAGGGGAAGCCGGTATGGAGGTTGGCAAGGAAGGCTAACTGCCAGCCGCCGGCGGTTTCGTTGAGGAGAAGGTTTTTGAACTTGGGGCCTTCGAGAACGACGGAGTTCGTCCAGTTGTGACGGAGGTCGTAGTCGCAGGGGCCATAGTCGGCGCGGTTGTTGTAGGGGTTGGACTCGTTGTTGCCGGAGAGACGGTTGCCTAGAGGCTCGGCGGTCTGAAGGCACTTGGACCAGGTGTAGACGGAGAGAAGCGTGAAGTGATTTGCGAAACGATGTTCCACCTTGGCGCGGAGACCGTTGTAGAAGGTGTTGACGCCATCATCCATAAGGGTGATCGCGGAATAGTATTGGCCTGCGGCCGGGTTGAGGCGATAGAGGGTGCGGCGTGTGGCTGTATTCGCTGTCGTTGAAGCGCCGGGCACGTAGACGGCGGGGTTCTGCTCGGTGCCGGAGCGCATGTGGGTGGCGCGGTTGCCGATGTAGTCGATGGCGAAGAGCCAGTTAGACATCGCCTGCTTCTCAAAGCTCAGACCATACTGCTGCATATAAGGATGATGCAGGCTGAGGGGCATGTTGATGTAGGTGCCCTGAGTGGGGAATATGGCGGTGGCAACGGGCGGAATCGGGGTGGGGAAGGTGTAACCGGCGACCGGGTTTGAAAAGCCTCCTGGAGGCGCGGTCAAGGTGATGGCGTTGCCCCAGGGAGCGGAGATGCCGAAGTCGCGGATCATGAAGGATTCAGGCTGATCGAAGAAGATGCCGTAGGAGCCACGGAAGCTCTGCTTGCCGTCGCCGTAAGGGTCCCAGGCAAATCCGATGCGCGGGGCGAAGTCGTGCCAGTTGCCGTTGGCATAGGACTTGGGGATGCCCTGGTCGCCGTAGAAGAAGAGTCCTGGAGGTGCGTTGTTGTAGAGGGAGGTCTTCTTGCCAGCGATGAAGGAGGCCAGGTCGAAGTGGTTGCCACGGGCGAGCGCATCGTGCTCGGGCAGGAAAGGCTCCCAGCGGACTCCGGCGTGGACGTTGAAGCGAGGGGTTATCTGGAAGCTGTCTTCGATGTATGCGCCGATGTATTTCTGGCGAAGGTCTACGCGAGCCACGTTGGAATCGATGACCGAATGCACATTACCGAGCATGAAGTCGGCGAGTGCGTCGCCGGTGGCCGAGCCATCGAAGGCGAATTCGCCGTTGGCGTATTGCAAATTGTTTTCGTCCATCTGGCCGGTGATGAATTCGCCGCCGATGCTGAGGTGATGACGACCGATGATCCAGTCGATGTCGTCGGCGACCTGCCATTGGTTCCGAATGAAGCTTGCGGGAGCGTTGGAGCCGCCGCCTACGGAGAAGTGGCTGGATATGGAGAGGTCGGTGAAGTCCGTGGTGGAGTTGTACATGTTGACGCCAAGCGTTGTGGGGCTGGGCATACCGGAGGGCTGGTGGCGGTTGACAGCGAGCCTTACGAAGCCGACATGGACGGAGTTGAGGAAGGTTGGGGTGAAGGAGTACTGGTCACCGAGTGCGACAGTTTGTGCGCGCTGATAGAGACCGGAACGTGTCGTAGTCAGGAGGCTATTGGTATAAAAAGCAGGGTTCGAATAATCGTCAATGAAGTAGCGGCCGAAGATGGTATTTTTCGAGCTTTGCGCCCAATCGACACGGCTGATGAACTGGTTCTCGTTGTTTGGATTCGGGATAGCGTAGGTGATCTTTCCGCAGGGATCGGAAGAGACCGGGACGAGCTTGAGCAGGTTGAGCGCGGGGCTGTTGAAGGCCGACTTGTCGACCTTGTTGTTCGAGAAAGGTCCAGTGAGCTGTTTGGCTTTTCCGCTGGACTGACATGCTGCGCTTTCAA
This sequence comes from Terriglobales bacterium, assembly GCA_015655585.1. Lineage (GTDB taxonomy): Bacteria > Acidobacteriota > Terriglobia > Terriglobales > Acidobacteriaceae > Edaphobacter. Next base: position 14,842 of record JAATEV010000090.1, on the reverse strand, counting down.
GAGCGCTGAAGTCGCCATTGAGAGCAGCCTGCGTGGGGACGTAAGAGATGGTCTGCGGCGGTGCGGTGCGCTCGCGCGTGGCCTGAAAGCCGCCGAAGAGGAAGAGCTTGTCGTGCCGGATGGGGAGGCCGACGGTGCCGCCGAATTGATTGCGGTGCAGGCTGTCCTGCGCGGTAGCGAAGTAGTTGCGAGCGTTGAAGGCGCCGTTACGGACGAACTCGAAGAGGCTGCCGTGGATGCTGTTCGTGCCGGACTTGGTGACGACGTTGACCACGGAGCCGGGGTGGAGGCCGAAGCGTGCCGAGATGCCGCTGGTCTGAACGCTGAACTCCTGAAGGGCATCAGGGAAGGGGAACGGCATGTTGACGTTCGAGTGCGAGTCGTTGTGGTCGGTGCCGTCGAGCAGGTAGTTGTTGCCGTTGATCTGGCCTCCGGCGACGGATACACCTACGGCGGATGGATAGTCGTGCGTGGTGATGACGCGGGTGGAGTTCGGCGGTTGCGCCGCGCCACCGGAGAGGAGGATGAGGTCGGTGGCCTGGCGTCCGTTGAGCGGGAGATCGACGATGCGGCGCTGGTCGATGACCTGGGAGACGGAGGTGTCCTGGGTCTGGACCATGGCGGCGTCGGCGCGGACATCGACGTGCTCCGATACGTTGCCGATTTCGAGCGAGACGGCGATCTGGACGTTATTGCCGACCTGCAGGACGATGCCGGACTGGGTGTAGCCTTTGAAGCTCGGCGCGGAGATGTCGAGCTTGTAGGGGCCTACCGGGAGGTTGGGGAGGCTGTAGATTCCGTCGGCGCTGCTGACCGTTGTCTGCGTGTAGCCGGTTTCGGTCTGGGTCGCTTTCACCTGTGCGCCAGGGACGACAGCCCCGGTGCTGTCCTGAACTGTGCCGTGGATCTCGGCGTTTGCCACGGCCTGTGCATAGACAGCGTGGCTGGTAGAGAACAGGAGAAGAATCAAAAGGAGGAATACTGACGGTTTGTAGGTACGCATGTGCGTGCTCCCTGGTTGGAGATGAGATCGCTTTGCAACGCAATTCCGGACATACCTGAACTACTGCAACCACTCAACGCTCAGATAGTGTGATGGGGGGCATAGTAGTCATATTGTCAGACCAAAGTCAACGGAAAATATCTTGGAGCAATGTATGCGAATACATCGGAGGGGCAGGGGTTTAGTGAGACCGGGGAGGAAAAGAGTGGTCAACCAATTTGTTTCTTAATCGTTTCTTATTCTGCGGCGACTTTGACCAGAACATAGGTGATCTGTCCGCCAGCGGGAATGAAGAACTGATGCGGAGTTTTTGCGGGAATGCGGATGACATCGCCGGGCTGAAGCTTGCGGGTGATGCCGCCTTGAATGGATTTGCCACGGATCTCGCCGGGCTCGGTGGTGGCGGGCTCGACGACGGTTCCGCCGACGACAAGCGTTGCCTCACCGGACTGGATGACCATGAGGTCTACGAACTTGTCATGAACCTCGACGAGTCCGTCTTTATCGCGATGCGAGATAGAGAGGACGTGGTTGCTGAAGGGAGCCTTCTCGGTGATGCCGCCGGGAGGAACACCCTTTGGCCACAGGACGAATCCCTGAGGGGCGCTGGGGGCTTGTGGCGACATCATGGCGGCGAGGACGATGAGTTGAGCGATCATCAGAATTGTTCTCCGTTGTTTTCCGGGGGAGTTGATAGAACGCCCGGCTTGCAGCTTGTGGATGCAGGCCGGGCGGGTTGTGGATGCGGATTGGTTCGCGGAGTTTAGTAGTAGCCGAGTTCCTTGAGGGCCTCGCCTGCTCCTGCGATGTTGGTCAGCTTCATCTCGGCGTATTTGCGGGAGAGAACGACGCCGGGGGCTCCGGCCTTGAAGGCTGCGAGGGTTGCGGCCTTTACGTCGGAGGGTTGCGTGCGCTTCTCCTGAAGGCCGGTGGGGATGTCGATGTCGATGCCGGGATAGATGGGGATCTGTCCTTCGACATCGGCGATGGCGCGCGCGGTCTCGACACCGACGGAGGCTCCGGAGAGGCCGCTGGTGGGCAGCTTGTCGAGCGTGGGCTCGTTCTGCAGGCCGAGGAACTTGTAGTGCATGTCGAGCACCTGTTCGGGCGTCATGTCGCGGAAGATGGTGGACTGGACGTTGCGGATGTACTGCGCGAAGCGTGGGCCACCACAGTTGTTATAGGGCGAAGGCTTGATGTAGTCGGAGACGTGGACGAGCCTGGAGTAGTTGGTGTCCGCGGCGTAGAAGGGGCTCATCGCGACGAGGTGCATGATGTGCCAGCCGACCTGAATGCGGGGCTTGATGGCCTTTGCCGTGCCGTAGATGAGGCCGTATGCCTCCTCCTGGCTGGTGTACCAGAAGCGCTCCCATGCGAGTAGCTCGGGGTACTCCAGGAAGACGCGCCAGAGGCTGATGAAGGTGCCGTCGGCGACGCGGGGACCGCTGAGAGTGCGGCTGACCCAGTGATCGAGCGCGATGTATCCCTCGCGGGCGCGCCGGCCGTCGATGCCGACCTCCTTTGCCTTGCGGATGCAGTGCTCGCAGAAGCAGCAGATGCTGGAGCGGCGGGCGCTGACAGCGCCGAAGTGCGCGCCGAGGGTGCTGTTGAGAGGACCCTGACGCTCGGACTCCCACATGAGGCCGTCGATATCGTTGTTGGTCACCCAGTCGGAGACCATGGCGGAGAGGAAGGCGCGGGCGTTGGGATTGTTGAAGCAGGTATTGCGGCCAAGCTTGCCGTAAAGGTCTACCTCGCAGACGGTCTCGAAGTTCGGCGTGAGGCTTGGGTTGTAGGCCTCTTCGAAGAGAGCGTAGGTCTGCATTCCCTTGGCCTTGGCCGCGGGGATGACATCGGCGAGGATGTCGAAGTTGCCGAGCTCGGGGGCGCGGATGTCCTTGACGGGCGAGTTGTTGTAGAACTCGGGATGAACCTTGGCGTAGCTGCCGCCGTGGACGCGGTCGTACTCCTGAACGCCGTGGTCGGGGAGAGGCTCGCTGCGAACCTGACGGCCAGCGAGGCCGGTTCCGTAGGTGAAGACGGTGGCCATGAGGACGTTGACGCCGCCTTTTTCCCGAAGCGTGTCGAGACACTTATCTACGCCTTCGTCTACGAAGGAGCGGGCGCCGATCTGCATGGCGATGAACTTCTTTCCCGGAGGAGGGAAGGGCGCGGGAGCATCCGGGTTGCGCCGGGCAGCGGGCGCTGCATTGCCGGCCGCCGGGCGGGCTGCTTGAGCGAGGAGGCCTTCTCCAGAGGCAAGGGCCATGGCAGGGGTTGCGGTGATGCCTTTTAGAAAGCTACGACGCGAGCTTTCTTTAAAGCCCGGAGTTATTTCGCTCATTCTTCTTTCTCCCTAAGTTGATTCGTTTGCCAGATGATATCGCGGGCAATGGAAAATTTATTCGGTCGCTGAATCCTAGTCTGACGATCAGACCAAGGTCAATGCAATTTTTTGTGACGAAGAAATGAGAGGGGGATGCCGGACTTCGGGAGAAGTCCGGCCTGGGTTTATTTGGTGCCGGGGCCCTGTGGGATGGCCGCTCCGTCGGAGCGCGGGTCGGCTCCGGCGAAGTTGACGTTGCGTTTGCTGTCGCGTACTACGGCTTCGCCCTGGCCTACGGTGAAGGAGAACGGCTCCAGGGTTTCGATCTGGTGGCCGCGCTTGGCCAGATCGGCGCGGATGGATGCGGGGACGGTCTCCTCCATCTGGACGTCGCAGCCGTCGAAGGTGCCCTTGGTGAAGCGAGGCTGTTCGAGCGCGGCCTGCGGGTTCATGCCGTAATCGACTACGTTGGCTACGAACTGTGCGTGAGCCTGCGCCTGGTTCCAGCCGCCCATGATGCCGAAGCCGATATGGATATCTCCCTTTTCCATGAAGGCGGGGATGATGGTGTGGAGCGGACGCTTGTGTCCGGCGAGGGAGTTCGGCAGGCCGGGGGTGAGCTGGAATCCGGCTCCGCGGTTGTGGAAGGAGAAGCCGAGGCCGGGCGCGACCATGCCGGTGCCGTAGCCGGAGAAGTTGCTCTGGATGAGAGAGACGATGTTGCCGTCTTTGTCGATGGTGGAGAGGTAGATGGTGGTGTTGCCGTGGGCGTTGAGCGCCTGGGCGATTTTGGAGGGGACGACCTGGCAGGCGGCCTTATCCATCTGGATGAGCTTGGCGCGCTCTTTGGCGAGATCCTTGGAGATCATCTCCTTGACCGGGACGGCAGTGAAGCGAGGGTCGCCAACGTAGTGGTACATGTCGGCGTAGGCCAGCTTCTTGGCCTCGATCATGAGGTGGAGGGCGTCCACGGAGTTGTGGCCGTACTGGCCCATGGGAAAGAGCTCCATGATGTTCAGCATGGAGAGGGCGGCGACGCCCTGACCGTTGGGCGGAAGCTCGTAGACGGTCCAGCCGCGATAGGTGGTGGAGACGGGTTCGACCCACTCGGGCTGGAAGTCCTTGAAGTCTTCGAGGGTGTGGGTGCCGCCCTGGGCGTGAAGGAAATCGACCATCGTTTTGGTCATGGGGCCGTCGTAAAAGGCGTCCCTGCCGTGCTCGGCTACCTGGCGGAGCGAGTTGGCCAGTGCGGGGTTTTTGAAGGTGTCGCCGAGCTTGGGAGCTACGCCGCCGGGCAGGTAGGTCTGCTGGTAGCCGGGCTGCTGGAGGAGCTTTTTGGCGACCCAGTAGCGGGCGTTGCGCTCGGCCAGGGGGAAGCCGTTTTCGGCGTAAAAGATGGCTGGGGCGAGGCTCTGCTGGAGGGGAAGGTTGCCGAAGCGGTTGCGCAGGGCATACCATCCGGCGACGGCTCCGGGAACGTCGATGGTGTGGACGCCGATGGAGTCGATCTCGGTAATGTTGTGGGCCTTCAGGTAATCGATGGTGAGGGCCTTGGGGGTCCAGCCGCTGGAGTTGAGGCCGTAGAGCTTGCCGGTTTTGGCCTCGTAGTAGATGGCGAAGAGGTCTCCTCCCATGCCGTTGACGTAGGGCTGGACCACGCCCATGACGGAGTTGGCGGCGATGGCGGCATCGACTGCGTTGCCTCCCTCTTCGAGGATGTGCGCACCGGCCTGCGCGGCGAGGAACTGCGGCGCGGCGACGATTCCATATTTGGTGACGACCATGGAGCGTCCCTGGCCGGGCACCGATTCGAACTGCCCGAAGACTGCGGACGGGGCCGCGAGAAGGAATGCAGCGAGAAGAGCGAGAACTTTCATGCCATTTCCTTTGGAGGAATTAAATTCGGAAGAATTTTCATTAAACAGGATTTTGGGCGGATGAGGTTAAAGAGAATGAGTGTGATTTTCGGCGGCGGCGTTTTTTTAGGATGGGGACGCTTTGCGGGCAGGGGGTTAACCTTTTACCATATAAAGATGACTGAAGTTTTGGAGCAGGAAGCGAAAAACTTGACGACGCACGCATCGAAATACACACGCAATAATCCATATACATCGACGGTACGGGTCAACGAGCTGTTGACGGGTGAGGGCTCTGAGAAGGAGACCCGGCATATTGAGTTGTCGCTGGAAGAGGGGATGGAGTATAGCCCCGGCGATGCGGTCGGCATTCTGCCGGAGAACCGGCGCCCTGTGGTGGATGAGCTGATTGCCACGCTTGGGTTCAAGGGTGATGAGCGGGTTCTGGACCACTACAAGGTCGAGATCAGCCTGGAAGAAGCGGTTCGGACGCGGTTGATGATTGGCGCGTTGTCGCGCGGAAGCGTGAACCAGTACTCCAAGCTGGCTCCGCAGATTGATGGTCTGAAGGCAATGACCGGGCCGGACAACAAGGCGCGGGCCGAGGAGTATTGCTGGGGTCGTGAGTTCATCGACCTGGTGAAGGACTTTCCGGGTGTGGTGACGGCGCCGCAGCAGCTCTTTACGGTCTTGCAGCGTCTGGCTCCGCGGATGTACTCGATCGCTTCGAGCCAGAAGATGCACCAGGACAATGTGCAGACGACGGTGCGCGTGGTGCGGTATGAGTCGCACGGGCGCGACCGGCAGGGTGTGGCGAGCGGACACCTGGGTGAGCGGGCTCCGGTGGGCGCGACGATGCCGATCTTTTTGCACGCGAACCAGAACTTCCGGCTGCCGGAGGATACGTCGGCCCCGGTGATCATGATCGGGCCGGGAACGGGCATTGCGCCGTTCCGGGCGTTTCTGGAGGAGCGGCAGGCTACGGGGCAGTCGGGCGATAACTGGCTGTTCTTCGGCGAGCAGCGCGAGGCACTGGACTATCTGTACAAGGATGAGTTTCAGGCGATGCACAAAGACGGCGTGCTGACTCGGCTGGATACGGCGTTCTCGCGCGACCAGGCGAAGAAGATCTATGTGCAGGACCGGATGCAGGAGAAGGCTGCGGAGCTCTATGAGTGGCTGGAGCGCGGCGCGTACTTCTATGTGTGCGGCGATGCCACGCGTATGGCCAAGGACGTAGAGTTGGCTCTGCTGGATGCGATTGCGAAGGGCTCGAACGGAACTCTGGATCATGCAAATGAGTATCTGGAGAATATGAAGAAGCAGAAGCGGTACCAGAGAGATACTTACTAGTTCAAAATCGCTAGACGACAGGTGTTGTAAATTAATGCGGTCCGACTGCGGTCGGGCCGCATCTGTTTAACTGCCGGGTTGGCTGGGTTTAATTCGCTTTCGAGGAGATGGACGATGAACGTTGTTGTGTATGGAGCTACGGGAAATTCGGGAAAAGAGATTGTAAAGGAGCTGCTGGCGCGTGGGCATAAGGTGACGGCGGTGGCTCGCAAGGTGGACTCGCTGGAAGGTATGCCGGAAGTGACGGCTGTGGTGGACGATCTCTCGAATGTGGACAAGACGGCGGAGATCATCAAGGGCTCGGATGCGGTGGTGAGTGCGTATGCTCCGCCTGCCGGGGACACGGACGCTCTGCTGGGCGTGACGGAGCGGCAGATTGCCGCGGTGAAGAAGGCTGGCGAGCCGCGTCTGCTGGTGGTTGGCGGCGCAGGGCTGCTGGAGGTGGCTCCGGGAGTGACGCTGATCAAGTCGGGTTATCTTCCGGCGGAGTATCTGCCGATTGCTACTTCGCATGAGAAGGCGCTGGGGATTCTGCGCGGCTCGGACATCAACTGGACTTACCTGAGCCCGGCGGCGTTCTTTGTGCAGGGCGAGAGGACGGGAACGTTCCGGCTGGGCATGAAGGAGCTGGTTGCGGATGCGAAGGGCGAGAGCAGGATCTCGTTTGCGGATTATGCGATTGCCCTGGTGGACGAGATCGAGAAGCCGCAGCATGAGCGGGCTTCGTTCTCGGTTGGATATTGATAGCTGAAGTGGTGAGGGAGGCGGCCTGAGGGCCGCCTTTTTTCTTTTTTGCGGAGGCTAGACGCGGTGGTGGTCGGGGCGCCAGTTGTCGATGGCTTTCTTGATGTCTTTGGGGGAGAGGTTGTCGGTGAGGGCCTTGCGGAAGAGCGAGGGGAGCTCTTCGTCGGAGGCGAAGCGGAGGGCTACGAGCTGGGGGACGGTGAGTCTGCGGATGTTGTCGTGCTCGGCGGGCGGGAGGAGCGCGGTGAGGCGGAGGCGCTCTTCGAGGCGGATGATGCGATCCTGTGTCTTGAGAGCTGTGGAGCGGGAGCGGATTGCCAGGAGGAGGACGACGATGGACATGACGATCCACCAGGCGTTCAGGTGGCGGGCATTGGGCCAGTTGTGGATGGTGGCGTAGATGGAGAAGACGAAATTGATGAAAAGCAGAGGAAAGATGACGTAGTGGAAGAGGGGGTCGTAGCGGGTGTGGTTTTTAAAATTTTGCTGGGTGGGCATCTGGCGATCCTATGAATCATTGTATGGGAGGGTGCGGCATGGTTTCTGCGAGTGGAAGCCTGCGGATGCGTTCTGCAAACCCTGTGTCCCGAAGTGGGACATACGCGTCCATTTGGGTGGCGGGAAGAGGTGGGTTTAGGCTTGAAGGATGGTAAATGCGGCGAAGAAGCGAATTGGTGTGCATGTTGGTACGGCGGGTGGAGTATGGACGGCGGTGAACCGGGCGGTGGATGCGGGGGCGAATACGTTCCAGATCTTTTCGGCGAGTCCGCGGATGTGGAAGGCTTCGCCGGTGAAGGCGGCCGATGCGGAGAAGATGCTGGAGCTACGGAAGAAGCATGATGTGGGGCCGGTGGCTGTTCATGCGAGTTATTTAATTAATCTTTGCAGCCAGACGGAGAGCGTGAGGGCGAACTCTACGGCGGCGTTTCGCGGCGAGGTGGAGCGGGCGCTGGCTCTGGGGGCGGAGTTCCTGGTGCTGCATCCGGGGAGTTGGAAGGGGTTGACGCGTGAGGAGGGACTGCGGCTGGCGGCGGAGTCGATTGAGAAGGCGATTGACGGGATCGATTTTACCCAGAGCGCGGCGGCGAAGGGCTTCAGGATTCTGATTGAGAATACGGCTGGGGCGGAGTTTTCGCTGGGTGGAAAGCTGGAACAGGTGGCTGAGTTGGTGGAGAAATTGCGGTCGTGCGCGCCGGTGGCGGTGTGTCTGGATACGTGCCATGTGCATGTGGCGGGGTATGACATTGTGTCGGCGGATGGGTATGCGGAGACGATGATGCTGGTGAAGGATACGGTTGGGTTCGAGGCGGTGCGGGTGTGGCACTGCAACGATGCCAAGGCGGCGATGGGGTCGAAGCTGGACCGGCATGAGCATATCGGCGAGGGGACGATTGGAGCGGAGGCGTTTCGGCGGCTGCTGCATGATGAGCGGTTTGCCCATGCGGCGTTTATTGCGGAGACACCGGTGGACGCTCCGGGGGATGAGGCGCGGAATGTGGGGGTGTTGCGGACGCTGGCGGCTGGGTAATTGGCTGAACTGCGGTGGTCTTTGCGGCGGTACAATCGAAAGATATGCAAGAGATTGGCGCGAAGGAACAGGGCGGGAAGACCGCGGGAGTGAATGGCAACGCTGCGGGTGAGGGAAGCCAGGGGCAGCGGTATAATCCGGCGGAGATTGAGCCGAGGTGGCAGGCGGTTTGGGATGCGGACGCGTCGCTATATGCGGCGGAGGGGCATGAGACCGGGAAGCCGAAGTATTACTGCCTGGAGATGCTGCCGTATCCTAGCGGGCAGTTGCACATGGGGCATGTGCGGAACTACTCGATTGGCGATGCGCTGGCGCGGTACATGTGGATGCGTGGGTATAACGTGCTGCATCCGATGGGGTGGGACGCGTTTGGGCTGCCGGCGGAGAATGCTGCGCTGAAGAACCAGACTCCGCCTAAGGAGTGGACGCTGAAGAACATCGCCGCGATGAAGACACAGATGCGGCGGATGGGGTTGAGCTACGACTGGGCGAACGAGGTGACGACCTGCCTGCCGGAGTACTATCGGTGGAACCAGTGGTTCTTCCTGAAGATGTTCGAGAAGGGGTTGGCGTTCCGGAAGAAGAGCAAGGTGAACTGGTGTCCGGAGTGCGCTACGGTGCTGGCCAATGAGCAGGTGATTGGCGGGTGCTGCTGGCGGCACGAGGACACGATCGTTGAGCAGCGCGACCTGACGCAGTGGTTTTTCCGGATTACGCAGTATGGGGACGAGCTGCTGGCGGGGCTGGACAAGCTGGAGGGCTGGCCGGAGAAGGTCCGGACGATGCAGCGGAACTGGATTGGCCGGAGCGAAGGGACTTTGGTTGATTTTGCAGTTGAAGCTGCTGTGGGGGATGCTGCGAAGATTACGGTGTTCACTACGCGGGTGGATACGATCTTTGGGGCTACGTCGGTGCAGTTGGCTCCGGAGCATCCGGTGTCCAAGGCGTTTGCTCTGGAGGACGATGCGCTGAGGGTGCAGATCGAAGGTCTTCTGGCCGAGCAGCAGAAGGCCAAGGAGACGGATGCGCTGGGCGCGATTGAAAAGCATGGAGTGAATACGGGCCGGTTTGCGGTGAATCCGTTCAATGGCGAGCGCGTGCCGATCTGGGTGGCGAATTACATTCTGGCCGACTATGGGACGGGCGCGATTATGAGCGTGCCCGCGCATGATGAGCGGGACTTTGAGTTCGCGCAGAAGTATGGGCTGGAGGTGCGGCGCGTGATTGTGCCTGCTTCGGGCACAAATGCGGAGGGCTCGGAGCTTCCTTATACGGCGGAAGAAGAGGCCGTTCTGACGGGCTCGGGCGAGTGGAACGGGCTGGGGTGCGTTGCGGCGCAGGCCAAGATGGCCGCGTTTGCGAAGGAGAAGGGTTTTGGCACGGCTACGGTTACATATCGGCTGAAGGACTGGGGCGTGAGCCGCCAGCGGTATTGGGGTACGCCGATTCCTATGGTGTATTGCGATAACTGCTCGCCGGATGAGCCGCTGCCGGTGCCAGAGAGCGAGTTGCCGATTCTGCTGCCGGAGAACGTGGACATTACGCAGACGAACGGGTCGCCGCTGGGACGGGTGGCGGAGTTTGTGAATGTGACTTGTCCGAAGTGCGGAGGGAAGGCGCGGAGGGAGACGGACACGATGGATACGTTCGTCGATTCGAGCTGGTACTTCTATCGGTATACGGATGCTAAGAACTCGGATGCGCCGTTTGATTCGGACAAGGCGAACTACTGGTTCCCGATTGACCAGTACATTGGCGGCGTGGAGCACGCGATTCTGCACCTGATCTATTCGCGGTTCTGGACGAAGGTGATGCGGGACCTGGGCCTGATTAAGAACGATGAGCCTGCGGAGCGGTTGTTTACGCAGGGCATGGTGATTAAGGACGGCTCGAAGATGTCGAAGTCTAAGGGGAACGTGGTTTCTCCGGATGACATGATCGCTCGGTATGGCGCGGATGCTACGAGGATGTATGCGCTGTTTGCGGCTCCTCCGGATCGCGATCTGGAGTGGCTGGAAGAGGGTGTTGGCGGAATCAGCAAGTTTTTGAGCAGGGTGCATCGGCTGGTGATGAAGTTTGGCGCAGCGGGGACGGCCGTTGCAGAGACGCAGGACAAGGCTGAGTCGGCCGCGGGGCAGGCGTTGCTGCGGAAGCTGCACCAGACGATTGCGAAGATTACGCAGGACTTCGATGGGCGGTGGCACTTCAATACGTCAATCTCTTCGATCATGATTCTGGTGAACGAGATTGCGGCGCACGAGGCCGCGATGGACGCGGGCGAGGTTTCGGACGGCGCGATTCGCGAGGTGTTTCGCGGGTTGACGCTGCTGCTGGCTCCGTTTGCTCCGTTTCTTGCGGCGGAGCTTTGGCAGGTGATGGGTGGCGAGGGCGTGGTGTTTCGCACGGCGTGGCCGGAGGCGAACGCGGAGCTTGCACGGGAGAATGAGATTGAGATTCCGGTGCAGGTGAACGGCAAGCTGGCGAACGTGGTGAAGGTTCCGGCGGAGAGCGACGAGGCTGCGGTGAAGGCCGCGGCGTTGGCGGATGAGAAGGTTGCGACTCGTCTGGAAGGGAAGAACATCGTGAAGGTGATTGTGGTTCCGGGCAAGCTTGTGAACTTTGTGGTGCGGTAGTGGACGCAATCGGGCAGGGCGCGCAGGGAGCGGGTACGCCACGGGTGCGGGGTACGCAGTCGTTTGTGTACACGCTCTCGTGGATGTGGGCGCGGCCCTGGCTTACGGCTCTGGAGGTGCTTTGGCGCTGGGTGTTTGGGATTCCGGCGCTGGTGGTGCTGTGGTTTGAGTGGGAGGGGATTGTCCGGGCGACTCCGGTGGATTGGGGGGCGTTGCAGCGGGTGTCGATGTTCGATCCGATGGGGTCGGCGGCTGCGCTGGCGAAGGCTCTGGATGTGCTGCTGCCTGCGGTGATGCGGGTGGCGTTGTGGCTGGGGCCGCTGATGGTGTTGGTGTGGGTCGTGATGTCGTCGGTGGGACGGGCGGCGGTGATGCGGCGGGTGGATGGGAATCTGCGTGTTCGGCTGGGAACGCTGATGGTGTTGCAGTTGCTGCGGGTGGCGGCGTTGCTGGCGTGTTTTGCGCTGTGGTTTCGCGGGATGGAGGGGGCGGCGGAGTGGATGGTGACGTCTCCGATGGCTGCGGGCGGGGAGCCGAACTTGGTGGGATACTTTGCGATGGCGGTGGTGGGGACGCTGGGATTTTTTATGGCGTGGGCGGTGGTGAGCTGGGCGTTGTCGGTGGCTCCGCTGCTCTCGATGCTGCGGGGGCTGGGAGTGGTGGGGAGTTTGCGGGCGGCGTTCCGGGTGGGGGAGCTGAAGTCGAAGCTGGTGGAGATCAACCTGGTGATGGGGATCGTGAAGATCGCGCTGATTGTGCTGGCAATGGTCTTCTCGGCGACTCCGCTGCCGTTTGAGAGCGTGACGACGGCTGAGTTTCTTCGGGTGTGGTGGGCGTTTGTTACGGTGCTTTACTTTGTCGCTTCGGATTTTTTCCATGTGGCTCGGCAGGTGGCTTACCTGGAGCTTTGGAAAACTTTTGAAGGCGATGGGAGTTTTCCTCAGGTTTAAGGAGCATTCTTCCTCATATCGGGAATGGGGCCCTACTGTCTGGTTGGGAGGATTGCCATGTCTCTTGCACTTTATGGGGTTGGATATCTTGCGGTGATTGCCGTGGTCTCTTATCTGGCTCATCGGAGCCATATTCCGGAAGGGTACATTCTGGCGATGGCTGTGATTCTGCTGGGTATTGGCGTGATGAACGGTGTGGAAGAGGCCCGGCGGAAACGCTCGCACTGGAACTGAAAACGAAGACCTGGGCCGGCAGCCGCGGTTACACTGGATAGGTGGAAACCTCAACGATTGTCATTCTGGATTTTGGGTCGCAGTATACGCAGTTGATCGCTCGGCGTATCCGCGAGTTCAATGTGTTTTCGGTTGTGCTGCCATGCACGGTTGCGCTGGAGAAGGTGAAGGCGCTGAATCCGAAGGGGATTATTCTTTCGGGCGGCCCTAGCTCGGTTTATGATGCGGACGCTCCGGCGGCGGACAAGGGCGTGCTGGAGTTGGGCGCTCCGGTGCTGGGAATCTGCTATGGATTGCAGTTCATGGTGCATAACCTGGGGGGCAAGGTGGCTCCGGCGGCGGCGCGGGAGTATGGACACGCCGAGGTGACGGTGGTGGCAGAGACTCCGCTGTTTCAGGGGCTGCCGGGAACGCTGGATGTGTGGATGTCGCATGGCGACCATGCGGAGACGCTGCCGGAGGGTTTTGGCCTGACGGCGAAGACCGCGAATGCCGTTGCGGGGATTGCGAACGAGGCGCGGCGGATGTGGGCGGTGCAGTTCCATCCGGAGGTGGCGCATACGCGGCAGGGAATGGAGCTGCTGAGGAACTTCTGCCTGGAGATCTGCGGGGCGAAGCAGGACTGGACGCCGGAACATTTTATTCAGTCGACGGTGGAGCGGGTGCGGGCGCAGGTGGGCGACGGGCACGCGATCTGCGGGTTGAGCGGAGGCGTGGATTCGAGCGTGGCGGCGGTGCTGGTGGCGAAGGCGATTGGGGACCGGCTGACCTGCATCTTTGTGAACAATGGCGTGTTGCGTAAGGACGAGTTCGAGAAGGTACAGCGGACGATGCGCGAGCAGTTGGGGCTCAACGTGGTCGCGGTGGATGCGAGCGAAAGGTTTCTGACGAAGCTGGCGGGCGTGACCGATCCGGAGACGAAGCGGAAGGTGATTGGGAACGAGTTTATCGCCGTGTTTGATGATGAGTCTTCGAAGATTTTTCGGGCGGAGAAGAGCTCGGGCGCGGAGGTTGCGTGGCTGGTGCAGGGGACGCTGTATCCGGATGTGATTGAGTCGAGCAGCGTGCATGGACCGAGCCATACGATCAAGAGTCACCATAATGTGGGCGGGTTGCCGGAGGACATGAAGCTGAAGCTGATTGAGCCGCTGCGGGACCTGTTCAAAGATGAGGTGCGGCGGATTGGGCGGGACCTGGGGATGCCGGATGAGATCATCGACCGGCAGCCGTTCCCGGGGCCGGGGCTGGCGGTGAGGATTCTGGGTGAGGTGACGGCGGAGCGGGTGGCGATCTTGCAGGAGGCCGACCAGATCGTTGTGGATGAAATTAAAAAGGCCGGGCTGTACCGGAAGGTGTGGCAGAGCTTTGCGGTGCTGCTGCCGGTGAAGTCGGTGGGCGTGATGGGGGACCAGCGGACGTATGCGAATACTTGCGCGATTCGGGCGGTTGAGAGCGAGGACGGCATGACGGCGGACTGGGCTCCACTGCCTTACGAGGTGCTTCGGATCATTTCGAGCAGGATTGTCAGCGAAGTTCGGGGGATTAATCGGGTGGTGTATGACATTACTTCGAAGCCGCCGGGAACGATTGAGTGGGAATGAAGATTTAGTCCTGCCGGACGGGCCGCCTGCGCGGCGGGCGGCCACTTCGTGGCGTGTATACCGGTCTGGGTAGGGCGAGATGCTTGGGGCCTCGCGTTGCTTGGCTGGTAAATGGCTATGGGTTGGCTATGAAGCGGTAGCCTATGCCTCGGACGGTTACTAAGTGCTGGGGGTTGGCTGGGTCGTCTTCTATGTAGCGGCGGAGGCGGACTATAAAGTTGTCTATGGCTCGGGTGTCGGTGTCCTCGTGGACGCGCCAGACTTGTTCGAGGATGTCTTTGCGGGAGACTATACGTCCTTCTCTTTCAGTTAGATAGCGGAGGAGGTCGGCCTCCATGAGGGTCAGGTGGGTGGTGCGGTTGGGGGCTATTAGTTCGAGTGCGTCGAAGCGGATGGTGCGGTGGTTGAAGGCGTATTCGTCGCGGTGATTTGGCTGGGTGGCGGGTGGTTCCGTGGTGGGTGGAACGTGGTCGCTGGCGGCTGCGGTTTGCCAGGCGGTGCGGCGCAGGAGGGACTTGATGCGGACTAGGAGGATGTTCAGGTCGAAGGGCTTGGCGAGGTAGTCGTCGGCTCCGGCTTCGATGCCTTCGAGGACCTCTTCGGGGCGGGCCCGG
>JAATEV010000065.1 GCA_015655585.1 Terriglobales bacterium | reverse complement strand
TTCTTCGAGAACATGTAGCCGACTGAGCCGGTTTCGCCGAGGTTGCCGCCGTTCTTCGAGAAGGCGTGGCGGATTTCGCTGACCGCCCGATTGCGGTTGTCGGTGAGGACATCGACGATGACGGCGACGCCGCCGGGGCCGTAGCCCTCGAAGGTGATGTCCTCATACTGCGCGCCTTCGATTTCACCGGTGCCACGCTTGACGGCGCGCGCGATGTTGTCGTTCGGCATGTTCTCGGCCTTGGCCGCGGCGATGGCGGTGCGGAGCCGGGGGTTGCCGTCTGGGTCGCCGCCGCCGCCGGTCTTGGCAGCGATGGTGATTTCCTTGATCAGGCGGGTGAAGATCTTGCCGCGTTTGGCGTCGAGGGCGCCTTTCTTGTGCTTAATTGTCGCCCATTTAGAGTGGCCGGACATGAACTACCTCTGTGTTGATTTTGCGCCGGGCGCAGGGAGTGCAACCATGAGATTTTAGCACGTCAGTATTAAGGCTGCGATGGGTACCCCCTCCCCCGTCTGTTTTGCGCAAAGTCTTCGATTCAGAGGAGTTAGGTCCGGACTTTGGGCGGAAAGTCCCTGTTTTTTGGGTTTTGGCGTGCAAAGTCTTCTATCTATTGCACTTATTGTTTCCAGTGTAGCGAGGTTTCTGGGAGGGTGGATTATATGGCAAGTGATTTGTTTTGTGGTATATGAGGGGATTGTTTGGGTGATGGGGTTTGTTTGTGGGTTGGTGAGAAAGGCAATGATTCAGGTCGCTTCGCGAGCGGCTTTGACGCCGGGCTGAAGCCCGGCTCTATCTCAAGGCAAGGGCAACAACAGCAAAGGCCCCTGCAACTGCAAACGCAGATTCCCTTCGGGAATGACAAACCCAAAAATAGACAACGGCAAAAGCAAGGGCTTATGGGCTGGGACAAGTCATGGGTAGAAAAGCGGATTCCTCCGCTGCGCCACTCACGATAAAGCTGTGAGTGGCTTCGGTCGGAATGACAAATCTTGCGGCGACTGGAGGCAAAAGGAAACGACAACGGCAAAGGAAACGACAACGGCAAAAGCAACGACAACAGCAACAGCAACGACAACAGCAACAGCAACGGCAACGGCAACGGCAAAAAGCAACGACAACGGCAAAAGCAATGACAACAGCAAAAGCAATGACAACAGCAACAGCGGTTCGCGCTTTGCGCGAATGCCCATGTCCGAGAATCCGGACATGGGGCACCCGTTGTATGGGTTGGTGGGATGTGGCTTGCCCGATGGGCTGGCTTAGGGGAGCAGCTCGGGGGCGAGGAGGTCGCGCATGGTTTCTCGGCGGCGGATGAGTTTGGCTTCGGAGCCTTCTATCAGGACTTCGGCGGGGCGTGGGCGGGTGTTGTAGTTCGAGGTCTGGCTCATGCCGTAGGCTCCGGCGTCCAGCAGCAGGACCAGGTCGCCGGGTTTGACTGCGGGGAGTTTGCGGTCTCGGGCGAAGAAGTCGCCGGACTCGCAGACCGGGCCTACTACGTCGGCCTCCAATTCGAGCTTTGCCGGTTTGGCGGGCTGTTTGACTGGCAGAATCTCGTGGTGGGCGTGGTAGAGGGCGGGGCGGATGAGGTCGTTCATGGCCGCGTCGGTGATGACGAAGGTCTTGGCCCCGTTCTGCTTGACGAAGAGGACGCGGGTGAGGAGGGCCCCCGCCTGGGCTACGATGAAGCGGCCGGGTTCGAGGATGAGGTGGGCGGATTCTCCGGCCAGTCCTTTATTGATGGCCGCGGCGTACTTTTTGACCTCGGCAGCGGGATCGAAGTTGTGGGTGCCGTAGTCGATGCCGAGGCCGCCGCCTGCGTCTACGAAGCGAATATCGTGGCCGTCGCGGCGGAGGTCGGCGATGAGCGCGGCTACGCGGGCCAGCGCGGCGGCGAAGGGGGAGACATTGCGAATCTGCGAGCCGATGTGGACGCTGACTCCGGCGGCTTCGAGCCATTTAGACTTCGCGGCCTTGCGGTAGAGGGCGCGGGCGGCGTTGATGTCGATGCCGAACTTGTGCTCGCGGAGGCCGGTGGAGATATAGGGATGGGTCTCGGCGAAGACGTCGGGGTTGACCCGAAGGGCGAAGCGGGCTCGTTTGCCGAGGGCCTGGGCGCGGGCGGCGAGGAGGTCAAGCTCCGCCGGGGACTCTACGTTGAAGAGGAGAATGTCGGCGGCAAGGGCGGCGTCGATCTCCCAGATTTGCTTGCCTACGCCGGAGAAGACGACTTTCTTAAGAGCGGGCTTGTGGGCCTTGCGGACGCGCTCCAGTTCACCGCCGGAGACGATGTCGAAGCCTGCTCCCTGCTGCCCGAGGAGACGCAGGATCGCCAATGATGAGTTGGCTTTGACGGCGTAGCAGACGGTGTGGGGCCGTTTGGCGAATGCCTCCGTGAAGAGCTGGTAGCGGTGCGCGATCTGCTGGGCGGAGTAGACGTAGAGCGGCGTGCCGTGTTCGGCGGCGAGGGCCGTGAGGCTGGCTCCGTCGCAGTGGAGGGTGCGGTTGCGGTAGGCGAAGGGACGGGACGCGGGCGGCTGGGGTGAAGCTGACTTTCTGGACAATTAGGTGCTCTTTACGGGTAAGGAGTAGGGGGCGTCAGGAACGATGATCCAGACGACGAGATAGGCGACGACGCCGAGGACGATGCCGGAGACCAGTGCAATGAGAACGGCGATGATGCGAACGATGGCCACGTCCCAACCGTATTGCAGGGCAAAGGCGGCGCAGACCCCGGCGATCATGCGGCCATCGCGGGGGCGCAGAAGGCGGGAGCGCTGCTGGTAGGGAGAAGCGGCAGGAGCGTTCACGGCCGTTCCGCAGAAGGAGCAGAAGCGGGAGTTGGGGTCGATCTGTTTTCCGCACTGAGGACAGAACATGCGAGCCTCCAGGAGTTCTATGAGGAGAGTTCTATTTTGCCATATCGGCATGTGCGGACTAAGGGCAGAGGCGCGGGGTTCTGTATGAGAATGAAGATATGGATTCAGTACGGATGGATAAGTGGCTGTGGGCGGCGCGGTTCTTCAAGACGCGGGGGCTGGCGGCGGATGCCTGCGAGATCGGAAGGATCGAGTCGAACGGGCACAGGGCGAAGGCGGCGCGGGACGTTCGCGTGGGCGACAGGCTGCGGGTGACGAGCGAGGGCGGGGTGTTCGAGATCGAAGTGCTGCTGTTGAGCGAGGTGCGCGGACCGGCGGCGGTGGCGCAGACGCTCTATCGGGAGTCGGCGGAGAGCAAGGCTCAGCGGGAGAAGGTCGCGGAGGAGCGAAAGATGATGCTGATGGCCGGGGGCGTGGCGGAGGGCAGGCCGTCGAAGCGCGACCGCAGACAGATTAATAAGCTGCGGGGGAGGATTATTCCGTTCCGGTGAACCTGGGCGGATGCTCCCTCGGTTGCGGGCTTTGAATTTGCCTGCCGGAGAGGACTAGGATAATAAAGTAAGACTTTAAGACGATGCCCGTTCTTTATCTACGCGAGTTGACCGGAAGAAAACGGAGTCAGCAAGCGAACCGGCGGCTGGCCCACTTTCTGGCGTTTATCGCTGGCGCGACGAACGCTGGAGGGTTTCTGGCGGTGAAGCAATATACGTCGCACATGTCGGGATTGGTGTCGGCGATGGCGGACAGCGTGGCGTTGGGCACGATGGAGTGGCTGACGACGGGGCTGGGCGCGCTGATGTCGTTTCTGGGCGGGGCGGCGTGCACGGCGGTGCTGGTGAACTGGGGGAGGCGGAGGCGGCTGGAGAGCGAGTATGCTCTGCCGCTGATGCTGGAAGCGGGGCTGCTGCTGGGGTTCGGGCTGCTGGGCGGACGGTTGCAGATGGTGCATACGCTGGAACTGGTTCCGGCGACAGTGGCGCTGCTGTGCTTCACGATGGGTTTGCAGAACGCGATTATTACGAAGATCTCGCACGCGGAGATTCGCACGACGCACCTGACGGGCATGGTGACGGACATCGGGATCGAGCTGGGGAAGGCGTTCTACTGGAACCGGTCGTTCGAGGACGAGGCCGGCGTTCGCGTGAAGGCGGACATGGAGAAGCTTTGGTTGCTGGTTCGGCTGGTGGGTGTGTTCTTTCTGGGCGGCGTGGTGGGCGCGCTGGGATTCAAGCATGTGGGGTTCGGATCGACGCTGCCGCTGGCGGCGATGCTGATGCTGCTGGCGGTGGTTCCGGTGCTGGACGACCTGCGCCACAATGTCGGGTTCTGAGCCTGGGTCGGCGGGCTGGCTCGGCTGAGTGTCTGCTGATTCCAAGTGTGTGAGAGATTAAAAAGATCATGACGATGATTCGGCGGGCTTGGATGCGGCGGACTTGGATTCCGCGAACTGGAGCGGGTTTGTGCGCTGTTGGGATCGCTGCCGCGTTTGCGGTGGGCGTGAGGGCTGGCGGGGCTCAGGGGCCGGGCCGGGCGATAAGCTCGGCGGTGAGCGACCCGGCTAATCTGAAGGGCGAGCGGGTTCGGGCCGAGGTGCTGGCGCATCCGATTGCGGCGAATACCGGTGTTGCGGCGTTGCAGCAGAGTCTGGTGAAGCTGCGGACGCGGGCGAGCCTGATGATGATTGTGGCGCATCCGGATGACGAGGACGGCGGGATGCTGGCGTATGAGTCGCGGGGGCAGGGCGCGCGGGTGGCGATGATGACGCTGAACCGCGGCGAGGGCGGGCAGAATTTGATGTCGGGCGACTTCAACGATGCGCTGGGGCTGGTGCGGACGCAGGAGCTGCTGGCGGCGGATCGTTATATGGGCGTGGACCAGATGTTCGGGACCGAGGTGGACTTTGGCTTCTCGAAGACGAAAGAGGAGACCTACGCGCAGTGGACGCGGGAGCGCGTTCTGTATGACGCGGTGCGGGCGGTGAGGCTGTTTCGGCCGCTGGTGGTGACGAGTGTGTTTGTGGGCGGGCCTTCGGACGGGCATGGGCAGCACCAGGTGGCTGGCGAGATGGCGCAGGAGGTGTTCAACGCGGCGGGCGACCCGAAGGTGTTTCCGGAGATGGGGCTGGAGCCGTGGTCGCCGCTGAAGGTGTATGCAAGGGCACCGTTTGCGCGGGTTTCGGAGCGCGGGATGTATGACTACGCCACGAATAAATATGTTCCGGCGCGGTTCTATAACTATGTGACGAAGAGCTGGTCGGATGGGGTTCCGCGGGCAAACGTGACGGTACATGAGGGCGAGCCGAGCGCGGTGCTGGGAATGAGCTATGTGCAGTTTGCGCGGCAGGGGCTGGCATTGCAGAAGACTCAGATCGGCGAGGGTGTGAGGCTGGCGGCGGCGGGCGCGTTCGACGTGGGGTATCACCGGTATGGATCGCGGGTGCAGACGGGCGATGAGGAGAAGAGTTTTTATGACGGCATCGATGTGACACTGGAGGGGATCGCGTCGCTGGCTCCCGAGGCGAAGAGCTGGATGCTGCCGGAGCTGAAGGCTGTCGACGATCATGCGGCTAAGGCTGCGGCGGTGTTTTCGGCTAAGGCTCCTGAGAGATGCGCGCCGGAGCTTGCGAGCGGGCTGAAGGCTTTGGATGCGCTGATCGCTAAGGTGGAGGCAAGCGGGTTGGCGGCGGCGGAGAAGACGAATGTGCTGCATGAGCTGCGGGTGAAGCGGGTGGAGTTCAACGATGCTCTGGTGCAGTCGCTTGGGCTGCGGGTGGAGGCTCGGATGGAGACGGGCAAGCCTGGCCAGTGCGCGGATGCAATCACTCCGAACTGCCGAGTGCATGTGGTTACGAAGATTGTGAATGGCGGACGGCTTCCGGTGAAGATTGTTTCGGAGGTCCATGGTTCGGCGGGCTATACGAGCGTGGTGAATAAGACGCTGGCGGCTGGGGCTGCGCAGGACTCGTTCTTCGAGCAGGGAGTGAATGCGATCTCGGATAAGTCGATCAAGCTGCCTTCTTACAAGGAAGAAAAGAAGAACATGGAGCAGGATCATGGCGGCCATAACGATCTGTTTACGCGGCCTTACTTCACGCGGAAGAACATTGAGCAGCCTTACTACGATCTGAACGATCCCTCGCTACGGCAGGCTCCGCAGACGCCGAATGAGAGCTTCTGGGTGAAGGCCGAGTATGACGGCGCGGCGTTGCAGTTTGGGCATGTAGTGCTTGCTCCGGTGAAGGATGGCGATGAGGACAGGCCGCTGGTCTTTGCGCCTGCGTTGAGCGTTGCGATCAATCCTCCGGCGGGAATCACTCCACTTACGGAGAAGAGCTTCACGGTGAACGTCGAGGTGCGGAGCGATGCTCCGTACGAACAGCAGGGACGGGTGCGTCTGGCTCTGCCTGCGGGATGGCAGTCCACGCCGGTCGATGCGACGTTCTCGTTCCACAACGCGGACGAGAATAACAAGCTCTTGTTCCTCAATACAGACAAGAGCAGGATGTTCTCGTTCCGCGTAACGCCAGCCGCGCTTACGCAGCAGAGCTACACGCTGAAGGCCGTTGCTGAGACCTCCAGCGGTACGACTAGCGAGGGCTTTCGCTCCGTGGGGTACAAGGGGCTGATCCGCACCAATATGTACACGGAGGCGACGTATCGCACACGGGGCGTGGATGTGGCGGTGGCTCCGAACCTGAAGGTGGGTTATCTGCCGGGGACGGGCGACGATGTGGCGGCATCGCTGGAGAACATCGGCGTACACGCGACGATGCTTTCCGTGGCCGACATTGCTGCCGGAAAGCTGGACGGCTTCGACGCGGTGGTGCTGGGCGTGCGGGCGTATGCGGCGCATCGCGATCTTGCCGCAGCGAACGACCGGCTGTTGAACTATGCGAAGAACGGCGGCGTGGTGATTGTGCAGTACGACACGGAGCGGTTCGATTATGGGCCGTATCCGACGACGATGGGCGTGGCCGAGAAAGTAGTCGATGAGAGCTCGAAGGTGCGGCTGCTGATACCGGAGAGCCCGGTGCTGCGCTGGCCGAACCGCATCAGCGAGCGCGACTTCGACGGCTGGGTGGAGGAGCGAGGTCACGGCTTTATGGAGAGCTGGGACCCGCACTACGACGCTCCGCTGGAGACGCACGACGCGGAACAGGACCCGCAGAAGGGCGGGCTGCTGGTGGCAAAGACCGGCAAGGGCGCGTATGTGTACGTTGCGTTTGCGCTGTATCGTCAGTTGCCTGAGGGCGTGCCGGGGCCGTATCGGCTGTTTGCGAACCTGTTGAGTTTAGGCAAGGCTCCTGCGCGGTAAACGTACACACGTATGGCGGCGAGACAGATGTGGTCGCGATGTTGCACACTGTTGTGACCATGAATGGTGAACGTGAAGAAGAGCTGATTGCCGCAACGAGAATGCTGATGGACGCACGCAGGACCCTGGTGCCGATGGGGGAACTGCCCGAGAAGGTGCGTCCTGTCTCGGAGCAGGAGGCTTACTTTGTGCAGGAAAAGCTGGCGCTGGTGTATGGCGATATCGGCGGATGGAAGGTAGGGGCCGCAACGCCGGAATCCGAGCCGCGATGCGGCCCGATGCCGCTGGCGTGGATGGGTTCGAGCGGGGCTGTGATTCCGCAGAGCCGGTGCAGGCTGCGCGGAATGGAGGCGGAGATTGCGTTTCTGCTGGGGCGCGACCTGCCCAGGCGCGAAACTCCCTACATGCGCGATGAGGTTGTTGACGCAATTGCGAGTTGTCATCCGGCGATTGAGTTGCTGGAGAGCTCGTTTGCCGATCCCATGACGGCTGATCCGCTGGCGAAGCTGGGAGACTTGCAGACGCACGGCGGTTTTGTACATGGCGAGGCTTACGCCGATTGGAAGAGCGTGGATTTTTCCAGAGAGACGGTCGTGCTGGATGCCGAAGGCGTGCTGCGGGTGGAGCGGACGGGATCGAATACGGCGGGCGACCTGATGCGTCTGCTGCCGTGGCTGGCAAACGAAGGCGCGGCGCGGACGGGCGGCCTGAAGGCCGGCCAGTGGGTGACGACGGGAAGTTGGACCGGGGTCTCGTGGGGGCTGGCGAACTCGGCGGCGCAGGTGCGGTTTGCACATGTGGGAGAAGTTCATCTGCGATTTGAATGATGTATTCACCTCGCAGGATTTGCAGTTGGTTTATCTATCTCAAAAGAAGGGGGAGTGGGAGAATGAGCGAAAGCGTGGAGTTCAAAAAGCAGGCAAGCGGACAGCAGACGGAGATTCTGACACCTGAAGCGATTGCCTTTGTAACGGGGTTGCAGCGCGCGTTCAACGGCCGGAGAAAAGAGCTGCTGGAGGCGCGGGTTGCGCGGCAGCAGAAGCTGGATGCGGGCGAGAAGCCGGACTTTCTGAAGGAGACGGCGCAGATTCGCGAGAGCGAATGGACGGTGTCTCCGCTACCTGCGGACCTGCTCGACCGGCGCGTGGAGATCACGGGGCCGGTGGACCGCAAGATGATTATCAATGCACTGAACTCGGGCGCGAAGGTGTTCATGGCGGACTTCGAAGACTCGACGACGCCGACGTGGGAGAACGTGATCGATGGGCAGGTGAACCTGCGGGACGCGGTGCGGCGGACGATTACGTTTGAAGATGAAAGGACCGGAAAGAGTTACAAATTAAACGAGAGCCCGGCGGTGCTGTTTGTACGGGCGAGGGGATGGCATCTCGAAGAGCGGCACGTGATTGTGGACGGCGAGCCAATGTCGGGATCGCTATTTGACTTCGGGCTGTATGCGTTCCATAACGCGAAGGAGCTGCTGGCGCGGGGCTCGGGGGCGTACTTCTACTTGCCGAAGCTTGAGAGCCACCTGGAGGCGAGGCTGTGGAACGATGTCTTCGTGAAGGCCGAGAGCGAGTTGGGGATTCCGGCGGGATCGATCAAGGCGACGGTGCTGATTGAGACGATTCTGGCTACGTTCGAGATGGACGAGATTCTGTGGGAGCTGCGGGACCACTCTGCCGGGCTGAACTGCGGGCGTTGGGACTACATCTTCAGCTTCATCAAGAAGTTTGCGGCGGACGACACGATCCTGCTGCCGGACCGCGGCCAGGTGACGATGACGACGCACTTTATGCGGAGCTACTCGAAGCTTTGCATCAAGACGTGCCATCGTCGGGCGGTGAGCGCTATGGGCGGCATGAGCGCGTTTATCCCGATCAAGAGCGATCCGGTAGCGAACGAGACGGCGTTGACGCAGGTTCGCGCCGATAAGGAGCGCGAGGCCGTGGATGGCCACGATGGAACATGGGTGGCGCATCCGGGGCTGGTGCCGGTGGCGCTGGAGGTCTTCAACCGCGTGATGCCGCAGCCGAACCAGATCGACAAGCAACTGCCCGACTACCATGTGACCGCGAAGGATTTGCTGGAGGTTCCGGCGGGAACCATTACCGAGGCGGGCGTGCGGCAGAACGTGGCTGTGGGTCTGGGCTATGTAGAGGCGTGGCTGCGCGGGATCGGGTGCGTGCCGCTGTTCAACCTGATGGAAGACGCGGCGACGGCGGAGATCAGCCGGGCGCAGTTGTGGCAATGGGTTCACCACGGCGCGACGATGACCGACGGCAAGCCGGTGACGGTGTCGCTGGTGGACGAGGTGATCTCGGATGAGCTGGGCAAGGCGAAGACCGTGGTGGATGCGAAGCGTTACTCGGCATACGAGAAGGCTGCGGAGCTGATGCGCGACCTGGTGCGCGCGCCGAAGTTCATGGACTTCCTGACGCTGCCCGCTTATGACCAGGTGATGGCCGAGGGGCTCTAGTTCCCTGCTCCGCTTGTCGTAAATGAAAACGCCTGATCGGTATGAAACCGATCAGGCGTTTTTATTTTGGCAAAGGTGGCGGGACTGAAGCCCCGCCATTTCAAAACCAGGCCATACCAGTATGTCGATACAGCCTAGATGGTCTGTCCGGGAACCTCGCGGCTGGGCCTGGCGGACTTCTGGCCGGAGATCTTGGCCAGCATGTTCTTCAGGATGACGTAGAGGACCGGGATGAAGAAGAGGTTGAGCACGGTGGAGAGCACCATGCCTCCGATGATGGCCGTGCCGACCGAGTGGCGTCCGTAGGAACCGGCGCCGGTGGCGAAGTAGAGCGGCGCGACGCCGAGGATGAAGGCAATCGAGGTCATAAGGATGGGACGGAGACGAAGCTCCGCGGCCTCGATAGCTGCCTCGACGACGGAACGCCCTTGCCCGAGGAGCTGCTCGGCAAACTCCACGATGAGGATGGAGTTTTTGGCCGAGAGACCGATGAGCATGACGAGACCGATCTGGACGTAGACGTCATCGACCAGCCCGCGCAGAGAGACGAGCGTGAGCGCGCCCAGGATGGCCATCGGCACGGCGAGCAGGATGATGAACGGCAGCGCGAAGGACTCGTACTGCGCTGAGAGCGTGAGGTAGACGACCAGCAGGCCGAGGCCGAAGATGATGATGGCCTTGCCTGAGGACTCAACTTCTTCGAGCGCGAGGCCGGTCCATGAGTAGCTCATGCCCTGCATCTTGTTCTTCTCGAAGAGCTTGACCATGGCGTCGAGACCCTGGCCGGAGCTGAGGCCGACGGCGGGCGAGCCGTCGATCTCGGCCGAGCGGAAGATGTTGTAGTGATTGATGACCTGAGGCCCGGAGGTCTCACTGATGGAGGCCAGGTTATCGAGCGGGACCATCTGGTTAGAGTCGGAGCGAACGTAGTACTGGTGGATGTCCTGCGCGCTGCGGCGGAACTGCGAATCGGCCTGCACGTAGACGCGATAGGAGCGATTGTTGAAGTCGAAGTCGTTGACGTAGCTGGAGCCCATGAAGGTGTTCAGAGCGGCGGTGATCTGGCTGAACGGAACGCCCATGGTCTTGGCCTTCTGGCGGTCGATGGTGACGAGAAGCTGCGGATCGTTCGCCGTGAAGGTGGTGTTCATGCTGGTAAGACCGGAACCGGGGGCGCGTGACTGTGCAACGAGAGCGTGTGCTACGCGGTCGATGTCGGAGAAGGTATTGCGGCCGGAGTCCTGAAGGATGAACTGGAAGCCGCCGACAGTACCGATGCCGGAGACGGCGGGAGGCTCAGCCGCGAAGGCGATGCCGCCGGGAACGCCGAAGAGCTGGGGCCCGACCTCGGCGACGATGTTGTGAGCGGTGAACTTCTCGCCCATCTTGGTGCGCTCGTCAATCGGCTTGAGCGGCGCGAAGATGAGGCCGGAGTTCGGCGAGCTGCCGCCAGAGAGCGAGAAGCCCATGACGGAGAAGGTTCCGAAGACGCCCTCGTTCTTGCGGACCAGGGTCGAAACCTTGTCGGCGAAGTCCGAGGTGTAGCTCAACGAAGCGCCGGGAGGCGTCTGCACGATGATGAGGAAGTACGACTGGTCCTCCTGCGGGATGAACGCCGTGGGGACGTAGTTGTACATGAAGCCCGTCGCGCCGAGCGCGGCGAAGAAGAAGAGGAGCACCACCCAGCGGATACGCACGACGAAGGTAACGGCGCGGGCATAGACGCGGATGATCCACTGGATGAGAGCTTCCACCGGGTTGAGGAGGAGGCCGAGGAGACCGGTGTGCTTGGTCTCGGCTCGCAGCAGAATGGCTGCGAGCGCGGGCGAGAGCGTAAGCGCGTTGAAGGCCGAGATCGCGATGGAGAACGCGATGGTCAGCGAGAACTGCTTATAGAGGATACCGGTAGTTCCAGGGAAGAAGCTGACCGGAATGAAGACCGAGATGAGCACGAGTGAGGTCGCGATGACGGCACTGGTGACTTCGGCCATGGCAATGCTGGTGGCTTCGTGCGGATCGGAGGAGGTCTCCTCCATAGCGACGCCGTGGGATTCGTTCGCCACCGCATCGGGAGCGTAGGGATCGGGCTCCTCCTCGGAACGCGGCGGCAGAGCGGCGTGACCGGAGAGGTGGCGCTGCACGTTCTCGATGACGACGATGGCGTCGTCGACGACGAGGCCGGTGGCCAGCGTGATGCCGAAGAGCGTCAGCGAGTTGATGCTGAAGCCGAAGATCTTGATGAAGGCGAAGGTTCCGATGAGAGAGACCGGAATCGTAACCGCCGGAATGATCGTCGCACGCCAGTCCTGCAAGAAGAGGAAGATGACGATGATGACGATGATGATGGCTTCGCCGATGGTGGTGACAACTTCATTCACCGACTCGCCGATGACGAGCGTGGTATCGACGGCGATGATGCCCTTGAGGCCGGGCGGGTAGGACTTTTCAAGCTCGGCGAGCACGGCGCGGCAGCGCTTATCTACGTCGAGCGCATTGGCGGTGGCAAGCTGCTGGACACCGACGCCGACGGCGTCGCCGCCCGAGAACTTGAGGTTGGTGTTGTAGTTCTCCGCGCCCACTTCGGCACGGCCTACATCCTTGAGCAGCACAAGGCCGCCGGAGGTGCTGCTGTTCTTGAGGACGATGTTCTCAAACTGCCGGGGGTCGGAGAGACGGCCCACGGCGCGGACCGCCATCTGGAACTCCTGCTTGGGGTCAGAGGGCTGCTGGCCAAGCTGACCGGCGGCGACCTCGACGTTCTGCTCCGCCAGCGCGTTGGTCACGTCGAGCGCAGTGAGACCGCGGGCGGCGAGGCGGCTGGGGTCGAGCCAGAGGCGCATGGCGTACTTGCGCTCGCCGAAGATGACGACAGCGCCGACACCGGGAACGCGCTTGAGCGCGTCGGCGATGTAGACGTCAATATAGTTCGAGATGAAGGCGGGCGAGAGCGAGTGGTCGGGCGAGACGAAGCCAGCCGCGAGCACGAAGTTCGAGTTCGCCTTGGTGATGGTGATGCCGGTGTTATTGACGACGGAGGGCAGACGGCCCTGCGCCGAAGCGACGCGGTTCTGCACGTCGACGGCGGCGATGTTCAGGTCATAGCCGGTCTGGAACGTAACCGTGATGGCCGAGGTGCCGTCGTTCGAGCTGGTCGACGACATGTAGCGCATACCCTCGACGCCGTTGATGGCCTGTTCGAGGATGATGGTGACGGCTGACTCGACGTCCTTGGAGTTAGCGCCGATGTAGTTGCTGGTAACGACGACCTGCGGCGGCGCGAGCTCTGGATACAACGAGATCGGCAGCGTCGGGATACAGACGGCGCCAGCGAGAACGATGAGCAGCGCACAGACTGTAGCGAAGATCGGACGACGAATAAAAAAGTCTACCAAGTTGACCTCTGGCCGGGGCGGCTGGCCCGGGGATGATGCGAAGAACGTTGCGAAGGCGAATGGCTCTTCGCAGGAAAGATCAGGCCTGGATCGCTAGGATCGTTAGCCCAGTGGCTTGACGGGAACACCTTCCTGCAACATTTGCAGACCGGAAATGATGACCTTGTCGCCTTCCTTGAGGCCGCCGAGCACCGGATAGGTGTTGCCGACGGTATCGCCCAGGTTGACGGCAACCTGATGAGCGATGTAGCCGTCTCCCTTGGGAGTGGCGACGTAGACGAAGGTCTGGCCGCCGATCAGGCTGACGGCGAGAACAGGAATGGTGGGCGCGGGCGAGGTGCTCCAGGTGACGCGAGCGCGGACAAGCTGCTGGTTGCGGAGAATCTGCGCAGTACGCGAAATCTCGGCCTTGGCCAGAATGCTCTGAAGGCCGTTATCCACCTGCGGCGAGAGGAAGCTGATCTTCGACGTGGTGAGGACGGTGTTTGCGGTGTCGAGGATCTCGACCGGAAGCCCGACGCGAACCTTGCTGGCGCGCTCGGTGGGAACGTAAATGTAGGCTTCGAGGTCTGCGTTCTCATCGACCGTGGTGAGGACGGTGGTAGGCGAAACGTAGTCGCCGAGGTGAACCGGGATGTCGCCCACGATGCCATTGAAGGGCGCGCGAATCTCATAGTAGGCGAGCTGGCGCTTCTGCGTGTCGGTCAGAGCCTTGTTGGCGAGGTAGTCGCCCTCGGCGTTCTGGAAGGACTGCGTGGCCTGGTCATAGGTGTCGCGCGAGACCACACCTGCCTCGTAGAGCTTGCGCTGGCGCTCGACCTCAATCTTGCTGTAGTCGTAGACGGCCTTCTTTTGCGCCTGAGTTCCCTGCTGCGACTCGACCGTGGCCTGCTGCTTCAGCGGGTCGATACGCATCAACACCTGCCCGGCCTTCACCACGTCGCCGGACTTCACCAGAATCCTGACGAGGTTTCCGTCCACCTGCGGCTGCATGGTGGAGGAGCGACGGCTCTTGATCGTCGCCACGTAGGTATCGGAGCTGGGAACAGGAGAGAAGCTGACCGGCGAGACCTGCACCGGCATGGCCTGCGGCGGCGGTGCGGCGGGCGGTGCGGACTTGCAGCCTGAGAAGAGAGAGGCGGCCGCACAAAGAACCAGCGGAAGAGCGCGGCGGGATGAGACGATCTGGGACACGTTGCTTCTCCTTGAAGAGGCTTCAGCGAACTTCGGGCGAAAGCGCCGTCTGGTTCGCGACAGGTTGATCTGGGCGCAAGAGTCTGCGGCGAAATACTTTACGAGAACACACACCCTCTGGATTTCCAGTTTAGATGCTTCACGGGTTGCCCGGGGTTCGGAATCTGCCGCAGGAATTTTCGATCGATTTCCACCATTATGACTTGGATGGGGATTTTTCCGCCACAGAGGAGGGGTCGCCGCCGGCAAAGGAGAAGGGATTGAAGCTCTGATGGCGATCAAAGGCGTCGGACTGCTCGGCGCGCTTGAGCCAATGGATGACCAGATATGTGACCGGAGTGGCGAGAATCTCGTACCCGACCTTCAGAGTATAGCCCGTAATAATAATTTAAGGAGCGTCCGAACCGGATAGATACCGCCAAAGGTCAGGACGATGACCAGCACCGTATCCACCGCCTGCCCCACGACGGTCGAGCCGATGGTGCGGGTCCAGAGGCGGCGTCCGTTGGTGAAGAGCTTGAGCCGGGCCATCGTATAGGAGTTGGCGAACTCCCCGGCCCAGAAGGCGATGAGGCTCGCCGCAAGAATCCGCGGAATGAAGCCGAATACCGTGGCAAAAGCCTGCTGGTTCTGCCAGCCGGGAGCCGCGGGGAGCGAGATCACGACGGCTCCCATGACATAAAGGAGTGCTGTGCCGAAGAACCCCAGCCAGATGGCTCGGCGGGAGGCGGCAAAGCCGTAGACCTCGGTGAAGACGTCTCCGAAGATGTAAGTGACGGGAAACAAAAGCACGGCTCCGCTGACGGCGAAGGGCCCGAGAGAAAACCCGCCCAGTCGCAACGGCCCCAGCAGACAGACCTTCTGCGCCACCAGATTCGAGACGAGGAGGATCACGACGAATGCCGTCGTAAGCGCATCGAGATATTTAAAGCTACGAGTGGCTGCTGGCATAAAGTCGCGTCCTTACCAGTATGCCCGCAGCAGAGCCGGATGC
Organism: Terriglobales bacterium; assembly: GCA_015655585.1. Classification (GTDB taxonomy): domain Bacteria; phylum Acidobacteriota; class Terriglobia; order Terriglobales; family Acidobacteriaceae; genus Edaphobacter. The sequence goes on along the minus strand of JAATEV010000065.1, from coordinate 17,276 downwards.
GGCCGGGATTTTTGACACTGCGGAGCGAAGTTGTTAGCGTTGCAGAGGACGAAGACATCCTGGCGAACACAGCGCCGCCGTCCTGTCCCTGTCGTCTAGCCCGGCCCAGGACACCGCCTTCTCAAGGCGAAAACACAAGTTCGAATCTTGTCGGGGACGCCAACAAAATCAATCGCTTACAAGCCGTCGAATCCACAGTCTCTATGCTGTACGTCATGGTACTCCAATGGACACCTTATCCAGATTGACTAAAGGTGTCCATTGGAGTACAGAATAGACATGCAGACTGTTGTGGAAACACCGTCTTATCTCAAGTCTGCTGAGGCCATCTTTTCGGAAGCCGAACGTCAGAACATCGTGAATATGGTGGCTAACGATCCTGAATGCGGCGAAGTAATCCAAGGTACGGGTGGATTTCGCAAAGTACGTGTTGCTCGTGCTGGCATGGGCAAGCGTGGTGGAGCGCGAGTGGTCTACATTCTTCGCAATGAGGTGTTTCCGGTTTTTCTCGTCGCGGCCTACGCAAAAAACGAAAAGGACAACCTGACGAAGCAAGAACGTAACGAACTCGCGAAGCTGGCCGACACGATCTTTAGCAAGTATGGAAGGAAACGATGACGACAATGTTTGAAGACTTGAAGAATGGTCTGAACGAAGTGGATGCCTTTCTCGCAGGAGAGAAAAAGGGCTATAAAATCACCGTGCCTGCTGAGGTCGATGTAAAGGAAATCCGCACTCGGCTGCATATGACACAATCCAGATTCTCAGACACCTTTGGATTCAGCCTTGATACTGTAAAACACTGGGAAGGTGGACGACGCACTCCGGAAACGCCAGCACGCGCTTTTCTCACGGTCATCGCCAGAAACCCTGCTGCTGTCATTGCAGCTCTTCATCCTGAAACCGGAACGCTTGAGAGCAGACATTCTCCTGCAAAGCGCGTTACGACGACGACCAAGGGGAGACAAGTTGCAGGTTCTAAATCCAGGAGCACGAGCCGGATTTCAGCCTAGTTATAGGTTTGGCATCCCAAGGCGATTAGGGGTTCGAGTCTATTGCACCCAACGCGGAAAAGTTCTTACGCGAAAATATCGTCTGATGGAGTCCACACTTTATTCTCTTCTCTAATTGCGTCTTTCCCCGACATTGAATCGTCCTCGCTTTCATAGCAAAGCAGAGCGGCGCTTAATGCGTATACTGCTTCCTATCCAAATAAACGAGAGCATGGCTGCGGATTCTGCGGCTTCATGTTGAGAGGACTGCACGATGAGGTGTTGGAGTGCCGTGGTATCGAACGTCGCCGTATTGGCGATCGGTCTTGGAATGTCGCAAGGAATGACGCATGGAGCCGCGCACGCGCAGACGACTTCAGCCGATGACCGGTTCAAGCAGATCTACACCCGTGAATGGGCCTGGCGGCAGGGCGGCGCAAGCGAGGACGGCGAGAGTCCCCGACGCGGCGGCGGAGGCCATCTGCCCAAGGTGGACGAGGCCACGCAACAGGCCAAACTCCAGTACTGGGAAGACGTGCTGAAGCAGCTCGATACCATCAACCCCAGCGAGCTCTCCGAAGCCAACAAGGTCAACTACGCGGTCTATCGTCCGCAGGTCGTCGTGCTGGCTAACCAGCAGCGGTTCAAGGACTACCAGAAACCGCTGAACTCCGACAGCGGCTTCTGGAACGCCGCGCTGGGCGGCAGACGGCAGATGCGCTCCGTCCGCGACTACGAGAACTACATCTCGATGCTGAACGACATTCCGCGCTACTTCAACGAAGAGATGACGAACATGCGCGCCGGTCTGAAGCGCGGCTTCACTCCGGCACAGGTAACGCTCATCGGGCGCGAGGCTCCCATCGCCACCGTCGCCGAGGTGAAGGGCCCCGAGCAGTGCCCGCTCTACACTCCCTTCAAGAACATGCCCGCGAGCATCCCCGCGGCCGATCAGGAGCGACTTCGCGCCGCAGGTCTGAAGGCCGTCAGCGAACAGGCTCTGCCCGCTTTCCAGACGCTGCTCACCTTCATGCGCAAGGAGTACATTCCCGGTGCGCGCAAGGAGCTTGCCACCTGGGCCATGCCCGACGGCAAGGCCTACTACCAGGCGAAGATTCTTGAATTCACCACGACCACTTTGACGCCCGCCGAGATCCACCAGATCGGCCTCGACGAAGGTAAGAAGATCCACGCCGAGATGCTCGACGTGATGAAGCAGGTGAACTTCAAGGGCGACCTTCCGGCCTTCCTGAACTTTCTCCGCACCGATCCGCAGTTCTACCCCAAGACCGCGGAGCAGTTCCTCGAACGCGCCGCGTGGATCTCCAAGGAGTTCGACGGCAAGTCGTCGCAGTACTTCGGCTATCTGCCGCGCCAGCGCTTCGGCATCTACCCGGTCCCGATGGATCGCGCCCCGTTCGCACCCGGAGGCTCGGGCGGCCCCGGCGGCTTCAACGTCAACGTATACGATCTGCCTTCGCGTCCCTTCTACAGCCTGCCCGCGCTCACCATGCACGAGGCCGCTCCCGGCCACGCCTTCCAGATGCCGATCATCACCGAGCACAAGGAGCTGCCGCCCTTCCGCCGCGTCTACATCTCGGCCTATGGCGAGGGCTGGGCGCTCTACTGCGAACGGCTCGGCGTGGAGATGGGTACCTATCACACACCGTATGAGACCTTCGGCATGTTGAGCTACCAGGCATGGCGCGCCGCGCGTCTCGTCGTCGATACCGGGATGCACACCATGGGCTGGACGCGCGAGCAGTCCATCCAGTACCTGAAGGACAACACCGCGCTCTCGCAGCACGAGATCGAGACCGAGACCGACCGCTACATCGCCTATCCGGGGCAGGCGCTCTCGTACTATCTCGGCGAGCGGGAGATCTGGACACTCCGGCACAAGGCCGAGGCTGCGCTGGGAGATAAGTTCAACCTCCGCGCCTTCCACGACTCCGTTCTCGAAATGGGCTCCGTTCCCTTGTCTGTCCTTGACGCGCGCATCGACCGCTTCATCAAGGAAGGCGGAGTGGGCCCGTACCCGGACCTGGAGCGGTAACAACTCACTTCCACGCATCACTGCCCCATCCACGTTGCTTTGTGGATGGGGCAGTTTTATTTCATCGCCAGAATCTCTTCCGCGGCTCGCTTGCCGTGTTGAAATGCTCCGCCGTAGTTCTGCGCTCCGTTCAGCTCCGAGTGCGCGATCACGATGCGGCCGAATCCTTTGGCGACGACCTCCCGCGGGCTCGGCCTTCCATCCACGCCGTAGTAAAAACCCGGCGGCTGAGTCAGCCGGGCGTGTCCCCAGCGATTGAGAACAATTCCGGCGATGTCCCGCTTCGCGTCGAATCCTGTACCCGCAAACATCTCCGTCATCTGCCTGCGAATCGTGCGCTCGTACTCGACGTAGCTGGTCGAGAGCAGACGCATACGCCCCAGAACGCCCTGTTCGAACGCCGTGTGCCCCGGTGCATAAAGCCCCATGTAGAAGGTCAGCAGCGTCGGCTTATCCGGATTCAGCGGCGGCCTGTAATCTCCAATCACCATGTCCCTCCGAATGTTCGCGCAGTAGCCGAACATCGTGCCGTCATCCATCCAGCGAACCGCCGGGGCCCCGAGATTGTAGAGGAAGCGCCAGTTGTTCAAGGCTACATTCGCAATCAACGCAGGCGCATATTGAAACTCCCGATAGGCGGTATGAATCTCCTCTGGCAGATCGGCCACAATGCGCTTCGTGATCCAGCCGCCGCTCGCCATCACCACAGCTCGCGCTCTGCTCCGGTAGACCTTTCCCTCGCGCTCGTATGTCACCGCGACTAAATCCTTATCGCCCTGCCGATGCTGATGCTCCACGCGAATCACCGTCGAGTGCAGCCGGATTCGCGTCGGCTGATCCGGACGATCGAGCGCGGCGAAGTTGATCCGGCCATTCATCACGCCCTCGAAGGTGTACTCGCCGCTGATCGCCTCCGGAATCAGGCCGCGCACCAGGTGACGCCCCATCGTGGCATTGCCTCCGGGAAACGAGATCGCACCGTAGTGCTGCATCACCAATCCATGCCCCACACGCGCCGAAATAGCATCGCAGCCCACGCCGCCGAGAAGCCCCACCATCGGCTGGCTGAACTTCGTCACCTCGGGATCGTAGCCCTTCACCACTTCGAGGTAGTGTTTGTAACTGATCGAGTCCAGATAGCGCGGGTCTTCGCTGCCTGTATGTCCCGTCTCCCTGCGCCAGCGCAGAAGATCGGTCTTTGCCCTCTCGCTGAAGGGCGTCCGCTTCAGGTCATCGTTCCAGATGTTCAGCATCCACGCAGGCTTCGATGCCCCGCTCTTCTGGTCGAAGTAATAAGCAACATCCACCGAGCGCTCTTCAAAGCCGTCTATGTTCACGTAGTTGTCCGACGCGAAGCGAAGAGGCTTCAGCCCCCGGTCCCACTCCTGAAAAGAAAACTTATAAGGAAGATGGCACTCGCGGAAGAACTGGTCGAGCTGCGTATTCGATCCCTCCTCCGGCGGATTGAAGTCGTTCGAGCCCTGCGGCCCCACGAGCCTGTAGCCGTCCACCTCAAACTCATTCTGCTTCGCCTCGCCGCCGAAGACAGGATGGTTCTCCAGAATCAGACACCGCTGCGATCCAGCCGACTGCTTCGCATACTCATGCGCGGTCATCAGGCCGGTGAGTCCGCCACCGACGATAATCAGGTCAAAAAGCTCGCCCGTCTCCTCCGCCTCCACAGGAAACTGCTGGTAGACGCCGTCGCGCACACGATGCGCTGCCTGCAACACGGCCAGCGTATTGCCGTTCGACTCCGCATAATCGCCAACGCCGCCATAGCCGCTGAAGTCCTCTTTCGCGATGGCATTCATACCAGAGGCCGACTGCCCCGCCTGCGCCAGCAGGTCCACAGGACACCCCGCGTGCAGGAGGGACGTGCCGGACCCCAGCAGCGAGCTATTCAGAAAATCACGGCGTGTAATCTGCGAAGTAAGCCCAAGGCTCTCCTCTTCGCGCTCCAGCTTCTTTTTCTCCACGGTCTCGATTGCCTCATTGGAAAGGGATTTTTTTAGTCTAACGATGGAACCCCTTCCGCGAAAGCGCGAACAGCGCCGGAATTGACAAGCCGCAACGCAGACCACACACTGAAGACCATCCAGAGCAAAGGATTCAACAAGCCGATGAACCGCAGGCACTTCCTGAAGACTGCCGGTGTTGCCGCCGCAGGCGCAACCCTTACGGACGCCGCACGCGCCAGCGCGCCGCTTCCCAAAACCGACTTCTCGCTTCACATCGGCGAGGCAGCCATCGAACTCGCACCCGGCAAGACGGTGAAGACCCTCTGCTACAACGGACAGGTCCCCGGCCCCGTCCTGCGGATGCGCGAAGGCGTCCCCGTCAACATCGACGTCTTCAACGGAAGCGCCAACCCCGAGCTTGTTCACTGGCACGGTCTGCACATTGGCTCCGTTCCCGATGGGGCCGCCGAAGAAGGCTCGCCCATGATCGCCCCAGGCGGCCATCTGCGCTACAACTTCACGCCCCGGCCTGCGGGCACGCGCTGGTACCACACCCACACCATGGCCATGTCGGACCTCAGCCGCGCAACCTATACCGGCCAGTATGGATTCCTCATGGTCGAGCCGAAGAGCCAGCCCGGCAGCTACGACCGCGAGATATTCCTAGCCATCCATCACTGGGAACCCTCCCTCATGCGGATGCAGGAGGGTATGGAAGAGTGCACAGGCATCGCCTACCAATACGCCTCCTTCAATGACAAGCTGCTGCACGCAGGCGAGCCGATACGCGTGCGTCCGGGCGAACGCATCCTCTTCCACTTTCTGAACGCCAGCGCTACGGAAGACGTACTGCTCGCTCTGCCCGGCCATCGCTTCACGGTTCTCGCGCTCGATGGCAACCCCGTGCCCAATCCCGCATCGGTCGAAGTTCTCTCACTGTCCGTAGCCGAGCGCATCGACGCCATCGTCGAGATGAACGCCCCCGGTGTCTGGATTCTCGGCTCACTCAAAGATCAGGAGCGCGAGATCGGTCTCGGCATCGTCATCGAGTACGCCAACCGCAGCGGCGAGGCCCAGTGGCGCGCCCCGAAGTTCAACGACTGGGCCTACTCGCTCTTCGCCAAACCGCCAAAGCCAGAGGACGCCGACATCGACGCAGCTCCCGAAAACCTCATCACCATGGTCTTCGAAAAAGTGGGGCCGCAGCAGGACGGCATCGACCGCTGGACGATCAACGGCAAGTCCTACGATCAACTGGAGCCTCTGCGCGTCCGGCAGGGCCAGCGGTATCGCTTCCGCTTCGTCAACGCCAGCGGCTGCGCCCATCCCATCCATCTGCATCGGCACAGCTTCGAGCTCAAGCGCATCGCGCAGGTGCCGGTCAGCGATCTATGGAAGGACACGGTGAACCTCGGCCGCTACAACTCCATCGAAGCGGAGTTCCTCGCGAACAACCCCGGCCCCAGTCTCTTCCACTGCCATCAGCAGCTCCACATGGACTACGGATTCATGCAGCTCATCCGCTACATCTAGCGGCTGTCGCTTGGAATGCCTTTGCTTCCCATAGGCAGCAATAAAATTGCCCGGCGGTTTCTTCGCAGAAAACGCCGGGCAGTTCATAAGACCTACGAGTTATATAGCTGTTGTCGTTAGAACTTCAGGTTGGCTCCCAACTGAATCCACCGCGGGTTGTACTGCGAAGTGGATTGGCCGAAGGATGCCTGAGAGAGATCCGACGTAACTCCCTGAAGATTGGGTCGATTGAAGATGTTGTAAAACTCAAACCGAAGCTGAAGATTGACAGGGCCCTTGATCTTTGTATTTTTCAAGAGGCTGATGTCCGTCTCGGCAAATCCAGGGTTCCTGAACTGATAGGGCCTTTCATTCCCTTCCGTCCCGATAGTGGGGACTGGGAAGTTTGCATATCCTCCATTCACCCTGCTTCCAAAAAGACCGTTGATGTAATCACGGCGGTTTGTTGAGGTTTTATAGCTGACGACGTTGGGATAGTCGAGGTTGTCTCCGTCCGCGTTGTAGTCGCCGCTCGTCGCTTGCAGGCCATTGACCTGTCCATTCCCTCCGAACGTCGGCTGGAATGAAGCAGACGTAGTAACGACAAAGGGAGTGCCGCTCTGGAGTATCGTCGTTCCGCTCAATGCCCATCCATCCGCGATACGGCTTACAAAACCGGAACTGAGATGGAAGGACGGAATGTCATACGCCCAGGAAAGCGACATGCGGTTCGGAGCATCCCAGATGGATGGTCCGTAATACTGGTGCGGATTGACCCACGTGGGATAGACCTGCGTATCGTCGTTCGATGCCGACCGCGTGTACGACAGATCAAAGAAACCAGTCTTCCCGAAACGTCCACGGACGTCCGCCGTAACTGCGTTATAGCGGGATACGCGATCGTTCTGCGTATAGGAGATGCTGCCGAAACTCGTATTGAGTCTCTGCGGCACCACGCTCGTCGGTGTGGCATGAGCGATCAGGTCGCCTGCGTAGCTGTTGATGTCCTGACCGTAGTTGACGTTATAGACTTGGCCTCCTCCCGAAAGCATCTTTTGACCATCCGTTCCTACATACGTCACTCCGGCAACGATATTGTGGCGCAGCGCACGCTCCAGAGCTACCGACCACGTATAGACCACAGGCGTCTTCAGGTTCGGATCGATGCCGCCGATGTTGAAGTGGAGATTTGTCGATCCATTTTTGCTATCGAGGATCGGCGTCGTCAGCGTTGGAAATTCGAATCCATAGTCTGGCGTGTTACTCGTTCCGAACATAAAAATCGGTGCGGGATTCTGCCCCCCGAAGAATGTGGGACGAATCGACCCCGGAGGATTGCCGCGGAACTCTTCCTGCAGGTTCGCCATGGTCGGCCAGTTGTGATAAATCCCAGCGCCGCCCTTCACCAGCCACTTTCCATTTCCTGTGATGTCCCAGGAAACACCTGCGCGCGGACTGAAGATATCCGTGATCGAGCGATTCAATGCGTGCTTTCTGGCAACAACAAAGCCATTGGCTGTTTGATCGCTGATTACAGTTCCGGGGCCATAAATAAAGTTTCCAAACACGGTATCTGCGTTTCTGGAATATGGATTGCCGAAATCATCCCAACGCACACCGAGCGTCAGAGTGAGATTATTACGCGCCACCCACGTATCTTCAGCGAACAGACCGTGCGTGATCCCCGCGGCATCCCAGTTCCACTGGTTATGCTGGCCCGTGAGTGAGTTATACGAAACGTTGCTCTCCGTGTACACGTTATCCTGCACAAGCGCGAGCAGATTATTGAAAGCAAACTCCGGATGGTCATACCAGGCAGCAAACCTCTCCACGTCGTCCCCAAACCATCCTTCATATCCAAACCGCAGCGTATGCGAGTGATGCGTGTAGGTGAGGACATCTCTCCAGTGCCAGTTATGCTGGATGAAATCAAGGTTCGGCGATGCAATGCCAAAGGTGGAACCTATTCCAGTCACACTGGAATAGGGAATCTGGAAGTTGCCGCCGTCTTCCAGCACGCCCTCCAGACGCAGCACGCCAAATGCAGCCTCATTAATCATATTGGGCGTGAAGGTGTGCGATTCGTTGACCTGAAGCGCGTATTGCGAATAATGACTTGTATTCTCAGATCCTATTCTCTGGTTCGGAGTCCCTGTTTTTAACGTCGTTCTAAAGAACGTTCCATACAAGCGATCACGCTGGAACGCCTTATCCAGACGAAGATTCCACTGATCTCCATTTCTGGAACTGGAGTCCGTGTAATTTCCCGTATCGATCATATTGAGGTTGCATGGCAGAAAGTTAGTGCTCGCGGTACCGCATCCTGCAATATCCGACGTAGTAGAGGAAACGGTAACTCCATGCACCGCTCCGTTCTTCACGGGATACTGTAAGAGCAACCGCGTCCCTACTGTATTGGGATAATTCTGTTGCGCCCAGGCCGTGAAGGCTGGATCTTCAAAGGTAACGCTGTTCGATACACCTGCCGTGCTGCGTAGCGGTTCGATTGCAAAAAAGAAGAAGGCCTGATGCCCGGGAATGATAGGGCCGCCCACCGTCGCAGAGATGTTGTTGCTATGGAAAGGAGAGTAACTCTTCGTAAATTCCGTTCCTGCGTATAGATGCTGATTGGTGAAGTAGTCGCTGATATTGCCGTGGTACGCACTTGTTCCCGACTTCGTCGTCATCGTCATCTGCATGGAGCTGGCGCGGCCATACTCGACGTTGTAAGTGTTTGTCTGAATACTCGTCTCTTGAATCGCATCCGGATTCGGAGTCATGTTGAGAACGCCGGGACGAATCGCGCTCGTCACGTCAAGGCCATCGACGATATACATGTTTCCGACCGAGCCCTGTCCATTCGCACTCGCATCCACCTGCGTCTCCGTAGAGTAGTTATCTACTCCTGAGCCCGGTGTACTGCTCGCGACCGTGCCAAGACCAGTCATGCCGGGCGCCAGCGTCGCAAGTGAGATCATGTTGCGGCCCGCAAGCGGCAGATCGGACATCGCCTGAGTATTGAGAGTGAGCTGATTTCTTGTATCCGCTGTATCGAGCAATGGAGCCTGCGTCGTAACCTGCACCGATATACTTTGCGAGGCAACCATCATTTTCAGGGGAACATTCAGTGTCTGATTTGTCCCCAGTGTGATCGAAAATTGCTGCTTGCCGAACCCGCTCGCCTCGGCCGAAACAATATAGTCCGCCGGAGCCAGGTTCACGAAACGATAGTTGCCCTCCTGATCCGTCGTTGTCGTAGAAGTACCTTTCGTTCCAACATTTGTCAGCGTGATCTTTGCCTGTGGAATTACAGCTCCGCCAGAATCGCTTACCGATCCGACAATACTTGCACTGAACTGCCCCAGGAGATTTCCAGAATCAAGCAATAGGAAGCAGAGCAGGAGGAATATCTTCCATGGGAAGAGTTGAGGAGGGTAATTTTTAATGTATTTCACGGGCAATGGCCTTCCTTAAATAGGGTTTGCTTTCTCAAAAACATGAACGGTTGAGACAAGAAACAAACGCCTATTCGCAGGTATGCAGAGACACCGTGATTCCAATCCGGAGAAGCTGACTACGCGACTTCCCTTTTTGCAACACGCGTAGTTACTGTTTATTTAAAAACTCTTACCTCTTGTTGCTCATGAAGAAAGTAGAGGTAAAAGACTTTTCACGCTCATCGAGTAAACGTTCTCCGGTTCGAGGAGAAAATATATTCAGATGGGAAAAACACTGTCAAGCACCTTGATCTTCCTGCCCCAAAAACCAGACTTAAGTTTGAACTGGAGTCCTAACAAAAGACGACCTTCCATAGAATTGGAACTGCCGAGCTTCTTGCCCGAAGATGTCCTCCTGATGCCTGGTCAGTGCTTTTTTCGATGGCGGACCGACAGAAAGATTCCCTCTCAATCCCCGTAAAATTCACAAGAAAATCAACGCCGCCCCACGCAGAGTTGCTATCCTAATAAGGACTATGGCTACGAAAAAAGAACTCCTCGCCCGCCCCATCCAGCATCTCGATATCAAGCAGCACAACGTCGTCTCCGTCGTCGACGCGATGGCGCACATGGCCTACTCCGCGCGTGACACCTACCGCGCCGCCAGCATCTACGACATGATGCTCCGCGACACCGATTGCGGCGTCATCCTTTGCCTCGCCGGATCGCTCATCTCCGCCGGTCTCCAGAAGATCTTCGTCGACCTTATCCGCAACAACATGGTCGATGCCATCGTCTCCACCGGCGCCAACATCGTCGATCAGGACTTCTTCGAAGCCCTCGGCTTCAGCCACTACATCGCGGGCGACGAGTACAAGTACGGCGCGGGCGACGCCGAGCTCCGCGAGCTCATGATCGACCGAATCTACGACACCTTCATCGACGAGGAAGAGCTTCGCATCTGCGACGAGACCATCCACCAGATCACCAACTCGCTCGACCCGCGCCCCTACAGCTCCCGCGAGTTCATCCGCGAGATGGGCGCCTATCTCGTCAAGAACGGCAAGACCCCGCAGACCGGCGGACGCGACTCCATCGTCCTCGCCGCCTACGAGAAGAACGTGCCTATCTTCTGCCCCGCCTTCTCCGATTGCTCCGCCGGGTTTGGCCTCGTCGCCCACCAGCACGCGCGCCAGGGCAAGCCGATGGTCTCCATCGACACCGCCAAGGACTTCTACGAGATCACCCAGCTCAAGATCACGAACCCCACCACCGGCCTGCTGATGATCGGCGGCGGCGTTCCCAAGAACTTCGCGCAGGACATCGTCGTGGCCGCCGACATCCTCGGCGTCGAAGCCTCCATGCACAAGTACGCCATCCAGATCACCGTGGCCGACGCCCGCGACGGCGCGCTCTCCGGCTCCACCCTCAAGGAAGCCAGCTCCTGGGGCAAGGTCGATCTCACCTACGAGCAGATGGTCTACTCCGAGGCCACCCTCGCCCTGCCGTTGATCACCGGCTACGCCTACCACAAGAACGCGCAGGCCGCCCGCACCGGCAAGAACTTCGCGAGCACCCTCGACCAGGTTCCGGTCTCCGCCTAACCCAGCAAAAACCGGATCAAACAGCAAAAAGGCCGTCTTTCCCTAGCGAAAGACGGCCTTTTTAACGTCCCCACCCCAAAAACCTGTTTGACGGCCAGCCACCCCCCATCCACTTTGGTTCACACTTGCGAATTCTTTCAAAATCGCTCCCCAATCAGGGTGGTAAAATCGGGCGTCAGTAACAAAATGGAGATTACTACTTCGTCAACCGAGCAGTTACTCACTGGCGGTAGACAAGAAAAAACCTCATGCACATCGTTCCGTATTTCGGATTCCTGTCTTTACTGATTGCAGTTGTGGTTCTGCTCGTGGGCTTTCTCCGCGCCCAGCGAACCACCCGCGAGCTGGCCGAGCAGCTCACCCAGGCCCGGGAGCAGCAGCAGCAGCACAACCTTCAACTCAGCCAGCGGTCGCAGCTCGACACCCTCAAGGACGAGTTCATCTCCACCGTCTCCCACGAGCTTCGCACCCCCCTCACCAGCATCCGCGGAGCCCTCGGCCTTCTCTCCTCCGGCGTCATCGGCGACGTAGACGCCAAGGCCCACAACCTCCTCCGCATCGCCGTCACCAATACCGACCGCCTTATCCGTCTCATCAACGACATCCTCGATCTGGAGCGCATGGAGTCCGGCCGCGCTCCCCTGCAAATCCGCCGCTGCTCCATGCGCGACCTCGCCCAGCAGGCCATCGAGACCATGACACCCATGGCAGACGCAGGCAGCGTCCACCTGCTGCTCGAACCCTCCCCCCTCGGCCACGCCGATGCCACCGAATCCCTCTTTTTCGACGGCGACTCCGACCGCATCCTGCAGGTACTCACCAACCTCCTCTCCAACGCCATCAAGTTCTCGCCCGCCGCTTCCACCGTCCGCGTCTACACCGAAGGCACCAGCGACTCCATTCTCGTCAAGGTCGTCGACGAGGGCCGAGGCATCCCCTCCGACAAGCTCGACCACATCTTCGATCGCTTCCAGCAGCTAGAGCCCGCCGACGCCCGCCAGAAGGGCGGCACCGGCCTTGGCCTCTCCATCTGCCGCAGCATCGTCCAACAGCACTCCGGCTCCATCTGGGCGCAGCGCAACCTCGGCCCCGGAACCACACTCTACGTCATGCTCCCCCGCACCAGCCGCGCCTCCGACGTCACCGTCGCCAGACCCGTCCAGCCGCGCGGCGAAGGTTCCATCCTCATCTGCGACGACGACGCAGGCATCCGCACCGTCGTCAGCGAGCACCTCACCCGCCAGGGATACACCGTCCTCGAGGCCAGTTCCGGCGAGCAGGCCCTCTCCCTCGCTGTCCAGAGCCACGTCGAAGCCATCCTCCTCGATCTCTACATGCCCGGCCTCTCCGGCTGGGAGACCCTCCAGCGTCTCCGCAACAATCCCGTCACTGCTGGCATTCCCGTCGTCATCCTCAGCGTTCTCTCCTCCACCCTACGCCCGCAGCTCACCGGCGACGCCCAGGGATGGGTCCAGAAGCCGTTCAACGAGAACCTCCTCTTCGCCGAGTTAGGCCGCGTCCTCCATCAGGGCGAAGGCCCCGCCAACATCCTCCTCGTCGAAGACGACGAAGACCTCGCCAGCGTCCTCATCGCCAGCTTCGAGGACGCCGCCGTCTATATCGAGCGTGCCGGAACCCGCCAGCAGGCCGTCCGCCACTGCATCTCCCAGCCCCCAGACCTTCTCATCCTCGACCTCACTCTCCCCGACGGCGACGGCTTCACCCTCGTCGAGTGGCTCCGCCAGCAGCCCACGCTCCGCTCGCTTCCGCTCGTCGTCTACTCCGGCCGCGAGATCTCCGAGCCCGAGATGGCCAAGCTTCGCCTCGGCCCCACCGAGTTCCTCACCAAGGCCAAGGTCCAGCCCCGCGAGGTCGAAGAGCTCGTCCTCTCCATGGTGCGGAGGCTGCGCGGCCGCTCCTCCGACCTCACCGCCGTCTAGAGTAAGTCTCCGCGTTGAAAGTACGCCGCTTATGCCGCATTGCGTGAGAGAATGAACTCGCTCATGCGACGCATCTTAATCATCGACGACGAGGAAGACATCCGCGAAGTCGCCGCTCTCTCTCTCGAAGCCACCGCTGGCTGGCAGATTCTTACCGCGGACTCCGGCGCCGCCGGCATCGCCATCGCCGCCGCCCAGCAGCCCGACGCCATCCTCATGGATGTCATGATGCCCGGCGTCGACGGCCCCACCACCTTCGTCCACATGCAGCAGAACCCCGCCGTCGCGAACATTCCCGTCCTCCTGCTCACCGCCAAGGTTCAGGGAGTAGACCGCCGCCGCTTCGCTGGGCTCGGCTTCGCGGGCGTCCTCTTCAAGCCCTTTGACCCCCTCACCCTCGCCCAGCAGATCGCAGACGTCCTGGGCTGGAAGGACTAGCCAGACAGCGTCCCGCAAAGCACCGAGCCAGCATGAGCCAGCCCCTCGAAGACAAGGAAGACAAGACCGCGAAGATCGAGTCCCGCCTGGCCAGCCTGTGGCAACGCCACCTGCCCAACCTGCGCGATCGCCTCGACTCCCTCGACCGCGCCGCCGCTGAAGCCGCCTCCGGCCATCTCACCGGGCCCACGCGCCTCGAAGCCCTGGCCATCGCCCACAAGCTCTCCGGCAGCCTGGGCATGTTCGGCCATCACACCGGCACCACCCTCGCCAGCGAAATCGAAGCCGCCCTCCAAACCCCCACCCCGGAAGCTCTGCAAACCCTCCCCACCCTGATCGCCAGCCTGCGCAACTCCCTCCCGCTCTAGGGAATGCCTGAGGAATCCATTCTGCTTCTGGGTACCCCAAGGCTTTAGCCTTAGGTCTCTCTGCCACGAGAAAAAAAGGGCTTCAGCCCCTGTATGCCTTCCTTCCCCTGCCCCAGTTTCAACAAAAGGCAAATTCGATTCGTCAGGCACAATCCCAAGCTCTACTCACACCGAACTGCCGTCCACACCCCCGCCGGCGCCCCTCCTGCTCCCGTAAAACTCAGATCAAGAAAGTTCCCCGCCGCCACCGCCACGCTCCCTGTCGCGACACAAGCTTCTCCCGGCCCCACCGAGCAGGAGAGCCCCGCATCCGCCATACTTCCCGGCGTCCCCTGCCGCAGCGTCACCTGGATCGTGTTCGTCTGCTGCGAAAACACGCTCAACTGCGACACCGTGCATCCCGCCGGAACCCACGTCATCACCGCCGCCGTCTCCCCGGCATCCGCATTCGTATTCGCAATCGAGTAGTACGTAGTGTTGAACGAAACCCCGTGATACATCGACGGAAATCCCCCCGCCCCACCCGGAGCCGTCGAGCCGCCCCCCGTCCCCGCCTGCGGAATCGTAAAGTTCAGCACCGCCGCATTCGCCGTCCCGCTGTTCGTCACCGAGACCGCCGACCCCGGCGCGCCCGTCGTCACCGTAGCCGCCGCCCCCGAAGGCCCAGTTGGCCCCGCCACGCCCGGCAGACCCACCACGCCCGGCAGACCCACCAAACCAACCTCGCCCTGGGATGCCAGCGTGCCCCACAAAGACGGGCTCCCATCCGGTATATTGCCTCTATTTCCAGCGACCAGCGAGACATAGCTCGATCCCTCCCAGAACACCACGTCGCCCAGACCATAGCTCTCGTTTGACACATACCCCCCGCGATACGCCAACCCCGGCGAACCCGGCGCTCCCGCAGGCCCTGCCGGTCCCGCAGCCCCGACCGGCCCAGCCGGCCCCATCGGCCCCACCGCGCCCGCTGACCCGGTAGCCCCTACAGTCCCAACCGCGGCCAGCAGTCCCCACGCCGAAGGACTCGCCCCCGGCACATTCCCCACGTTCCCCGCCACCAGCGAGACATAGCTCGATCCCCCAGACCCCACCGCATCGCCCGCCCCATAAGCCACCGCCGCCGAAAATCCGCCGCGATAATTCAACCCCGGCACTCCCTGCGGCCCAATCGGCCCAACCGCACCCTGTGGCCCCGCCGGTCCGGCAGGCCCTTGCGGCCCGACAGGCCCAGCGGGACCGGCTGGCCCCTGCGCTCCCGCCCCCGAAGAAGACGACGAAGAAACCATCTCCAATTCCAACTCGGCCGCATGACCCGTAAGGTCATTCTCCTTGCTGTCGAACTGCACCGCCGCCACCGCCGCCGACAGGGCCACCCCGTGGTTCGTCACCGGAGCCGCCACCCATCCCTGCACCAGCGTCGTCACATCCACCGCCACAAACGTTCCCGCCTGCGTCACCTGCACCGTCTGCGCCCCACCCGCCAGCGACGCCAGCGTGGCATACGTGACGCTATACTCCCCCCAGTCCCCCGTCGCCGCCCGAACACTCACGACCCCCGCCACATCCACGCGGTTGCAATAAATCCGCAGCACCGCCCGCGACACCTGAGCCGCCGTCGTCCCCGCAGGCAGCATCGACAGGTCGAACTGCACCAGCGCCGTATACCCCCCGCCCACATTCAAATTTGAGATCGATCCGCTATTCGCCCCCGGCAGCGCGGCGTTCACATGCGCGTCCGCCACCAGCGTGGCCTTCGCGCCAAACGCGGGCAACGCCGCGGCTCCCATCGCCGCCAATACCGCCCCGCCCCGCAAGATCCGTCGTATCCGTCCCGTCAAAAGAACCCGCCAAAGCAAACGATCTCAACTCAGCAATGCACGTCGCGCAGGCCACAGCAGCCGGACCCTCACGAAAAAAGACCCAAAACGGGAACGATTCCCGTTTTAGGATAACCCCACGCAAATTGCAAGTGTCTATCCCGCCGCCTCCCCACGCCAAACCTGTCACCACCTCTTAATCCCCACCCCCTCCACTTGCGCGATACCCTTTGAGAGACCAGCATCATAAGAAGAATGAGGACACCGAACAGCATGAGCTCAACGCACACCACTCTCCCCGCCGCCAAGCCCAACCAGCCCGGCCAGCCTCCCCTCCCCGAAAATCTTATTGACCTCTCCCGCCTCATCACCGCCTACTACACCCTCCATCCCGACGCCTCCGTCCCCGCCCAGCGCGTCGCTTTCGGCACCTCCGGCCATCGCGGCAGCGCCTTCCACGCCGCGTTCAACGACGACCACATCGCCGCCATCACCCAGGCCATCGTCGAGTACCGCGCCACACAACACACCCTCGGGCCGCTCTTCCTCGCCAAAGACACCCACGCCCTCTCCGAGCCCGCCTTCGCCACCGCCCTCGAAGTCCTCGCCGCCAACGACATCGAGGTCCTCATCGACGAGCACCTCGGCTACACCCCCACCCCCGTCCTCTCCCACGCCATCCTCAGCCACAACGGCACCCCCAAACTCCACCGCGCCGACGGCATCGTCATCACCCCCTCGCACAACCCGCCCGAAGACGGCGGCTTCAAATACAACCCTCCCACCGGCGGCCCCGCCGACACCACCGCCACCAAGTGGATCGAAGACCGCGCCAACGCCCTCATAGCCGCCGGTCTTAAAGGCGTAAAACGCATCTCCTACGCCCGCGCCCTCGGCTCCGACAAGACCTACCGCCACGACTACATCACCGCCTACGTCAACGACCTCGCCAACGTCATCGACTTCGCCCCCCTCACCGGCACCACCCTCAAGCTCGCCGTCGATCCCCTCGGCGGAGCCGGAGTCCACTACTGGCCCCGCATCGCCGAAAAGTACCTGCCGTCGTTACAAATCCTCAACCCCTACACCGACGCCACCTTCCGCTTCATGACCTGCGACTGGGACGGCAAGATCCGCATGGACTGCTCCAG
>JAATEV010000106.1 GCA_015655585.1 Terriglobales bacterium | reverse complement strand
TTCGCGCTCAGGTCGAGAAGACCACCTCCGACTACGACCGCGAGAAGCTGCAGGAGCGTCTCGCCAAGCTCGTCGGCGGCGTTGCCGTCATCAAGGTCGGCGCTGCTACCGAGACCGAGATGAAGGAGAAGAAGGCTCGTGTCGAAGACGCGATGCACGCCACCCGCGCTGCGGTCGAGGAAGGCATCGTCCCCGGCGGCGGTGTAGCCCTGGTTCGCGCCACTGCTGCGGTTGACGCGATCATCAAGACCCTCGAAGGTGACGAGAAGATCGGTGCTTCGATCATCCGCCGCGCCATCGAGGAGCCGCTCCGCACCATCGTCTCGAACGCGGGCGAAGAGGGCGCCGTCATCATCGGCAAGATCCTCGAGTCCAAGGACCCCAACTACGGCTACAACGCCGGAACCGGCGTCTTCGAAGACCTGGTGAAGGCTGGCGTCATCGACCCGACCAAGGTCACCCGCACTGCTCTGCAGAACGCGGCGTCGATCTCAGGTCTGCTGCTCACCACCGAGGCCATCATCGCCGAGATTCCGGAGAAGAAGGAAGCTCCGGCCGGTGGACACAACCACGGCGGCATGGACGGCATGTACTAAGCCTCCGCTGCACAGAAATAGCAAAGCCCCGGAGCAATCCGGGGCTTTGTTATTTTCAGAACACCGCAAAAAAGTTCTTACCAAGTTACAAATAAACCATCTCTGCTACTGAAGAACCACCGCTCCCGCACGAACCAGCTCCGGCGCGCGGACCCTGGTCCCGGAGAGATTCGTAGAAATCTTCAGACGGGCCAGCCCCTTGCTCTCGTTCACCGGAAACGTAGCGACATAGAGCGAAGCGATGTCCTTTTGAAAGTTCTCCAGATAGGGAGCCAGCGACACCGGCGTAAACGACCCCTGGTAGTAGGAGACCCCTCCCGTAGCTACCGCGATCTGGTCAAGATAGCTCTGGCCGCTGAAGCTTCCGCGTCCACCCTCATAGCGAAGCCCCGCATCCGGGTAATAGATCGAGTAGACCGAGATCCCCGCCTCCTGCGCATCATCCTGCGCCGCCTGCACATAGGGGCTGTTCTGGTTCAGGATGCTCGTGCTGCCGTTATAAGGATCGACTCCGTTCGTAATCATCAGCACGATGCGCGCCTTATGGGCGATCTGCGGATCAGGATGTGCCAGTTGCCTCTCCGATTCGCCCGGCCAGTGCTTGGCGAAGTACGAGAGGCAGAAGTACGGGCTCGCGCTCGCTCCCGGCGTCCCCTGCGAGAGGCGGATCGCCGCGGCCGCCGACTCATGATCGGTGGTAAATCCCTGATCGGCAACAGCGACAACCCGCCCGCTCTGCATGTAACCCACAAAGACCTCGACCCCAGCAGGCAGGTTCTTCACAAACGTCCTCATGCTCTCGATCTCACGCCCAAGACTCCCGCGAAGACCATCATCGATCAGCACAGCAACCTGCGTCCCGCTCGCAGGAACAGGCGCAAAACCAGCAAGATCCACCGCGCGGTTATTCACCTTCACCACCACAGACTTCGCATCCGGCGTCACCGGCTTCTTGGAATCGAAGCCCACAAGAGCCTGCGTGGACACCCCTTCCTGTTGCGCATGAGCAGAGAAGAATGCTGTGGTGAGTAAAGCAAGTGCCAGAAAATGACGTTTCATAATGATCCTCAATTCAGTTAGACTCCACCGCTCCACCTTAGTTGCTCTGCCGTGAATTTGTGACCGCAAAGTGACAATTACCAGACACCGTGCTTCAATCGCCGCCAATGCGGATCTTCATTCCGGCCCGGATCGTAAACGGCATCCCCGGATAGCCAATCGGGCCAATGTGCTGCTGGCTCAATAGATTATCAAGCTGCGTAAACGCCGTAATGTGCTTCGTCAAAACCACCGTCGCGTTCATATCCAGCTTGGCATAGCCAAAGTCCAGATTGCGGTTCGGCAGCAACAGACTATTGCCGCCATGAAGATCATTGCCAAGCTGAAAGGTAGAATCATCGCTTCTCCCAACAAACGCTCCCTTCATAGCTGCGGAGAAACGGTTCGAGCTGAACTGCACCGCGAAAAACCCCGTATTCGGCGGACGCCGGAACGGGCGGCTGCCCACCAGCGGCGAGAGCGCCCCAATCGCAACTCCCGGTATCTCCGGATTCGTAGCCGCAGCATCGTTCGAGAACGACTGCAACACAATCGAAGCAAGATAGGTATATCCGCCATTCAGAAACAGGTAGCTGAACGGTCGATATTGCAACTCGCTCTCGAATCCCTGCGCCCGATAAGCCAGCGAGTTCAACGAAGCCGCAGGCATCTTCGCTGCAACACCCGCCGGAATGCCAAAGTAGTTCGTCAGCCCAGCCGGACCGATGCTCTCCAACTGATGATCGAACACGTTGTGAAAGTATCCCGCCTTGAAGATCAGCTTCTCGTTGAAGATATTCTGATCCACGCCCAGGTCATACGTGCGCGAGCGCTCCGCCGCAATCGGCGCAACATCATAGGCCGCAATCGCCGCCTGATTGTTCGTCTCCAGCAGCAGCGATCTCAGGCTCGTAAGCTCCGCCTCAATCCCCGGCTCCTGCACACCCGTAGCCACGTTCGCCCGCAGCCGCGTGCCATGGAAGATCTTGTGCCCCGGCAGCACCGGCGCATAGACAAGCCCAATCCGCGGCGTTCCCGCGATCCCATAAAGATCGTTATCTTCAACGCCGCCGCCCAGCGAATAAAAGAACCTGTGCTTGATGTCCCCCTGCACCGCGAAGGTATAGAGATAGTTCGTCCGCTTCACCACGCGTCCATCCACAGCCGTATCCGCGACGTTCAGAATCCGTCCGCGCTCGTTCTCATACTGAAATCCAAACAGAACCGCAATCCGATGCGGAAACATATAGTCCGTCTGATACGTAAGCTCATCGCGATTCGAAACGACATCGAATGCAGGAGCAAAGAACCCTGCCTGCCCCGTAGCCGTATAGCCATTCGCCCCGCGCAGACTCACCGGCAAGCCATAGTAGCGAACGCCGCCACCCGGCAAAGCAACCGCCTGCCCCACCGGCGCGAACTGCCCAACCTGTTCCCTGCTCCGCACAATCCCATACCCCACAAACGTATGCAGATTGCCATCGAACCGATTCTCCACCGAAAGGCCGGAGATTAAATTCTGGTCAGCTTGCTTCCCCAGCGCCGAGATTCCATAAACATCATGCGGCCCCGGCAACCCCGCAGCGGAGACCCCATTCCGCAGCGTAAACCGAGCCTGCGTATTGTCCAGAATGCTGTATCCAAAATCCGCCGCGCTCGTAGCAATATGAAACCGATCATTCGGAACAGCGTTCGAAGTATCCATACGGCTGAACCCGCCAAGATAATCCAGCTTGCTATACGTGCCCGAAAACACAGCCTCATTCCGATAGGAATGAAAGTTCCCCGCATCGCCCGTGTAATTCAACACCGGCCGCAGCGACGAGCCCCGTGCCGTCTCCACCGCCACCGTCGCAGCCTCAGCCCCCGTCCCATACAACGCGCCATTGGCCCCGCGAACCATCTCCGGCGCCTCCAGCATCGCAGTCGATAGCGTGCTGAAGTCGAATCGCCCTCCAATCGCCGCAGCCGGAACGCCATCCACCACGATCTTGTTCGCGTCCGCCCCGCCTCCCCGCACATACAACGACACCGGCCCACCCACCTGCCCCGTCTGCACTACATTCACCCCCGGCCCCTGCCGCAGAGCATTCAGCAGGTTCGCCTCCGTAGCCAGCGACTCCTGCGGAGTCAACACCACCGGCGCAGCAACCTGATCCACCGACGTAGCCATCCCGCTCGCCGCAGTAGAAAGCTGCTGCGTAAACACCGCGGTGTTCATCACCACATCCTGCGTAACCACGCCCAGCCGCGATCCATGAAAGCTCCGCCCAACGCTAGGCATATAAGGCGCCGCCGAGGTCAGCAGCACAAACCGCCCGCTCGACGTGCTGCGAATCTCATACGAGCCGTCCATCTGGCTGAAGCCGAACGCAACCGTCCGCCGCCCCTGAATCAACTGAACGCGAGCGTTCCCCAGCGGCGCGCCCAGCGGCGTCGTAACCGTCCCGCGAACGATCACGGCCTGTGCAGAAGTTGTGCTCAAAACAGTGGCGACGAAGGCGAGCAGGGTTCGAGTCGCGCAGCGAAGCGCCGGAATATCCATATCAAGATTGTAAGTGCCCGCACGAACGCCAACGCGCTCACGGAATAAGCAGCAGCTTACCCGTAGTCTTCCGCGACTCCAGATCCCGATGCGCACGCGCAGCGTCCGTCAGCGGATAAGTATGCTCCAGCCGCAGCTTCAACGTTCCATCCAACACACCGTCGAAGACGTCCTTCGCCCGCGCCTCCAACTCGGCCCGGGTCGCGGTATAGTCCTTCAGCGTAGGCCGCGTCACGTAAAGCGAACCCATCGTCGAAAGACGAATCAGATCGAACGGCGGCACCGCGCCGCTCGCACCGCCAAACAGCACCAGCACCCCACGCCGCCGCAAACACTGCAACGAGCCCTCGAACGTGCTCTTTCCCACCGAGTCATACACCACCGGCAGCCCCTTGCCCGCGCTAAGACTCTTCACCCTCTCGACAAAATCTTCCTTCGTATAAAGAATGATCTCGTCCGCACCCGCGTCCCTAGCCAGCTCCGCCTTCTCTTCCGTAGAAACCGTCGTAAACACCCGCGCGCCCAGGGCCTTCGCCATCTGGATCAGCAGCAGCCCCGTGCCGCCCGCGCCCGCATGAATCAGCACCTCATCGCCCTTCTGCACCGGGTAGGCCGAGTGCACAAGATAGTGCGCCGTCATCCCCTGCAAAATCGCCGCAGCCGCCTGCTGAAAGTTAACTCCCTCCGGAATCGGTACCAGACGGTCCGCCGGAGCAATCGCCAACTGGGCATATGTTCCCGGTACCATGCACCACGCCACCCGGTCCCCGGCCTTCACCGTGCTCACACCCGGCCCCACCGAGACCACGATCCCCGCAGCCTCCTGCCCCAGCGTATAAGGAAGCTGCGCCGGGTATCGACCCTCGCGAAAGTACGTGTCGATAAAGTTCACGCCCGAAGCCTCAATGCGAATCAGGGCCTCTCCCTCGCCGGGCGTAGGCGTAGGAAGATCGCGAAGAGTAAGCACATCAGCGGAGCCGGTCGTAAGAATCTGGATAGCCTGCATAGTCATTGGATGCCAGACTACAACATCGAAGCGCAGTAAAAAATATCAAGGCGCAGCAAAACCATCCCAACCCGAAGCCTTCCAGCCCGCCGTTCATCTAATAAAATTGAAACAATAGCTTCACCCCAAGGACGCCCAGCATCATGCCCAGTCATCAGGATCTTCCGATCGCGATCTACTACGAGCAGCCCAACTGGTTCAAACCGCTCTTCGCCGAGCTAGACCGTCGCGGCGCAAACTACGTCAAGCTCAACGCGGTCGAACACACCTACGGCCCCGCCGACCACCCCGAAGAAAAGTACGCGCTCGTGCTCAACAAGATGAGTCCCTCGGCCTGGAACCGCGGCAACGGCGACCAGATCTTCTACACCATGGGCTTCCTCGAACACCTCCAGGCCCGCAACGTCCGCGTCATCAACGGCGTCGCAGCCTTCCGCAGCGAGCTCTCCAAAGCCGCGCAGCTCTCCATGTTGGAAGCCCTCAATCTCGGCTACCCCAAGGCCCGAGTCATCCATCGCGCCTCGCAGGCCTCTGCCGCAGGCGTTGGTCTCCGCTTCCCCGTCGTCGTCAAGCCGAACATCGGCGGCAGCGGCAGCGGCGTAGTCAAGTTCAGCACTCCCGAGCACCTCGCCGAAGCCTCCGCCGCCGAGAACGGCATCACCCTCGGCATGGACTCCACCGGCCTCGTTCAGGAGTTCGTTCCCGCCCGTGGCTCCCACATCGTCCGCGTCGAGGTCCTCAACGGAAAGTATTTGTACGCGATTAAGATACATATCACCGGCGAGACCTTCGACCTCTGCCCCGCCGACATCTGCAAGATGCCCACCGGCCAGGAGCTTAACCGCACCGCCTGCCCCATCGACGCCCCCAAAACCGGCATGACCGTCGAGGCCTTCGACACCCCGCCCGAAGTCATCGAAGAGGTCGAACGCCTCATGGCCGCCGCAGGCATCGAGCTCGGCGGAGTCGAGTTCATGGTCGATGACCGTGACGGCCAGCGCCTCTACTACGACATCAATGCTCTCTCCAACTTCGTAGCCGACGGCCAGAAGGTCGTAGGCTTCGATCCCTTCGCCAAACTAGCCGACTGGCTCCAAGCCGAAGCAAAAATCGTCAACGAGCAGCGCGCCGGTGTAGCCGAGTTGGCCGAGGCAGGCCGCTGATGCGCTACGGATTCTGGCTCCCGGTCTTCGGCGGATGGCTCCGCAACGTCGACGACGAAAACATGCAAGCAAGCTGGGAGTACGTCCGCAACCTGACCCAGCGCGCCGAAGCCCTCGGCTACGACCTCACCCTCATCGCCGAGCTCAACCTCAACGACATCAAGGGCATCGAAGCCCCCTCGCTCGACGCCTGGTCCACCGCCGCCGCCCTGGCCGCCGTCACCGAAAAGCTGGAGCTCATGGTCGCCGTGCGCCCCACCTTCCACAACCCCGCGCTCCTCGCCAAGCAGGCCGCCAACATCGACAACATCTCCCGCGGCCGCCTCACCCTCAACGTAGTCTCCAGTTGGTGGAAGGACGAGGCCACCAAGTACGGCGTCCACTTCGACGAGCACGACGACCGCTACGCCCGCACCTCCGAGTGGCTGGATGTCGTAAACGGCTGCTGGAGCCAGCAGGGCTTCTCCCACCAGGGTCGCTACTACGACATCCAGCAGAACATCCTCTCGCCCAAGCCTGTCAGCCACCCACGCCCCACGCTCTACGCCGGAGGCGAGTCCGAGACCGCCAAAAACCTCATCGCCGCCAAATGCGACGCCTACCTCATGCACGGCGACGAACCCGCCATCGTAAGCGCCAAGATCACCGACATGCGCCAGCGCCGCGAAAAGCTCGGCCTTCCTCCCATGACCTTCGGCGTAGCCGGATACGCCATCGTGCGCGACTCCGAAGCCGAGGCCCAGCGCGAGGTCGAACGCATCACCGACGTCAAACAGTCCGCCCGTGGCTACGCCAACTACGAGCAGTGGATCACCGGCTCCAACCTCCAGACCGAGATCTCCCTCAAGGACTACTCCGTCTCCAACCGCGGCCTCCGCAGCGGATTCATCGGCACACCTGAGAAGATCCACGAGCGCATGGAAGAGTTCGCCGCCGTCGGCGTCGATCTGGTACTCTTGCAATCCAGCCCCCAGGCCGAAGAGATGGAACGCTTCGGCGCACAGGTCATCCAGAGCGCGGCCGCAGTCTAGCCGCGCAGAATACGCAAAGTTTCCCCCTTGCATCCCCCAGGTAAACGCTCGGAAAGTACCGCAGGCATTACAACCTGCAACCCAGGATTCGCCTCTATCTTTCCATGCGGTAGATTTGCCTTCGTTGAGGAGTTGATGGGCTCAGGGCCGGGTTTCCCACACTGACAATTCAGAGCCGAAGGGGCAAAGTAGTTGATCCCGATGAGACAAACCAGGGGATTGAATCGTTCGTGGAGTTCGAGCAGCGCAACCCTCGCGCTCCTCCTGCTGGCAGGCTGCCACTCCGCAGGCAAGCACTTCCACCGCGCGGAACTCAACCATCCTCCGGTTCCCGGCAAAGCTGCCGCGCTAGGCCGCGACGAGATCGTATCCGAGTGCGCGCACGAGCCCTACAGCAACGCCAGCAGCGGCCTCATCGTCTCCGAGCCCGGTCTCCACGAGGACGTCTTCGCCCTCCGCGACCGCGACTCCCTCGTCCCCACCGCCTACAATCTCTCCGAGGCGCTCCGTCTCAAAGCCCTGCTCGACACCGAGGCCGCCTCCACGGCTTATCCCGCTCATCAGGCCGACTGCATCCGCCAGTTCGCCGACCACTTCGGCACCCTGACAAACACCATCGTCCAGGCCGACAAGGTACAGCACGAGATCAACCTCACCGTCTTCAAACAAGCCGGAAAAGAATCGGAAGAAGAGCAGGAGCACATCGACGAGACCCAGCATGAGCTGGAGCAGCCCTCCGCTCCCATCTCACACTAACGCCCCTACCGCAGCAGGCTCTCTTCCGTCCTCAAACGCACAATCCGGTCCACCGCATACGGAGCCCGATGCGACGCCGTGTAGAAGTGCCTCACCTGCAACTCCCCTAGCAGCCCGATCCCCATCATCTGGATGCCCGCCAGAATCATCACCCCGGCGATCACAAAAAACGGCCCATGCACGTCCATAATCGACTGCCCCGTCGCCAGCTTCAGCCCCAGCAGCCATACCGCCAGCGCGGAGCCGCCCATCATCCCCAGCACGCCGATCGTCCCGAAGAAGTGCAGCGGCCGCGTCATGTACCGCAGCAAAAACCGAATCGTCATCAGGTCGAACAGCACCCGGAACGTGCGCGACATGTTGTAGTGGCTCCGACCAAACTTACGCGCCGAATTCGAGATCGAAATCTCGCAGATGCTCGCGCCGTACCACGAAGCCAGAGCAGGAATAAACCGATGCATCTCCCCATACAGAGGAATGTTCTGGATCACCTCGCGCCGATACGCCTTGAACGTAGTCCCGAAGTCATGGATCGCAACGCCGCTCAACGTAGCCATCAGCCGGTTGGCGATCAGCGAAGGAATCCGCCGGAACAGAACGCTGTCCTCGCGCTGGCTGCGCCATCCGCTCACCACGTCGTATCCCTCTTCCAGCTTCGCCAGAAACCCCGGAATCTCATTCGGATCATGTTGCAGATCGCCATCCATCGCCAGGATGAAGTCCCCCTGCGCATGATCGAACCCCGCCGCCAGCGCCGACGTCTGCCCGAAGTTCCGCCGCAGCTTAATCACCAGCACCCGCGAGTCCACTGCCGCAATCTCTTCCAGAAACCGATACGTCCGGTCCCGCGACCCATCGTCGACAAACACCAGCTCAAACGATTCGCCGACATTCTCCATCACCGCCTTCAAGCGGTCATACAGCGTCGTGACGTTCTCTTCTTCGTTGTGAAACGGAACTACGATGGAATATTTCAACACGTCGCGCGGCCACTCCAATCAGGCCATACCTATATATGACAACGTTTTTCGCCTCTAAGATGCTGTCCCGGCAGAATTTTTCTGAGGAGAATCTTCCCCCATACAGCAGCCGAACAAGCCCATCCCGCAAAAGCCCTTTGCATATCAGGCACTTGCAACAAACCAGAGCGCCTAAGGCTGAACCATCGCCCTCGCCGCGCTCCGCATCAGCTCTCCAATCCTCTGCTCCAGTTCGCCGCCCAACGGGTTCCAGATCTCCGCGCCCTCCTCCAGCACCGGCATCAGCAGCGTCACCTTCGTCCCCCGCCCCGGACGGCTATTGATCTCCACCGAAGCCAGATCCCCATACAGCACCTTCATCCGTTCCCGCACATTCCTCATCCCGATCCCCGTCCGCGTCGCCGGAGCCAGCCCACCCGCCGGAGCCACCCGCTCGCTCTCCGGAGCCATCCCCACCCCGTCGTCCTCCACCTCGATCATCAACTGCCCTTCCTCCGTAATCCGGCTCCGCAGCGTCACCGTCCCCCCGCTGATGCGCGGCTCCAGCCCATGCTTGATGCTGTTCTCAATCAGCGGCTGCAATAGCATCCCCGGAACCACAATGTGCAGCGTCTCCTCCGCAATCTCCTTCACCACCTTCAGCTTGTCGCCGAACCGCACCACCTCGATGTCCAGATAATCATCCGTAAATGCCAGCTCCTCGCTGAACGGAACAAATGCCTCCCGGTCCTTCAGCAGCACGCGCAGAATATGCGCCAGCTTCACAATCATCTCTCGCGCCAGCTCCGGCTGCGACCGCACCAGCGACGTAATCGAGTTCAGCGTGTTGAACAGAAAATGCGGATTGATCTGCCGTTGCAGCGCCTCCAGCCTCGCCTCCAACAGCAGCCTCTGCTGCTCCTCCAGCTTCCGCTCCACCCGGATCGCGTTCCAGATCTTCAGCGGAATCCCCACCACAATCGGGGCCGTCGCGCAGATCAGCCCCTCCACCCACCAATCCCGTGAGTGCAGATCGAAGTACCGCCGCGGATAAAACTGCGCCAGCATACTAGCCCCAAGCTGCATCCCAGCCACCAGCAGCAACAGCAGAATCTGCCTGTCAAAGTGCGGCCGCCGCAGGTTCCGCGTCACCCACCGATAGATGCTCAGGTCGATCATCGGCGAGAACGACCAAACGTCCTCAGGATCGGTAAACCTCCCGAACGTCCCCGCAATCGCCCCAATCGCCACATTCACCGGCAGGGCAAGATACTCATGATGCAGCACCGCCGGAACCGCCAGCGCCGCACCTCCAGCCATGGCCGAGAGCGGCCCCATCAGAATCCCCAACAGAATCGTGATCTCAAACGAGATGTCCGCCGCCAGAAAGTTCGGCACCATCGTCCTCACCCAAACACCCAGCGCCAGCGGCGTACACAGCATAGCCACCAGCCAGAACGTCTGCCGCGGCGTCCGGTTCGCAGCCAGCAGCAGGTCCTTGAACGTCTTCGACCGAGCCAGCGAGCTCGAAACCGCCGCCGCCACACCCAGCTCCACCAGCAGCGTAATCAGAATCAGCTTGGAATCGATCTGCGTCACACCCTTAATGTACGCCTCCCGCCAAGCCATAAGCCCTTGCCGTTGTCTTTCTTCCAAACCACCACGAACTCACGTCATCTCGACCGGAGCCACAGACAACTTCACCGTCTGTCGCGCAGTGGAGAGACCCCTGTATTTCGTCTTTGCACTTGCTGTTGTTCTTGTCGCTGCTTTTCCTTCACACCGCCAAACCCGTCATTTCGACCGAAGCAGCGCAGCCTCATCGCTCTGCGGAGCGGAGAAATCCGCTTCTCCACCCATACAGTTACCAAGCCCATAAGCCCTTGTCGTTGCCTTTGCTGTTGCTTGTTCTTTGGTTTGTCATTCCCGAAGGGAATCTGCGTTTGTTCTTGC
>JAATEV010000060.1 GCA_015655585.1 Terriglobales bacterium | reverse complement strand
GGGTACCCCCCTCCCCCCTCAATTTGGTGCAAAGTCTTAGAAACATTACAGTTATGTCTGTACTTCGAATTTAGTTATTAATCGTCTGGTTAACTAGAAAAGACCCCGGTTTTGCCGGGGTCTTTTCTTTGCCTGTTTCTATTTTATCTGGGGGAAGGGGGTAAGTATGCCACTTGCAAGTGACGGGGCTGTATGGGGTTGTTCGATTTGGGGGCTTGACAGGGATTCGTCGTGACGAGGAAGAGCGGGATTGGGATCAGGTGGAGATTCCCAGCAGCTTCTGGAAGGTTTCTTCTGTTTCGCGGATGGTGTTTTTTCTGGTGAGGCCATAGGCGTCCGGGTGGGCGATGAGAAGGGCGGCTGCACCGTGCAGACAGGTGAACATCTGACGCAGGCGGATTTCGACTACAGCTTCCGGGGTCTTCTTTGGCAGGACCTCCCGGACCAGACCGCGGATTCCGCCTATAAATTCGCGGCCTAGTTTTTCGCGTTCGGCCAGGACGGAGGGGTCGGGGTGACGAACCAGAAAGACCAGAGAGTAGTGATCGGGATACTGAACGGCGAAGCGAATCAGCGCTGCGATGAAGATACGAAGCTTCTCCCAGGGGGAGTCTGCGATCTGCATTTCCTTCTCCATGCGGAGGGCGAAGCGTAGATAGAGCTCGGCGCAGAGGTGCTGGATGAGGGCTTCTTTATTGGTGAAGTAACGGTAGACGGCCATCTGGGAGCAACCGACCTCCTGCGCGACGCGGCGCATGGAGAGGTTCTCATAGCCTTCTTCGAGGAATATCTTTCCGGCGGCTTCGACGAGACGCTCGCGGAGACCTGCGGGCTCTTTGACGGATGTTAGCGCAGTGGCCATAGGGGAGGTGTTGCATTCCTCTGCTTACAGTGTATACTTACTTTTGTGTACGGTGTAAACAGGGCTTGTTCGTGGATGAGGTGGGTGTGTGCCGGGGGAGTGCGCTTGATGGCGCTCGGTCTTCTGGGGAGTCTGTCTCCGGTTCTTCTTGATGCGCAAAATGTGGCCGTGGAGTCCGGTTTTGTGGCGGTGGGGAACGGCTGCGGTGCGGTGGTTACGGTGAAGGATGCGGAGCGTTGTATTGGGCAGGGAAGCCGTGCGACGCGGATTCCGGTGCTGGTGGCGGGACATGCATACACGCTGGACGAACTGACCGATATTGCGGAGGAGGCGAGTCCTGAGGGGCGCATCGCCTGGGCGCGGGCGAAGCAGTCTCTGGAGCAGGCGGGCGTCGATAGGGCACTTTATCTGCCGCTGCTGACGCTGGTTGCTCAGGGTAGCGATTCTCGTGAGTTACTGCCATTTCCCAAGCCTATTGCTCCGCGAGGATATGTCACGGTGGAGGTGCCGACGGCTCTGGCGCAGCTTCAGCTTGAATACAGCCTGTTGAATTTTCGGCGCGGGGCCCGGTACGACAGCGGTAAGGCTCTGGAGATTGCTTCTACGCTGCGGCTGGGGAGAGAGCAGCAGGCGATTGCATTTGCTACTGCGGCTGAGTTCTATAAGACGCAGCAGGCGATTGGACAGCTTGCCGCGGCGAAGGCCGTTTTGGATACGGCGAAGACGCTGGCGGACAACGCGCAGTTGCAGTTCGATAACGGACGGGCGACTTTGCCTGATTTGCAGAACGCTAAGGCCGGTGTGGAGGAGGCTGTGTATGAGCTGGCTACGGCGGAAGGCGCGGTGAAGAAGGCCAAGCTTGCGCTGACGGAGGCCATTGGCGTGGAGCCGGATGCGGAGATTGCGATTCAGGAGCAGATGGAGCAAAGCACGCTGGCGGGCGATGTGAAGACGTTGATCGAGGCGGCGTTGAAGACACGTCCGGATCTTCTTGCTCATGCCCAGGATCTTCGGCGCGCGAAGGACGCTTCTCGTGGAGCTCGTGCGGCGTACTTGCCTTCGGTGGATCTGGGGGCCAGCGGGGGGCAGGTCTTTGCGTGGCCTACGGCGGACTATGGACAGTTGGGGCCGGGGTCGGTGTCTACGTGGTCGGTTGAGGCGAGGTTGAAGTGGGATGTTTTTAATGGCGCGCGGCGCCATGAGGTGAATGCCGCACTGGCAGAGCAGCGGATCGCTAGCGAAGAGTTGCGCGGCGCGCAGGACTCGGTGACGCGGCAGGTGTGGGATGCGTATGTGGACTACCAGACGGCGGAGGAGCAGGACCGGTCGTCGCAAAGTTTTCTGGCGGCGGCACAGACTTCGTATGACTCATCGCTGGACGCCTATAAGTATGGCGTGCGGTCTCTGGTGGATGTAGTGCAGGCGGAGAGGCAATTGGCGAAGGCCCGTTTTGCGGTGGTGCGATCGCAGGCGCAGTTGTTGCAGAGTGTGGTTGCGCTGAGTTATGCGACGGGCGATCTGCTGCATCAGCCTGTGAAGCCGGGACAGCAGGGAATTCAACCATGAGGAGTGGAATGCATTTGGATGCAGTGTTGGCTGGATGGCTGGTGGATTTGAATCGAAACCCGAATGTGGAGATTGCAGGCTCGTATTTTCCGGGGTGGATGATCTCGCTTGCTGTTGCCGTGGTGCTTACGCTTGGGTCTCATTCGCTGCTGCGCCGGTATGGATTGCAGCATACGATCGGGCATCCGGCGGTGATGTATCCGGGCATGGTGATTTTGTATACGTGCCTGCTTTGGCTGTGCTGCTTTGCCTGAAAGAAAAATCAATGTCCTACGATAAACAAAAGACTGGCCGTATTCTTGGGAGCGTGATCGTTGTTGCCGCGCTTCTTCTTCTGTCGATCTCGCTCTTTCAGGTTGATCGGCATCCGCGCACGGATGACGCAACGGTACGGGCGAACTCGATTGCTCTTGCTCCTGAGGTGGAGGGGCGGCTGGTGAGCCTGAAGGTGAAGGACAATCAGGTTGTTCATAAGGGCGATCTGCTGTTTGTGATTGATCCCAGGCCGTATGAGTATGCGCTGGCGCAGGCGAAGGCGGACCAGGCTACGCTGGAGGGCCAGATCGAAGATGAGCGGCGGCGTATTGCGTCGGAGAAGAGCGCGGTGGGTGCGGCGCGGGCAGGTGTTTCGGCCTCGCATAGCGGGATTACTTCGGCGGAGGGAAGCTATCTTGCCGCGAAGGCCGCGGTGGAACATGCGACGGCGGCACAGTCTTCGGCAGAGGCTCAACTGAAGTTTGCACAGAACGATTACAACCGCATCGCTCCGTTGATGGCGAAGCATTATGTGACGACGCAGCAGGGGGACCAGGCGCAGACGGCGTTGCGTGTGGCGCAGGAGGCATATCATCAGGCGTCTTCGCAGTTGCTACAGTCGCAAGCACAGGAGACGATGGCGCTGGCGGCGAAGCAGTCGGCCAATGCGGTCTTCGATGCGTCGCAGTCGAAGCTGGGAGAAGCGCAGCACGCGGTGGATACGCTGGAGACACTGATGGCGCAGAGGCCGAACCGTGTGGCGAAGGTGCAACAGGCGGAACTCAACCTGGAGTGGTGCTCGGTGCGTGCGCCGTTCGATGGATACGTTACGAATATGAACATCTCGCAGGGTGAGTATGCTCATGCGGGGGCTCCGATGTTTACGCTGATCGACACGGAGACGTGGTGGGTGCTGGCGAACTATCGGGAGTCGAAGCTGAAGAGGATTCGCCCGGGAATGCATGTGGATGTGTACCTGATGGAACATCCGGACCGCCGCTTCGATGCGGTGGTGGATAGTACAGGGCGGGGCGTGTTTCCTGAGGATGGAGGCGTTGCGGGAGGATTTCCAGCGGTGGATCGGACACTGAACTGGGTTCATCTTTCAGCACGTTTTCCGGTGAGGATTCGCGTGCTTAATCCTGATGCGGAGATGTTTCGCGTGGGAGCTACGGCCATTACCGTGGTGCGGGAGTGAAGAGCCGGACGAGTGTGCTTCGGATTTTGCGGTCGGAGCTGGCTCCTTATCCGGGGCGGATCGAGGGGGCGCTGCGGGACACTCTTGGAGTGATTCTTGCTCTGGTTGCGGCGATGACGTTGCGGGTGCCGGGGATCTCGCTTGCTCTTGCTCTGCTGTTTCTGATGCAGAGGGAGCGGCCTGGGCTTACGCTGCGCGTGGGGCTGGATATATTGGGCGGGGCGGCGCTTGCCTGTGTGGGCTCGCTGGTGTGGGTGCAGATGACGGATGGCACCGAGACGGCGCGGTTTCTGGGCATTGTGCTGTGCTCCTTTGTCTCGGCATTCTGCATGGCGGGTACTACGTCTCCGCTGCTTTTTACGATTGTGGGGTTCTACGGATTTGTTGACCTGGCTGCATGGGACGCGCATCGTCCGGCGTCGTCGCTGGTTACGTCGTCGCTTTATAACGTTGCTTCGTTGGGATTAGTGCTTCTCTCCGCGGTGGCGGTGGAGTATCTCTTTGGGACGCGGCATCCTGCGGATGAGCTCGCGGGAGAGATGGAGAAGCGCATCTCCACGCTTGGGGAGTTCTTTCACGCGCTGGCGATGAACCCTTCCGGGCAGCAGAGTGATGAGCTACGTTCGCTGCATAACAGGCTGGTGCAGTATGCCCATGCGGGTGAGATCCGGATGAGCGAGTTGTATGAGCGAATTCGAGATGCAGAGTCTACGCTTTCGCGGGTTCCGATTGGATTGCATTATCGGATGGGTTTGTTGACTCGGCTGGTGGAGAAGAGTGTGCTGATTGGCTTCACCGTGCGTAGTCCGCGCATGGAGAGCAATCGCGGTTTCTATGCGGCGATTGCAGACCAGTGCGCTTGGTTGCGCGCAGGAGGGACGGGAGTGGAGCCGGGACCTCTTGCTGAACATGCGCCGCACTCGCTGCGCGATATCTCGATTGAGCTGCGGCAGTATGGTGCGGGTTTGCGCGGAGTGGTGGAGGCTCCTGCAGTTGCAGTGAAGGCGGCGTCTGGAGGGGCGAGGCTTTTTCTGCCGGGAGTGTTTCAGCGTGGCGATGCGGCGATCTATGCGCTGAAGCTGACGCTTGCCGCGGTGGTCTGCTATGTCCTCTACAGCGCGGTGGCCTGGCCGGGGATTCTTACCTGCGTGGTGACGGTCCTGTTTACCGGCCTTAGCTCGACCGGGCCTATGAAGCAGAAGCAGGTGTATCGGTTTTCGGGCGCGCTGATAGGGGGCTTGCTCGGTATTGCTACGGTATCGCTGCTATTTCCGAATATGGACTCGATTACCTCTCTGGTTGTTGTGGCAGGGTGCGTGTCGTTGCTTGCGGGTTGGGTGATGCGCAGCCCGCGGATGGGCTACATTGGAGTGCAGATCGGGTTTGCGTTTTTTCTTACGACGCTTCCGGGGTTTGGCGCGGCGACGCAGATCGCTCCGGCGCGAGACCGTGTGATCGGCGTGGGGCTGGGCATTCTGGTGCTGTGGTTCATCTTTGACCAGATGTGGCCGGTGCGCACGACGACCTCGCTGGAACAGGTTCTCAGGCGCATACGCGCGGCGGCTACGGAGTTGCGAGCGGTGAAGGAAATGGAGCCGGGGGATTTTGTCGCGACGCTGGCTAGGCTGCGGGTGGTTGTTTCTTCGGACCTGATCCATATGGAACAACTGGATTCGGCGGCTTACTTCGATTTTGGACGGAACCGCAAGCGTGAGCTGGCGCGCAGCCGCAGGTTGATTCGGCAGATTGAGGCCGCTGCTGCGAGTTTTTATAGCGAGGTAGCTTCTTCGTCCGCGGGTGGTGAGGTGTTGAGATAGCTCATGGAAGAGCGACGATCAGAGGTTCTGGAAGGCGATCCGTTTCATATCGCACAGGAGCATGGTTCGGGCGCTGCTGTGGGCAAGGTTGAGACCAGCCGTATATGGAAAGTTCCGGCGCTGCGTGGGACGGAGCTTTTTTATGGCTCGTATCGGCGGTTTGAGTTTGCGCGTCATTATCATTCCGTGGCGGCGATTGGCGTTGTCGAGAAGGGCATGATGGAGTCGTTTGTGCAGGGGACGGATTACCTTGCTCCGGCGGGCACGGTAGTGCTGCTGAATGCGGGAGATGTTCATGCGCCACACTCGACGGACGATAGCGGATGGAGCTTTCGAATCTTCTTCTTTGATGAAGCGTTTCTTCGACGGAAGTTCCCCGCCTGCGGAGAAGGGGTGGTGCGCTTTCGGGCTCCGTATGTACAGGATGAGGCGGCGGCGAAGCGGCTGCTGGAGCTGCATCGGCAGATGGAACGGATGGGAGCTACGCTGGAGCTGGAGTCGGCGATGGGTGAGGTGCTGACGCAGTTGGCGGAGCATCATGCTGGTGCATCGCTAGAGGCTCCCTTGCTGCGGGAAGAGCCGGAGAAGATTCGCAGAGCGCGGGAGTATATCGATGCTCATTGTTTGTCGGCGATTACTCTGGAGCGGCTGTCGGAGATTGCAGGGTTGAGTGAATACCACATGGTAAGGGCGTTTACGCAGGTGGAGGGGCTGCCTCCGCATACTTACCAGATGCAGCGAAGGATCGAAGTGGCGAAGAGGATGCTGCGGCGCGGTGAGCCGATTGCCTCGGTGGCGCTGGAGACCGGATTTGTGGACCAGACTCACTTCAGCAGGAACTTCAAGCGGATTCTGGGAGTTACGCCGGGGCAGTACTATCCACGATTGAAGAGGTAGGGTGTTTATTCGCGGCTTGTTCAATGGGTTAAGCACACACGGCAACGGATGACTCCGTTGCCGTGTGTGTTGGGTGGATAGGAAGCCGTTTGATTAGAGGCCGGTCTCGAGCAGGGCTGTGCTGTCGCGGGGGATCTCCAGCGAGCGGCCGTTGGCTGTTAACTTCAAGGCAGGGTTCGATGAGGAGCTTCCTATGCCGGTTGCACTGGCTCCGTCGAATCCGTAGACGCCACAGGCAGAGGCGGAGTAGATTCCTACGGCTACCTCTTCGGTGGTGCTGCGGCAGTCGCCGTGAGCTGCGAGCGCAGCGTAGACGCCGCCGTGACGCTGATGGCCGACGACGTTTCCTTCGGAGTCACGCACCTCGGATTGTGAGGGGACGAGCTGATCGCCGCCGACCTGCGTGAGGGTGCCGAGGGTGTCGATGTCGGTGGACCAAGGCTTGGCGGCTTCCCAGCTAGTGAATACGTCGGCGATGGCGCGCACGTGCAGCGGAAACGAACGCGTTTCGTTGTTCACCTGAACGCCGTCGAACTGGATTGTTATCTGCGATGGCTCCTGCTCGGAGTTGCTGGCCGAGGCCGCGACTACATGCCCGATTACGGAAGCTCCGGCGGGGAGTTGCTCGCCGTTGGCTAGAGTGACGGTCTGCGTGGTCTTCGCGTAGATGGGGTCGCCGGACTTGGCGCGGTCGGAGCGGAGACTCTTCGTGAAACGAATCGGCAGCGTGACGCGGGGTGACGTGGATTCTACGGATGGGCTGGCTGCAACGGAGACGGCCGTGATAGACAGCGAAAGATAAGTGAGAAGCAAAAAGCGCGATGGGATCAACTTACACCTCTACCAAAGTGAACTCAGGCTTCGCGATTTGCTTGCCCCGGCTGGTGTTATCGGGCCGAGGTGTTACATCTCGTTAACCTTGCATGTTGATCGTGCGCGTTGGATGGGCTTTGCGAATAGTACGATGTTGCGGTTTGCGGGGGCAGGATAGGTTATTGCTGCTTGCTGAGGCGGCGGTAGAGCGTGCTGCGGTGGATGCCCAGCCTTCGCGCTGCGGCGGAGAGGTTGCCTCGCTCGGCGGCTACGGCCTGACGCAGGGCTTCGTCTCGCATCTCGGCCAGGCTTTCAGGGCCGGGATGCGCGGAAGAGGTTGCCGCTATGCGGGCTCCGGCGGGACTGGTTCTGAGGACTTCGGTGTAGAAGAGACCGGGGACGTTAACGCGGTGCAGCTCGCGTCTGCCCCATGAGGGTTTTTCGCGGAAGATCTCGTTCCAGCGAGCGGAGTGGATGGCAGATGGAGCGAGGCCGAGGTAGGCGAGGGCTTGGCTGCTTGCGCCTGTCAGGAGGTTGTCATGGAAGGTGAGAATGCCCTCTTCGGGAGTGCCTAGCCAGGAGGGATGATGGTGCAGGCGGACGATGAGGTCGGTGGCGGACTCTTCTGTCCAGTCGTGTTCGATGTGGGCTACGGCCTGGCGGACGATGTGGCCAGCAGCGTTAAAGGAGGCGTGTGCGTCGCCGGAGATGTTGAGCACGCCGGCGAGACGGCCGGTGGGAGTCATGATGGGCATGGCCTGACAGGTCATGAAGCGGTTCTCGTCGAAGAAGTGCTGGCGGCCGATGACTTGCACGAATTTACGCTCGGCGATGGCGGTCCCGATGGCGTTGGTACCGGTGATGGACTCGGCCCAGGTGGCGCCGGGCATGAGGGAGACGGCGCGGGCACGGCCGAGGAAGGTGCTGTCGCCTTGAGAGTCGAGGATGATGCCGGAGGCGTCAGCCAGAAGAAGGATACGGCCTACATCGCGGAGGGTAGGTTCGAGGAGGCGCATCTCGCGCAGGGTGAGGCGGCGAAGTTGCTGATTCTGTTCCTGAAGCTCCTGAAGCGGGACATTGGGGAGAGGTTCCTGATGGACGTGCCAGCTTGGGCCGAGCCCGTACTGACGGCATCGCTGCCAGGATGCATGGATGAGCTCTTGAAACGTCCGCCGCGACTCTGAGGGTTCTAAGGAACCTAAGGGAGCTGTCTGCATGGGGATTCCGTCTGCGGAGTGCGAGCCGCTGATTCTAAATACAAAATTACGCCTGATGGCCGCGGCTTGTCGATTGGAGGGAGTTGTTGCATTCCGCGACAGGTGTTCCATGGGGTGGATGACAACTGTTGCTGGCAGGGAGGAGTATTGTCCCCGCGTACTTGAGAGCTACTGCATGGCGATATGCGGGGCAAAGAACAAAGGGCAACGGATAACGGACAAAGGAGAAAGCAGCATGGCTACATTGGAAGCAGTCGTAATCGACCCGGCACACTATGGATTCAAGGTTCCATTTAAAAAGCGCTACGGCAACTTCATCGGGGGTGAGTGGGTGGAGCCCGTCGATGGACAGTATTTTGAGAACATCACCCCGGTGACGGGCAAGGTTCTGTGCGAGGTTCCACGGTCGGGTGCAGCGGACGTGGAGAAGGCCCTGGATGCGGCGCACAAGGCGAAAGCGGGATGGGCGAAGACCTCCACCACCGATCGTTCCAATATTCTGATCAAGATTGCGGCGCGGATAGAAGAGAATGCCGAGCTGCTGGCCGCGGCGGAGACGTGGGACAACGGCAAGCCGATCCGGGAGACGACGGCGGCCGATGTTCCTTTGTGTGCGGACCACTTCCGCTACTTTGCCGGTGCGATTCGTGCGCAGCAGGGCGGGATTTCGGAGATTGATCATGACACGATCGCTTACCACTACCACGAGCCGCTGGGTGTTGTGGGGCAGATCATTCCCTGGAACTTTCCGTTGCTGATGGCGGCCTGGAAGGTGGCTCCTGCGTTGGCGGCGGGTAACTGCGTGGTGCTGAAGCCTGCGGAGCAGACGCCTGTGTCGATCCTGATCCTGATGGAGCTGATTGGTGATCTGCTGCCTGCGGGGGTGTTGAATATCGTGAACGGCTTTGGGCGCGAGGTGGGTAAGGAGCTGGCTTCGAATCCGAGGATCAACAAGATTGCGTTTACGGGATCGACGGTGACGGGGCGGCTGATTATGCAGTATGCGTCGGAGAATATTATTCCGATGACGCTGGAGCTTGGCGGCAAGTCGCCGAATATCTTCTTCGAGGATGTGTTGCGTGAGGACGACGACTATCTTGATAAAGCGATTGAAGGGATGGTGCTGTTTGCGTTCAACCAGGGCGAGGTCTGCACGTGTCCTTCACGCGCGCTGATCCACGAGTCGATCTATGATCGCTTTATGGAGCGGGCGCTGGCGCGGGTGAAGGCGATCAAGCAGGCGAATCCGCTGGACGCTTCGACGCAGATCGGCGCGCAGGCCTCGAAGCAGCAGTTCGAGAAGATCATGTCGTACCTGGACCTTGGCCAGAAGGAAGGGGCCGAGTTGCTGACGGGCGGCCATGCGGCGAAGCTGGAAGGCGACTTGAGCGGCGGGTTCTACATTGAGCCTACGGTCTTCAAAGGGAATAACAAGATGCGCATCTTCCAGGAGGAGATCTTCGGGCCGGTGCTTTCGGTGACGACGTTCAAGTCGGACGACGAGGCTCTGGAGATTGCGAACGATACGCTCTATGGGCTCGGCTCGGGCGTGTGGACGCGTGATCTGAATCGCGCTTATCGCTTTGGACGAGAGATCCAGGCGGGACGCGTGTGGACGAACTGCTACCATCTGTATCCGGCGCACGCGGCGTTTGGCGGGTACAAGCAGAGCGGCATTGGACGTGAGAACCACCTGATGATGCTTGACCACTATCAACAGACGAAGAACCAACTCATCAGCTACAGCACGAAGAAGCTTGGATTGTTCTAAGCTTCTGCTTATGGCCGGGATGGATGTTTGTCTGTCCCGGCTGTAGGGAATTTGCTGGAGGGGTTTGGGGATGGGTGATGAGGCTGTCGATGTGAAGGTGCTGCCGGAGCAGGTGGTTGCTACTCCAGAGGCGCTTGAACTGATTCGTACGCTCTCGCGGGAGCATGGTCCGCTGATGTTTTATCAGTCGGGTGGATGCTGCGAGGGAAGCGCGCCGATGTGTTTTCCTGAAGGGGAGTTTCGCATTGGAAGCCGCGATGTGAAGCTGGGAGAGATTGGCGGGTTTCCCTTCTATATCTCGCCGCAGCAGTTCGAATACTGGAAGTACACGCAACTGATCATTGATGTGACGCCGGGATTTGGAGCCGCGTTTTCCCTGGAAGGGCCGGGTGGGTTGCAGTTCCATACTCGCTCGCGCGTGTTTGCGGAGGAAGAGATTCAGGAACTGCGCGAGGCTGGGCGTATTTAGTTCCGGATGAGTTAGGAATACTAACTAAATAAAAATTCTTTTGTGCGTAGTTCCTTTACGGTGTCGCGTAGTTTGGCGGCCTTTTCGAACTCGAATTTTTTGGCGGCTTCGCGCATGTCGGATTCCAGTTTGGCTATGTAGGTGTCCAGTTCCTGCTGCGTGGCGAAGTCGGGGATGCCGTCGGTCTCTTCGGTCAGGTCAGCGTAGTCGGCGTTGAGGATTCCGGCGAGGCCCATTTCGAGTGGGCGGATGACGGATTGCGGAGTGATGCCGTTCTCTTCGTTGTAGGCCAGTTGCTTTTCGCGGCGACGGTCGGTCTCGTTGATGGCGCGCTGCATGGAGTCGGTCATCTTGTCGGCGTAGAGGATGGCGCGGC
>JAATEV010000087.1 GCA_015655585.1 Terriglobales bacterium | reverse complement strand
TAAAAGACAAGGACGGGGAAAAGCAACGGTAATTAATCAGTCGCTTCGCCCTTCGGGCTTTGCTCCGGCCTTCGGCAGAGCGGTGCGCCGCTTTGCGGCGGGATTTTGACGCCGGGCTAAAGCCCGGCTCTAATCCCAACGGCAACGGCAACGGCAACGGCAACGGCAACGGCAACGGCAACGGCAACGGCAACGGCAACGGCAACGGCAACGGCAACGGCAACGGCAACGACAACGACAACGACAACGGCAACGACAAAAGCAGCGGCTTATGGGCTTTGGAGGTACATGGGTAGAGAAGCGGATTTTTCCGCTTCGCAGCGCGATAGTGCCGCGCTGCTTCGGTCGAGATGACGTGTTTCGGTGGTGGGTTTGGATGAAAAGCTATTGCAAGGACAACAGCCACTGCCACTGCAACGACAACTGCTACTGCGTATGGGATGCGGTGGTTAGAAGTGGTAGAGGGATTTGGCGTTGGATTGGAGAACCATGCGGGCTAGTTCTTCGGCTCGGGTTTGGGTGATCTGGTTGTCCTGAATCATGCCGGTCAGTGCGTAGCCCAGCGACTGGCGGATGTTGCGGTTGGCTATGTAGGCGGACTCTTCCCAGCCCATGGAGGTGGTGTAGGGGTAGGCGTCGGTGGCGTAGAGGACTTTTTCCGGGTAGAGCTCGATCCACTCGCGGAGCCAGGTGGAGATGGTGCGGGGGCCTACCATGAGGCACTGCTCGGAGAGGTCTAGATAGACGTTGGGCTTCTGGAGGAGGGCGCCGATCTCGTGGACGAAGGGCCAGCCGCCGTGGAGGAGGACGAAGTTGGTGTGGCGGAGTTTTTTGTCGTTGAAGAGGGGTTCGAGGAGGAGCGGGTTGGCTCCGGCGATGGCGAAGTAGCCTCCGCCACCGGCGGCGGCGTGGATGTGGACGGCGAGGCCGATGCGTCCGCACTCGGAGGCGATGTAGCGGAAGAGAAAGTCCTGAAGGCGTTTGTACTGGGCGGTGTCCGGGTGGGGGTGGTGGAGCCAGCGGGCGTAGATGGCGGCGGCTTCGGCCTGGGGTACGTCGTCGAAGCCGAAGGAGCGGAGGTAGGCGATCTCGAACTTCTCGGCTATGGCTCCGCTGGATTTCTGCTTTTCGAGGGTGGCGGTGACGACTTGTTTGAGGTAGCCGTCGAGGGTGGTGGGCAGGCTCTT
This sequence comes from Terriglobales bacterium, assembly GCA_015655585.1. Taxonomy (GTDB): domain Bacteria; phylum Acidobacteriota; class Terriglobia; order Terriglobales; family Acidobacteriaceae; genus Edaphobacter. The sequence goes on along the minus strand of JAATEV010000087.1, from coordinate 8,362 downwards.
GAGGCCAGCCTGTTGGGTGGCCTGTTTGAGGAGTGCGTCTTCGAGGGGGAAGAACTGGGCGCGGTCGGGAGTGGCGGTGGAGAGGAGGGAGTTGTCTAGCGGGAAGAGGAGGTCGTCGGCATAGGGGACCCAGCGGAAGCGCGGAGGCTGGATGCCGTTGCCCATGGAGGTGCGGTTGGCTAGCATGGTGGCGATGTTGGATTTGTCGAGGACGTAGGCGGGGTAGTTTGCGCCTTGTTCGCGGCGGACCTGCTGGCGGGCGGCGTCGAGTTGTTTGAGAGCCTCGGGGGTGAGCGGGGCCTGGGCGTCGAAGTGGAAGAGGGCCAGCCAGGCGTCGTGGAGGGCGGGGAACTCGGGGCGAAGCTCGAAGGCCTCGGTGTCGGGTTCCATGTTGTCGACGGGGAGGGCGTCGAAGTTGCGGTCGGTGTCGTACTGGGGCGCGGCGAGGAGAGGGTGGGCGTGGTTGTCGATGGCGGGGATGGCGTCGATGCGGACGGCGAGGGTGGGGTCGATGGTCTGGGCGAAGGCGGGTAGGGTTAGGAGGGCCGTGGATACGATAAGCCGGGGTAGGATGCTCATGGTCTTCTCGAACCTGCTTTTTGGGATGGTAATAGTTATACCTTTCCCCGGGGTTTAAAGAGGCGTAACGGTGATAAAAGGGATTTTAAAGGCGATAAAGGCTGATTTTAAAGACGATGACCGCAGATTTCGCGGATTTGCACGGATTTTAAAAGCGATTTAAAGACAAATGCGGGATTAAAGGCGAGAACAAACAACGGCAAAAGCAAGGGCAATCATTCAGTCGCTTTGTCCTTCGGACTTTGCTCCGGCCTTCGGCAGAACGGTGCGTCGCTTTGCGACGGTTTTTGACGCCGGGCTGAAGCCCGGCTCTAATCCGAACGACAACAGCAAGTACAACGACAACAGCAAGTGCAAAAGCAACAACAAACGCAGATTCCCTTCGGGAATGACAAACCAAAAAACGGGCAACAGCTACGGCAAAACAACAATAACGGCAGACGCTAGAAGGCGGTTCGCGCTTTGCGCGAAGGCCCATGTCCGAAAGTCCGGACATGGGGCACCCGTTGCATGGGCTGGGTTATGGGGTGGCCCAGTGGGTTGGGTCTATGTCGGGGAAGATGTTGTCGCGGTCTTCGATTTCGGCTAGGCGCGTCTCCTGCGCTGGGGTTAGCTGTTGGGTGGTCTGGAAGAGGTGCCAGAGGGATTTTAGTTCGTTGAAGAGGTCGTTGTGGGTGAGGAAGCGGGTCTCCGCGTAGTCGCGGGCTGCTCCGGTGGTGATGAGGGAGTGCCAGTCGGAGGACTGGAGGAGGAGAAGTTCGCGGCAGAGCTGCTGGAGGATGCGTTTGGCTGTGGTCGAAGTGCGCCACTGGTTGGTGGTGGCGAGGTCGCGGACGTAGAGCTCGGCTGTGTAGAGGTGGGGGTAGGTCCAGAGGGTTTCGGGGTTGAGCCATACGTCGTGGTGGCCGCCTGCTCCCCAGGAGCCTTCGGGCATGGTGATGGGAGCGGTGGGGGGATAGAGGTCGAGGTACTCGGCGGCGGAGATGAGCTGGATGCCGCTGGCGCCGCCACGGGTGGGGTCGGCCAGATTGCGGGCGAGGGCGTCGAGCCACTGGATGCCCTCGAACAACCAGTGGCCGAAGAGATCGGCGTCGAAGGGGGCGGAGAGGATGGGCGGGGGCTGGATGCCGCTGGGGTCGCTGAAGGCGGGTTGGAGGGTCTGGTAGACGAGATGGATGAAGTGGGAGGCGTGGGACTGGACGCGCTCGGCGGCGGTTTGCGGGGCGTAGGGCTGCTTGCTGTCGGGGGATGCGTCGGGGGCGGTGACGCTCCAATAGCGATGGCCGCCGGGCCAGCGTTTCTTGTGGAAGTCGAGGTAGGCGTTGTCGCTGGGATAGCCGATGTCGGCGGACCAGACCTGCGCGCCGGTGTGGGGGTCGCGGGGGAAGACGGTGACGGGGGCATTGCCGGAGCCTACGACGTAGGGCTGGTAGAGGGTTTGATGGCCGGGGCTAGGGTTGGGCTGGGAATTTTCTATGAGGTGGGTGTCCACGAAGAAGAAGCCGAGGCTGGACTCGGAGAGGATCTGCTCGATGCCGGGGCGGTTGGCGGGGGGAGCGATGGGGGTGCCGTCTTCGTTGGCGATGGGGTAGTTCCAAAGGCCGGAGGGGCGGTAGCCCATCTCTGGAGCCCAGATGCCGCGGGGCGGTCGGCCGAGGTGGCGGGTGTGGGTGGCGACGGCGGTGCGGATCTGGGCGCGGAGGCTCTCGTCGGTGCCGAGGAGGGGGAGATAGCTGTGGGTGGCGGCGGTGGTGAGGATGTCGATGAGGCCGATGTCATTGAAGTGGCGGAAGGCGCGGACGAGGTCGCGGTCGAAGGAGGTGAAGTCTTCGAGGGCCTGCGAGTAGCAGGTCTGCCAGAAGCGGGCGGTGCGGGCGAGGGCGTGGTCGTTGGCCTGGAGGAAGAATGCCTCGTCTTCGCGGGCGGCGACGAGCTTGCGGGTGAGGTATTTGGGGAACTCGGCGAGGAAGGTGGGATGGGAGAGCTGTTCGAGGAGAGTGGGCGAGAGGCTGAGATTGCAGCGGAAACGGATGCGGTCGTGCTCGAAGTTTTTGAGCAGTCGGAGGAAGGGGAGGTAGGTCTCGGCCACGGCTTCGTGGAGCCACTCCAGACCGTGGGGCCAGGTGCCGTGGTGGATGACGTAGGGTAGATGCGCGTGGAGGGTGAGGGTGAGGAATCCGGACGGCTTGGGCAGGGAATTCGGCAAAGCAAAGTCCTCGGTGGCTGGGCGGCGAGCGATGGCCGCGGTTGAGTTGACCAGCGGTTGCGTGCTGCTAAGGAGAGGGGTTGTTCGCTTGTCTCCTGCAAGCAAGAAGCAAAAGGCAAGCAAGAGGCAAGAGGCCGACTTCTATCGTTGGACGTTCGACGATGAAGTTTCGTTGCGTTGAGTGTTACGGAACGATGAAGGATAATGATGGGAGGCCGGGAGATGACTGGCTGCGTATGTCTGTTGCGATTGGCATACGACTGATCTATTTGCCCACGTGTGGCATGATTCCTGCATCAATACTCCTTGAACAATTACTCCCCAGGACTGGAAGACACAATGGAACTTTGGACGGACTACGAAGGCAAGACGATTGACGGCGCGTACACACTGGTAAAACTGCTGGAGCCGGAGGGCCGTAGCGCGTTTTTTTCGGCTACGAACGGCACGGAAAAGCAGACGGTGGTGCGGCTGATCGAATCGCATTTTGATGATGCGGAGATACTGGCGCGGTGGCGTAGCGTGGCGGAGCTGGGCCATGCCAACCTGATCGAGCTGAGCAAGTTTGGGCAGGTGGAGCTGGATGGGACTTCGCTGGTGTATGCGGCGATGGAACCGGCGGAGGCGAACCTGGGCGAGGTGCTGCGGGAGCGGCGGTTGACGGCCCCGGAGACCCGGCAGATCGCGGAGAGTCTGCTGGCGGCGCTGGAGGCCCTCCATGCCAAGGGGCTGGTGCATGGGCATGTGGAGCCGGGCAATGTGCTGGCGGTGGGAGAGACGATCAAGCTGCGGAGCGACTGTGTGCGCGAGGCCGCGGAGGGCGAGGATGGGCGGGTGCAGGTGCGCCGGGATGTCCATGATCTGGCGGTGGTGTTGCTCCAGGCGCTGACACAGCAGAGGACGATGGAGGCGGCGATTCGAGACCTGCCGCTGGAGGCTCCGTTCGACCAGATTGTGCGGCGAGGGATTGGCGGAGAGTGGGGGCTGGAGGAGATGGGCGCGGCATTGAAGGAGAAAACCGTTTCTCAGCCTGCTGCTTCGGCTTCTCAGGCAGTTTCTGCTTCTCCGACTACGGCTCCTCAGGCTACGGGCCAGCAGTCTGCGGCTTCGGTTGTTTCTCAGGGTGAGAGTGGGGCTGCTTCGAATGTTCGTGTGATGCGTCCGGTGGACCGGGGGATTGAACTCGAGGAGAGCGATGGCGGCGATTCGCGAAAGATCGCCTATGGGGTGGGGGCGTTGGTGGTTCTGCTGCTGGTAGGTTGGCTGTTGGTGCGGGGATGCTCTTCTAGCGAGAAGAGCCCTGCGCAGGTGGCGGCTCCGGCGGCGGTGAGCGCGCCCAGCGCTCCTCAGGCGGAGGCGGCTCCGGTTGCGGCGGTGAGGAAGCCTGCTCCGGGAGTTCCTACGGGGGATGTGCCGCGGCAGGTTCCAGTGGAGGCTCGTGCGGCTGCGGGTGGCGGTACGTGGCGCGTGGTGGCGTTTACCTATAACCATCGCGATCAGGCGCAGCATAAGGCGGAGACGATTGCGAAGGAGCATCCGGGGCTGCATCCTGATGTGTTTACGCCTACCGGGGGCGCTCCTTATCTGGTGACGCTGGGCGGCGGCGGAATGAGCCAGGAGGCGGCATTTGCGCTTTCGGGCAAGGCCAAGCGGGAAGGGCTGCCGAGGGACGTGTATGCGCGGAATTATCGGCGCTGATGGGTTTCCTTGCCGGCTAGTGGCTGGGTGAAGGAAAGCGGTTCGCGCTTTGCGCGAATGCCCCATGTCCGAAAGTCCGGACATGGGGCATTCGTTGCATGGGTTGGGTGATAAAGAAGGGGCGTGGCTTTGGCCATGCCCTTTCTTTATTTGTGACTGGTTGGGTTACTTTTTCTCGGTCTGGGCCATGAAGTCGGCTACGTACTGTTTCCAGACGGCGGCTTGTGTGTGGGTTCCGTGGCCGCGGGTGGCGTCGGAGGTGGGGATGAGGATGAATTTGCCGTGGGGGATCTCTTTGACGAGCTTTTCGGCTATGCCTAGCTCGGGCGGGTTTACGAAGTCGTCGGCGGAGTTGATCCAGAGCATGGGGGCCTGGATGGTGGATAGCTTCTTGCTGGGATCGTAGTTGCGCGAGGCGTTGAAGTAGTAGAGGAGGTTGTTGGCGTCGGTGGTGGCTACGGTGCGCTTGAGGTAGCTGTCGATGTAGGCCTCGGCCTGAACGCGCGTGGGGTAGTTCTTCTGGAGCTGCATGGGCACGGAACTCATAATCATGAGGACGGACTCGGCAGCGCGCATTCCTTCGACGGGCTCGGAGGTGTAGTTGCCGTTGTCCCACTTGGGATCGTCGCGGATGGCCTGCATGGCCATGTAGCGGGTCATGCGGTTGCGTCCGGCGATCTCGACGGCGTTGCAGGCGAGGGGGACGAGGGCATCCATGAAGGTGGGGTAGGTCTCGCCCCAGACGAAGGCGTGCATACAGCCCATGGAGGTGCCGATCATGAGACGGAGGTGGTCGATGTGCATTCCCTCGGTGAGCATGACGTAGTCGGCGTGGATCATGTCGTCGTAGTCATACTGGGGGAACTTCATGCGGAGGCCGTCGGAGGGCTTGCTGGAGCTGCCGTGGCCGATCTCGTCGGGGAAGATGAGGAAGTATTTTCCGGCGTCGAGGGGCTGGCCGGTGGGGAAGAGGACGTCGGAGAAGGACGGCGAGAGGAGGTTGGTGTCGTTGCCTCCGGTGCCGTGGACGAGGAGGATGGCGTTATCGACATGACCGGCGGCGTTGCGGTGGATTTTGCCGAGGGTGAGGTAGTGGAGCTTGAGCTCGGGGAGGGACTCACCGGACTTGAACTGGAAGTTGCGGATGGTGTAGTTGCCATCCTGCGCCTGAGCGATCCATTTGTTGGGAGGGGCGGCGGGCGTTTGCGCGGCAGCGAGGACAGGGAGGATCGCCAGGAGGGGGAGGAGGATTAAACGACGGATCAATGGAAGCTCCTTCTGCGGGGTTTTCGTGGTGTTCCATTCAGGGTACACCGGGTTTTGTGGAATTGTAGATGCTTTTAGCTGGATGGATCGAAGGCGGGGACGAGGTAGGGCTTGAGTGTGGACCAGGGGACGAGGACGGGAGCGGCGGGGGCTACGCGCGGGGTGACGGAATACTCGGGGAAATTGATTTTGAGGCCGCTGGGGAGGATCTGCCAGTTGTCGGGGTCGCGGATTACGTCGAGTAAAGATTTGTCGGAGGGGGATTTGAGGAGGAGGAAGCTGTCTTTTCCGGGGAATTGTTTCTTCAGGGCTTGCCAGCAGTGTTGCGCCAGGGCGGGTTGCCATGTGGTGTTGGTGCGGAAGATGTCGGTGGGGAGCATGGCGCGGTTTTGCCGGAGGAGCCAGTGGAAGATGGCGTAGGCTTCGGCGGGATGGGCCGCGCCGTGGCCCATGGTGAAGAGGGACATGCTGGTGTCGATGCGGGTGGGGGTGAGGTTCTGGATGGTGGCGGTGGTGTCGGTGTCGGCGCCTTTGGCGTCGTTAGGGGTGAGGCTGGAGGTCTGGTTGAAGGTGGTGAATTGCTGGATGGTAGTGTGGATGGCTTGGTTCCACGTGGCTAGGGCTGGGGTGGGGTTGTCGGCTTGCGGGTAATTGATGGTGATGTAGCCGATGCCGTTGTATTCGCCGGAGGGGACTTCGGGAGGCATGGGGTCGTCGCGGTGCGCGAGGGAGATGGTGCGGGTGTAGAAGGTGGTGGAGTCTTTGCGGGTGATGGATTTTTGGAGGGTTTTGGTGCGGTCGCGGTAGGGGGTGGTCATGCATTTGGCCAGGTCTTTGGAGGGTTGGCAGATGGTGGCTAGCCAGTTTTGCCAGGCGGATTGGTCTTCGCGCAGGTTGGTTTGGGCTTGTGGGGAGAGTTGGGTTAGGGCGGATTTGTAGGCAGCGGATAGCTGGTCGTCCAGGCGGGATAGCTCGGGGGTGGCGCAGATGGCTTTTTCTTGTGGGGAGGTGGCTTTGGCGCAGTTGAAGCTGGCGGCTTGGGTGGGAAGTGTGATGAGGAGGACTAGGAGGGTTTTTGGGTTCATGGCGGTGTGGGGATCGCTTCGTGAGGAAGTGTCTCATGTTTTGATGCGATATTTTGGGGTGGAAGGAAGACAGCGGCAAAAGCAAGAACAAAAACTAAAGACGATAAATCCGTCGCTTCGGCTTCGCCTTTGCTCCAGCCTTCGGCAGAGCGGTGGTCGCTTCGCGACGGCTTTTTTGAGGCCCAAGGCTAAAGCCTTGGGGTACCTAGAAGCAACGACAAAAGCAACGGCAAACGCAGATTCCCTTCGGGAATGACAAACCAAAAATAAGCAACGGCAAGAACAGGCAACAGCAAGAACAACAGCAACAGCAAGAACAACAGCAACAGCAAGAACAACAGCAACAGCAAGAACAACAGCAAGAACAAGAACAACAGCAAGAACAAGAACAACAGCAAGAACAAGAACAACAGCAAGAACAAGAACAAGCAACGGCTTATGGGCTTTGGAGGGGTATGGGTAGCGAAGCGGATTTCTCCGCTTCGCAGCTCACGATGATGCTGTAAGCTGCTTCGGTCGAAATGACGGGTGGATGGATGATGATTGCGATGCAAACAGAAGCGGCGTGGAGGGTGTCCACGCCGCTTCATTGTTTACACCGTTGTGCCTTGTTGGTTGGTTAGTCGTTGTCGGATTTCTTTTCTGCGGGGGGAGTCTCGGGTTTGGTCAGGGGTTTGGTGATGTCGTCTAAGTAGTCGGGGGTTCCGTCTACGCGGACTAGTCGGGGGTAGCGCTCGCCGTCGTGGTAGTCGATGGTGGCGTTGGTGACGAAGGTGTCGCCTTGCAGGATTACGTTGATGGGTTGGGTGGTTCCCTTGGCTTGCTGGATGGCGGTGCGGAGGGTCTCGGCGGAGAAGACGTTGCCGTTGACGGCTATGATCTTCTGGCCGGGGTAGAGCTTGGCCTTGTCGGCGGGGCCGCCCCAGAGGACGTCAGAGATGACTCCTTCGCCGGAGACGCGGAGGCCGATGGAGTACCAGACGTTGATGCCACCGCCGCGGCGGCCGCCTGCGCTGGCGGTGGTGCGCTCGGAGCGGGTGGGCTTGTCGGTGTAGACGAGCTTGTAGCCGCCTTGCTCGATTCCGGCGAGGTCGGCGCGGGGGTTGATGTTGTCGATGTGGTCGTGGATGAAGGCGGCCCAGTCGTATTTGACGACTTCGTTGAGGTCGGCCACTAGCTCGTCGCGGTTGTAGGTGACGATGAGCGGGCCGGTGTTGCCGCCTTTGCCTAAGAAGATGTGGAGGAAGTCGGTAAGGGATTTCTTGTTGCCGGTGAGTTTGCGGATGGTGGTGTCGGCGTCGAGCCAGAAGAGTTCGCCTTCCTGATAGTAGTCCTGACCGCGCTTCCAATTGGCCCAGGCGGGGTTGCCTCCGCGGAGAACGCTGGCGGCGATGGCGGTGTCTTCGGTGCTGCGCCATTGGCGACCGGGTTTGTAGTCGAGGTTGGCGGCAGAGGCGGCGAGGATGTCGCGGTACTGCTCCTGCGACTTGAGGCCGGAGCGGGCGGCGAGGACGTTGCCGAGGTACTG
>JAATEV010000032.1 GCA_015655585.1 Terriglobales bacterium | reverse complement strand
GCATGTGGTTCCAGGACCTCTTCAACTACGACTTCCGCCGCACCGAGCAGTGCATCATCCCCTATGCCACGCAGGAGGGTGAGATCAGCTTCTGCGCGTACAACACGGGTATCGGCTGGCGCAACATCATCGAGAAGATGCACATGACCTCTACCCTCACCAAGTGGTACGAGGAGCACGGACGTCACGAGATCTTCGCCGGCGGTAAGAAAGTCGGTCTCGAGAAGGAAGCGAAGTACGATCTCGTCCTGAACGACGAGCACGTCAACGCCGCTGCCAACGACACCTTCGACAAGTCCGGTATCGCCAAGAACTCCCGCGAGGAAAAGATCCGCGCACGCGATGCGAAGCTGAAGCAGGACGCCGAAAACGCCCGCATGGCCAAGCTCTACCGCAAGGAGATCCTCCAGGAGCCCGAGGCTCCCGCAGGCTTCATCTCCCTCGGAGACATCAAGCCCGCTGCCGCCCCGGCTGTCAAGGCCGAGGTCGTCAACAACATCGAAGAGACCGTCTCCGGCGACTAATCTTCACCAACCGTTCCAACGAAAAGGCCGCCAGCAATGGCGGCCTTTCTCTTTTCCTTTTTAGAATCGGATCAATTCCACGGCAAGCGGTTCGAAATCCTTCCAGTTCAGCGCTGCGATTATTATTCTGTTCGCTGAGACTGTGGCTGCGATCAAGATGTCCATCGCGTTGGGATTGTGGCCTATGCTTTGTTGCAGAACCCACTGCAAAGCGAAAGGCCCCGCGACTGCAGGGCCTTTGAGTATTCTGCAATGTTCGGAGTTACATGCCCGAGGCGCTGCGACTGCGGAGCGACCTGCGGCGGTTGCTGGCCATCAGGGTTCGCCGCTGCCGCGTGCCGAAGATCCACTCCCGCACCGGCCCCACGTCCACATGAACAAACTGGCTCACCGGATAGTACCCCACGCCGCCCGCGTGCAGGGAGAGAGCTGCATCCCGCAGCCTTGCCGTTGCCACGCCCGGCACGCGGATGTCGATAGCGTGTCCTTCCATGTGCTGGCTATGCTCGGCCACGCCCGTCTGGGGCGAGTTCCGTCGCAGCGCGGCGTTCGTCTCCGGCGTCCGGTAGCCGCAGACGATCTGAATCTCGTCGTTCAGCTTGCCCAGCCGTGACATCATTGCGTGGAGCACATCGAACTCCTTCGGCGAGTAGTCAACTACGTCCTGCGTATTGTGGTCGCGCAGAAAATAATCCAGCTTATCGAGAGCCGCAGGAATGTACGTGTCGCCGATGCGGTACACAATATCCAGGCTCTCGCCTGTGTGCAGGTTTGACATCCGCAGGCGGTACGGCTTGCCCTCCCCGGGCACTACCGCAACCGAAGCGGTAGCAACCGGAGCGGCAACGGAAGCCGTCTCCAAATCAGTTGTTGCCACCGTCGCATCCGTCGCCGTCGTGCTTGAAGCGATCTCCTCCGGCAACACTCCCGGCACAACCTCTTCTCCGGTCATCACCACGGAACGTGGGACTGCGGAGTGGGCCTTTGCGGAATGCGTCTTCACGACATGAGCTTTGCCCGTCGCGTGCGCTTTCGCCGTATGGGCCGATGCCTGGTGCACCTGGGCGGTGCTGTGATGTGCCGTGTGCGCCTTGGCCTGCGCAGCAGTCTTGGTTCGTGCAGGCTTGGCCCATGATGTTTCGCTCAACCCAAATAGAACCGTCCCCATTAACGCCGCTGTCAGAACGGCTCGCCCGTGCATCTTCCGCATGAAAACTCCTGGTCTCTGATCTGGGTAGCGAATTCAAACTCTTAAATGAGTTTTTCTATTTGTCATTTCGCCTAGTCCAGTTTATCAACTGGTTCATGAATTATCGCACCCAATATGTAACTTTAGTGTCATATCGGATGCACCCGGTAAATAACTGAAAATAAAACATATACCTCATGTTGTATGGCTCTTGGGCGAAGTTAAATCGAAGATGCGTGGACTGTTCCTCATGCGGGATCGAGGTTTCCTTATCGGCTTCCTTGCAAAAAGATGCAGACAGGCACCTGCGAAAATCGAGAGGTGGCGCCTATCTCCAGAAACACGGTCCTCCTTCTCTCTGCTGCTGCCCTCGCCGCCGCGGCGATCTATCTTCACGTGTCGCTCTCCACCCCGGCCGAGAGGCAGGCCTTCGCCGAGGCGGCGGCGCTGCCCTCGCCGTATACGCTTCCCTCCGCCGAGCTCATCCGGGCACAGGCGCTCTTTCGCACCGAGGCGGCCCTGTACTTCATCGGCAGCCTCTGGGGAATCCTGCAACTGGTCCTGTTGCTTGCTCTCAAGGTTCCCTCTCGTATCCAGGGCCTTGTCGAGAGAACGAGCAGCAGCCGCTGGGGCCAGTGCTTTTTCTTTGTCTTCCTCTTCTTCGGCCTCAACATGCTGCTGAACGCGCCGCTCCGTCTCTACGGGCACCACATCGGACTGGTCTACGGGCTTTCGGTGCAGGGTTGGGCAAGCTGGGCACTCGACTGGTTCAAGAGCTTCCTCCTCGCCTGGATCGTGGGCGGCCTGCTCGTCATGGTGCTGTTCTGGATCATCCGTCGCTCGCCGCAGCGCTGGTGGTTCTGGTTCTGGATTCCCACCATGGCGGCGGTTCTTTTCGGTGTCTACCTTTCGCCTATCCTGGTCGATCCGCTCTTTAACAAATTCGAACCGCTGCAAAGCGTCAACCCGGCGCTGGTCAGGCAGTTAGAGAGAGTCGCCGCGCAGTGCGGCGTGGATCTGCCTCCGGCGCGCATGTTCTACATGCGCGCCAGCCAGAAGGTCACCGGGATGAACGCCTATGTCACCGGATTCGGTCCGTCCAAACGGCTGGTTCTGTGGGACACGACCGTCGCACAGGCCACCCCGGACGAGCTCTCCGGAGTCTTCGGACACGAGCTTGGCCACTATGCGCTGCACCATATCGAACTCGGCGTGCTCTTCGCTGCTGCTGCGCTGCTGCTCGGATTTTTTGCCGGGCAGCGGATCACGTGGTATCTGCTGCGCCGGTTCGGAGCGCGGTGGGGCGTCCGCTCCCAGCAGGACTGGGCCTGCCTCGCGGTACTGATGCTGGTGCTGAACTTCCTCAGCTTCTTCTCCGCCCCGGTCGAAAACGCCTTCAGCCGAGCCATCGAGCACGACGCCGATATCTACGGGCAGGAGGCGATTCATGGCATCGTTGCCGACCCGCAGGGAAGCACCGTCGCCGGGTTCCAGCGGCTGGGAGAGAGTTCGCTCGAAGACCCGACTATGCATTTATTTGCAGAGTTCTGGATGTTCAGCCATCCAGCAATAGGGCTTCGAGCATCCTTCGCGGCGGTTTACAACCCGTGGCACGAAGGTCTGCATCCGAAATATTTTCATGAGAGATAAAAGGTTAATACGACAATAAAATTATGAAGACGAAGCCGAGTTCTTTTGTGTCTCCTGACTGCCTGTTTTGCAAGATTGTCGCCGGAACCATTCCGGCTAACCGGGTCTACGAAGATGAGTTGTGTATTGGTTTTCCGGACATCAATCCGCAGGCTCCTGCCCACCTGCTGATTATTCCCAAGCGACACATCGCGTCGCAGGCGAGATGCACAGCGGAGGACGCGGCCCTGCTGGGCCACCTGATGGCGACGGCAACAAAGGTGGCGCAAGACTATAGCCTGGATGGAGGCTTCCGCGTCGTCGTGAACACAGGAGACGACGGCGGCCAGACGGTCAATCACCTGCATCTGCATCTGCTCGGCGGCAGACACATGAAATGGCCTCCCGGCTAAGTCCCTTCTTAGAATGACGTTGAAGAAGTCCCTGCTCTGTTTCCAGCTATCGAGTTTTTAGCGGAAGCAATCTCTCCGGAGCAGGGACTTTCCAGTCTATGAGGGTTGCAGTATAGTAAGTCTCGCCACGGTCGATACCTCCTGATCTTCAGGGTTTGAACCGTCGGGTCACCTAGGGCCTCTCCAATGAGAGAGGTTCCAGCGCATCAATCTCTGGCTAGAAGCAGGCTGTTTCTTCGTTCCCGACCTGGTTGTAACTCCGGGCCCAGCTTAAATATGTTTCTCTTCTCCAGGATAGAGCGCTTATGCATAATGACCTCTCTGCCAAGGAACTTCGCGGCCTTTTCTGCGATCTGGGATTCGTCAGCGACTGCGATCAACTGTTGCCGCTGCTCCAGCGCGCGCGCAAGGCCGCGGCCATCAGCGACGTGACGGTGCTGATGGAGGGTGAGACCGGCACCGGCAAACAAGTGCTGGCGCAGGCCATCCATAAGCTGGATTGCAAGCGCAGACCGTTCGCCTTCGTCACTGTTCATTGCAGCACCATCACGGAGGCGCTGGCCGAGAGCGAACTCTTCGGCCACCAGCGTGGCGCATTCTCAGGGGCCGTGGATACGCGCAAAGGTCTGTTCAGCGCCGCGCATCGCGGCACGCTCTTTCTGGACGACGTCAACGATCTTCCCCTGTCGCTGCAACCCAAACTGCTTGATGTTCTTCAGCGCGGCATCCTGCGCCCGGTCGGTTCGGACAGTGAGGTCCCCGTCGATGTCCGGGTGATTGCGGCGGCCAATCGTCCTCTGGAGCCGCTGGTCCGCGAAGGGCGCTTCCGGCTGGATCTCTATCATCGACTCAACGTGGTTCGTCTCTTTCTGCCGCCTCTGCGAGCGCGCCGCGCCGATCTTGCCGCCTTGATGCTTGCCTTCGCGGAGCGCCACCGCACTTTGTACGCTCCCATCCTCGGCATCGAGCCCGACCTGCTCCGTTTTCTGGAGTCGCAGTCTCTCTACGGCAACGTGCGCGAGCTTGAAAACGCCGTGCAGCGAATGCTCTTTTCGAAGGCCGAGGGCTCTTCGCTGGGGCTCGAAGACTGGATGCGACAACTAAGCTCCGACGTCAGCCAGGACGAGGTCGATGCGCTGGAGCAGTCCGCCAACTGCGTCTGGCAAGCGATCTTCAGCGGCGAGCTCGGGTACGATCAGGCGCTTCAGGAGCTGGAAAGGCGTGTCCTCAAGTCGGCCATCGCCGTACCCGGCTGGACGCGGCGCAAGATCGCCGAGCGCCTCCACATGAGCGAGCGCGCCCTCTATTACAAGATGCACGCCTGCGGCCTCACCGACCGCCTGCGTTAATACCCTACCCACGCCGCGGGAATCACGCCGGCCATGCATCCTCTTCCACTGAAATGGAACTTCACATTCTTGCAGCGCGCTGCAAATGCTTGCAGTGCGTCGCGAGTCTGCGGAAGACATCAGCTTTTGCGAGCACGGCAAGTCAATCCTCGACCCCGGAAGCGCATTATTTCGCTGCCACTTCGTGCAGTGTGTGTCTGCACTCTCGTCTGTCGGCAACGCTTCTTCACGCCAACATCGTTTGTGCCGGTAACGCTTGCAGGAGAAGAGCTTCCGGCCGCTTCCTTCATCTGTATCGAGCGTCCCTCTGGGGTTTCCGTCAAATGGAACCCGGCTTGCTTCCTCTTTCTGTAAACCGACGCAAGGCACTCGGCAGTGCAGGGTAGGAGGGCCATCTGATCCACCAGGGAGATACCGTTTGTTTTCATGTCGCAGATGTTTTTCTGCCTGCCGGTGATGATTTGCCCAGAGAGATTACGACGGGGGAGCACATCGAAGGCACGGTAGTGAACTTCTCCGATTCAGGTTCATCGCCCCGCTTCTTCGCGGTGATCGACGTCATCTCCCGGCAGAGCGTCATCGTGCCAGTAGACAAGCTTCAAATGCAGGACCATCCCGGGCCTTGTACTTCAACCTAATCAAGATGAAACCGCGACGTTAACCTTCAAGCGCAGTCGTTGCAACGGAGACAACCGATGCCCATTACACCGACCTATCCTGGTGTCTATATCGAGGAACTTCCCAGCGGAGTCCACACCATCACCGGCGTGGCCACCTCCATCGCCGCCTTTGTCGGCTGGGCCGCCCAGGGACCCATCACTTACGCGGCCCAGATTCTAAGCTGGGCCGACTTCCAGAGAGAGTTCGGCGGACTCGATTCACGCAGCCTGCTCGGCTACTCCGTCAACCAGTTCTTTCTCAACGGAGGCCAACAGGCCTACATCGTCCGGCTGGTCAGCGCCGATGCCGTGACCGCATCCGCCATGATCGGCGCGGCCCCGAAGTCGCTGGTCATCTCCGCGTTGAATCCGGGCAAATGGGCCAACGACTACCAGATCACGATCAAGAATTCGACGACTGCCGCAGGACGCTTTCAGCTTCAGGTGCTCTATGCGCCCAGCGGTGCTACCCCCGCCGTGGTCGAGTCGTTCGCCAACCTCAGCGTCACCACGCCGGACCCGCAGGGCCGTTATGTCGTAGACGTGTTGCAGAACAGCTCGAACTTCATCGTCGCCAGCGTGCCCGCCGGAACCACAGATCCACCCGCTGACGCAACGGCTTCTCTCGGCAGCACAACCTCCGGCAACGACGGAACGACTCTGACCCCAAGCACCTCGACGATCGCCTCCGGCAACTTCGAGACTGCGCTCCAGGCAAGCGGCGGCACCGGCGGAGTCAACCTGCTTGCCAGTGTGGACATCTTCAACCTGCTCTGCGTTCCCGGAGAGATCGTTCCCACGGTCCTCAAAGAGTTGGATACCTTCTGTCTGAACAGCCGGGCTTTCCTGATTGCAGACTCCGATCCGGGGATCACCGACTACACCAAGCTCAATGCCGGTCCCGGCTTCGTCGGCGACAACTCGGCGTTCTACTTCCCCTGGTTGCAGGCGCCGGACCCGCTTGCAGGCAATGTGAATCGGCTCTATCCGCCGTGCGGTTTCATCGCGGGCATCTATGCGTCCACCGACGCGGACCGCGGCGTCTGGAAGGCTCCCGCGGGAACAGCGACTTCACTCAGCGGAGTCGGCGGAGTGGCCGTGCCGCTCAACGATAAGCAGAACGGCACGCTCAATCCTGTCGCGGTGAACTGCATTCGCAGCTTCAGCGCCTTCGGCACCGTCGTCTGGGGCGCGCGCACAACGGACGGCCACGACGAAGCAGGTTCCCAGTGGAAGTATGTCCCCATCCGCCGCCTCGCTCTCTTCCTGGAGACCAGTCTCTATCGCGGCACGCAGTGGGTCGTCTTCGAGCCGAACGATGCGCCTCTCTGGGCACAGATTCGCCTCAACGTCGGCTCCTTTATGCAGACACTCTTCCGTCAAGGGGCTTTTCAGGGCTCCACGCCGCAGCAGGCTTACTTCGTCAAGTGCGACAGCGAAACCACAACGCCCACCGATCAGGACAACGGCATCGTCAACATCCTCGTCGGCTTCGCTCCGCTCAAGCCCGCCGAGTTCGTCATCATTCAAATCCAGCAGATCGCTGGCCAGACCGCATCGTAAGGAGCCTCAGCATGGCACAGTTTACCGTCAACGCAAGACGCTTCGACCCCTACAAAAACTTCATCTTCCGCGTGAAGTGGGATGGAAAATACGTGGCTGGCATCAGCAAGGTGAGCGGCCTGAAGCGCACCACCGATGTCGTCAAACACCGCGAAGGCGGCGACCCCAGCACCAGCCGTAAATCTCCCGGCCGTACCGAGTACGATGCGATCACGCTGGAGCGCGGCGTCACCCACGACGTCAGCTTCGAGCAGTGGGCCAATAAGGTATGGAACTATGGCTCTGGTCTCGGCTCCGAGGTCTCGCTCGCCGACTTCCGCAAAGACCTCATCCTGGAGTTCTACAACGAAGCCGGGCAGCTTGCGATCGCCTATAAGATCTACCGCTGCTGGGTCTCCGAGTATCAGGCCCTGCCCGATCTCGATGCCAACGCCAACGCCGTCGCCATCCAGCATATCAAGCTCGAAAACGAAGGATGGGAGCGCGATACCAGCGTCACCGAACCCACGGAGCCAAGCTTCACGGCTCCCTCGGCCTGATCGCCGCCGGTATGCGCACACCCTCCAATTCGGAGCTTCTCGCAATGTGGGAGCGCGGCTCGGCCGAAGATCCGGTCCACCGCGCCCTCACGGTTCTCTGTTTCTGCACGGGAGAGCCGCGTGATGTTCTTGCGCGTTACAGCGTCGGGGCGCGTGACCGTATGTTGATCGAAGTCCATGAGCGCCTATTCGGCTCCACGCTCGCTGCATTCGCCCTCTGCACCGCCTGCGGAGAGCCGCTTCAATACAGCGTCTGCGCCAGCGACCTCCTCGCGTCGCTGCCGTCTCCCATCGAACCGCCGCTGCTTAACACTAGTGGCGCAAGTCTTCGCCTCGCACTGCCCGACAGCCTTACCCTGGAGGTCGTAAGCCGATGCCCCGGCCTCGCGCAAGCCACTCGGCTCCTCGTGGAGCGTTGCATCGTCGAGGCATCCATCGAAGGCCAACCGGTTCCACCGCACGAGTTGCCGGAGAGCGTGGTGGAGCCTGTCTCCGCTGCACTGATCGCAGCCGATCCTGCGGCTGAGATCCTCATGGAGCTTCACTGCACCGCCTGCTCCCACGGCTGGCAGGTCGTGCTCGATATCGAACGCTTCCTCTGGGCGAAGATCTCTGCCACGGCGAAGCGGCTTCTACGCGAGATTCACGCGCTGGCCTCCGCCTATGGCTGGAGCGAGCCCGAGATTCTCGCCCTGAGCCCCGCCCGCAGGCAAGCCTACATGGAGATGACATGGGCAGCTTCGTGAACCGCCTTGCCGCCCGCACGCTCGGCATCATGCCTCTGGCCGAGCCGTTCACCCCTGCGCGCTTCACCCCCGAGTCTCCTCTCAGCTTCAATCCTGAGTCCTCTCGCAACAACTCGTATCCTCCCGAAGAACTCTCCGGCCCCGTGCCGGAATATCCCACCGCACGCCCCGAGCCCTTCAATCGCGTTACGGAGCCGCCCTCAAGACAGGCCAGAGCAACACCACAGTCGCAAAATATTCCAGCAGCCGAACCGCCTCATCAGCCCGCGTCTCCTCACAACGAAGCGCTGTCTGCTCGTGTTGACCGAACAGCCTCTCTCCCGGAGCAGCCCCATTCACAAGTCGAGAATGCCTTGCTGCGCGAAGCTCTTCCCAAAGACTCGAATCCTTCTTACGAATCCGTTCCAGAAAATTTCTCATACGACTCACAAACAAATTCGCCAACGCCCATCGCAGCATTTCCAGAGCCAACCACACACTCGCGTCAGACGATCCCACGCGAGCAGCACGCAACCAGCGCGTCCCATCTGGATTTGCAACAAACCGAGGCCCAGCCAGTAGTCCACGTCTCCATAGGTCGCATCGAAGTGCGTGCGGAGATCGTCTCCACGCCGCCCGCACCCACACGCACGCGGCCCAAGCCCGCAACGCTTTCGCTGAGTCAGTTTCTCCAGCAGAGAGGCACAGGGCCGCGATGAGCAACTATCTCGCCATCGCCACCGTGACCGCCGCTCTCCGGCAGGTTCTTCTGCTGCCCGTAAAAGATGCCGTCGGCGGCTCCGATATCGGCTTCAACCGCCCCGATGCCACCAGTTCCACCACGCCGCTGGTCAACATCTACCTCTACCAGATCACGCCCAACGTCGCATACCGCAACGCCGACGTGCCCACGCGCCGGTCCGACGGCTCTCTCGCGCAACGCCCGCAGGCGGCCTTCGATCTCCACTACCTCCTCACCTTCCACGGCGACGATACAAAGCTGGAGCCGCAGCGTCTGCTCGGAGCAGTTGCCACTACGCTGCACGCGCAGCCGCTCCTCTCCACCGACAACATCAACAACGCGGTCACCAGCTTCGGCTTTCTCGCCGGTTCCGGCCTGGACACTCAGATCGAACGCATCCGCTTCACTCCCACCGGGCTCTCTCTTGAAGAGTTCTCCAAGCTCTGGTCCGTCTTCTTTCAGGTGGAGTACAGCCTCTCCGCCGCCTATCAGGCCTCCGTCGTCCTCATGGAGTCGACCGACACGCCCGTGCCCGCTCCGCCTGTGCTCGCACGCAACCTCTATGTCGCGCCGCTGAATACTCCATCCATCAGCCAGGTCGTCTCGCAGGATGGCAAGCCGGTCACCTCCGCTTCCACCCTCCTCGTGCAAGGCACGCATCTCCGCAGCGCCAATACGCTTCTGCTCATTGAAGACCAGCAGTTCACGCCAGCATCCATCTCCGATACACAACTCTCCCTGCCGATCCCCGGCACAATCCACGCAGGAGTCAAGGGAGTGCAGGTGCTCCAGCCGATGGACATGGGCACACCCGCCACAGCGCATCGCGGCTTCGAATCCAACATCGCTCCCTTCGTGCTCTGCCCGACTGTTTCAGCCGCTACAGCAGCGGCAGCCGCCACTGGCACGGACGTCACAGTGCATCTCACTCCCAATATCGGCGTCGGACAACGAGCCGTTCTTCTGCTCGACAACGTAAGTGTCACGCCGCGCCAGTCCTACGCCTCGCCCGCGGTCGTCTCTTCCGTGGACGCGGATTCCATCGTCATCAACATCACCAACGTTCCCACGGGCACCTATCTTGTACGCGTGCAGGTCGATGGAGCCGAAAGCCTGCTCACCCTCAACTCCGCAACTCACCTTCTGGATGGCCCTTCCGTGGTCATGCCCTGACATAAACCTATGACGCCCATGCCAACCATGATCGAGACCGTTCTCACCCCAGAGCAGCTTACGGAGCAGCCCACGGCACAGCCCGCAAGTTCCAGCGGCTCGCCCCCCGCTGCGCAGCCCACATGGCACGAGGCCAACCTCCGTTATCTCTCCGCATCGCTCTCCGCGCTGTACGGCACTCTCAAAACCTCCCTGTTTGAGAGTGACCGGAAAGTTGCGGCAGAGCCCGTCTCCTCGAACGATCTTGACCCGCTTCTCGATTCCGCAAACTGGAGCTTCTCCGAGCCTCCCGCGATCGAGCAACTCTGCTCCGCCTTCGAGCTCTCTCCCTTCGAGCGCGAGCTCCTCCTGCTGGCCTCCGCGGTAGAGCTGGATTCTCGCTTCGCAAGCCTCTACGCCGACGCAACTCGCCGCGCCCTGCCGACCCTGCAACTGGCGTTCTCCACATCGCGCGATCCTCACTGGAGCGCCCTCTCGCCGTCCCGTCCTCTTCGCTATTGGCAACTCATCGAGCTCCTCCCCGCAGACAGCCTCCTCGCCTCCCCCTTCCGCGTCAACGAGCGCATTCTCCACTTCCTCTCCGGAGTCGAGACCATCGACGAACGCCTCCAGCACGTAGTGCGCCCGCTGCCCGCACCCGATCTGTTGCCAGGCTCCTACGCATCCATAGCAAACCAGATCGCCGCCGCATGGAACGCACCCTTCAGCAACACCCAGCAGCTCTCATCCTCATCGCTTCCAGTGATCGAGCTCCGAGGCTCCGAGCGCGATGCTGCCCGCACCATCTCCGCAGCGGCGGCCTCCTCTCTCGATCTCAATCTCTACCGCCTCTCCTCGCGTCATCTCGCACACGTTGCTTCGGCGGAAGGCGGGTTCATCCTTCGCCTCCTCGAACGCGAGACCATCCTCAGCAATCTCGTTCTGCTCATCGAGGCCGAAGACCTCTCCGATCCCGCGTCCGGCGCAGCCATCGCGCATCTGCTGGAGTCGTTACAAGTTCCGCTCATCCTCTTCACCAGCCAGCCCTGCGCTGCACTCAGCCGCTCCCGCGTCGTCTTCGATATCTCCCGGCCCACCCGCGTCGAGCAAGCTGCACTCTGGCAATCCTCCGTCGAAGCGGAACGCGATACCGTCACCAACCTCGTCACGCAGTTCAACCTCGGCCCCGTAGCGATCCTCTCCGCCGCGCATCGCGCCAGCGTCGTAGCCAACGCAGACCCATCCGCCGACTCCGCACGCCTGCTCTGGGACGCGTGCCTCATCGAGGCGCGTCCGCATCTCGAAGGTCTCGCGCAGCGCGTCGAACCCGCCGCCACATGGAACGATCTCGTCCTGCCCGCGCATGAGCTGGAGCAGCTTCACCTCATCGCGCTCCACGTTCGCCAGCGCATCACGGTCTACGAGTCCTGGGGCTTTGCCGGCAAGGGTTCTCGCGGCCTGGGCATCAGCGCACTCTTCGCCGGTCTCAGCGGCACCGGCAAGACCACCGCCGCCGAAGTCCTCGCCAACGAGCTGCATCTAGATCTCTTCCGCGTCGATCTCAGCCAGGTCATCAGCAAATACATCGGCGAGACCGAAAAGAATCTCGGTCGAATCTTCGACGCCGCCGAAGAAGGCTCTGCCGTTCTTCTCTTCGACGAGGCCGACGCGCTCTTCGGCAAACGCACCGAGGTCAAAGACAGTCACGACCGCTACGCCAACGTCGAGGTCAGTTATCTGTTGCAGCGCATGGAGGCCTATCGCGGCCTCGCCATCCTCACCACCAATCGCAGGCAGTCGCTCGATCAGGCATTCCTGCGCAGGCTCCGCTTCATCGTCGAGTTTTCCTTCCCCCATGCCGCGCAACGCGTCGAGCTCTGGCGTCGCATCTTCCCCGCCAGCACGCCAACCGAGGGGCTGAACATCGAGCGTCTCGCCCGCCTCCGCGTCTCCGGCGGAAACATTCGCAACATCGCTCTGGGAGCGGCTTTTCTCGCTGCCCACGATGGCCAGCCCGTGCGGATGCAGCATCTGCTCGCGGCATCACGCACCGAGTTCGCCAAGCTTGAAACTCCACTCTCCGATGCGGAGGTCGCCGGATGGCTCTAACCCCGCCAACACGTCCGCAGGGTTCACCCGCGTTGAAGCTGCACATCGAGGAGCTGGTTCTGCATGGCTTCGCCTCCGGTGACCGCCGCCGCATCGGCGCTGCCGTCGAGCGCGAGCTCTCGCGTCTTCTCACCGAAGCCGGACCGCACACCCTGTCCCTAGGCTCGCTCCATCTTGGGCATATCGACGCAGGCTCGTTCCGCATCGCCTCCAGCGCAGACCCGCACTCCATTGGCAATCAGATCGCCGGGAGCGTCTTCTCGCAACTGACGCAACCGCAACGCAGCACGCAACGAAGCGCTCAACCCAGCGCCCCGCTTAGCGTCCCATTGAGCGAAGGAGCGCCCCATGCCTGACATCTCTCCCCAACTGCAAAAGGGAGCCATCCTCACCTTCGATCCCAACACCGGCATCCGCATCGGCACCATCATGCTGCAATACAACCCCGACTCGCTCACGCGCTCGATCAAGCCCCAGAGCGTCGGCGACGAGCCTGACCGCACCGAGGTCTTTCGCCTCAAAGGCCCACCCATCGAGACCCTCAAGTGCGACCTCGAGATCGACGCGACGGACCAGCTCGCGGTCTCCGACCCCGTTGCAACCAGCCTCGGCATTCAGCCGCAGCTTGCCCTGCTGGAGCTTCTGCTCTACCCCTCCAGCTCTGTGCTCAATACCAACGAGACGCTCTCGCTCCTAGGCACCATCGAGATCCTGCCCATGGAGTCCGCCCTCACCGTCTTTGCATGGGGCAAGAACCGCGTCACGCCCGTTCGCATCACCGACCTCTCCGTCACCGAAGAGGCCTTCGATGCCAATCTGAATCCCATTCGCGCCAAAGTATCGCTCGGTATGCGCGTCCTCAGCGTCAACGATGTCGGCTTCCTCTCGCCCGCCGGGGCCATGTACATGATCTACCAGACCACCAAAGAGACTCTCGCGCAGCAGGCTTGAATCACCGGAGAAACGTTATGGATATCGCTCTCGCCAACATCATCCAATCCGCCGCAGGAACCGGAGCTCCCACCAGCCAGAGCAGCCGCTACTACGGCGCGGCCACAAAAGTTTATACGCAGCCTGATGGAACTCCGGTCAGGTATCTCGCGCGGCGTATCCTCCCGCAGCCCTCGGTCTATGCGTCGGTACAGAACTACGCCGTCGTCGAAAGCGACCGCATCGACAATCTCTCCGCTCGCTTCCTCGGCGACCCTCTGCTCTTCTGGATGATCTGCGACGCCAACACCGCCACCGATCCCGACGAGCTTACCGCGCAGAAAGGCCGTTCGATCCTCATCCCGCTCGCCTCCGCCATTCCCGCAGGAGTGCGCAATGGGTAGTCCGCTCCATCTCACGCTGCTCGCCGGGCCGGTGGAAGCCGTGCCCGTGCCCAAGCCTGTCATCGACGCGCTCGTCTCTGTCGAAGTCACCGAGTCCGCGACTGGCCCCAGCGGCTTTCAGCTCACCTTCAAGCTCGGCAACAACTCCATCCTGCAAACGCTCTTCCTGCTCGCCTCCGGCGCTCCCATTCCTGTGATGCGAGTCATCCTCGTCGCCACTTTCTCCGGTCTGCCGCAGGTCATCATAGACGGCATCATCGAGCACAACGAAGTCGTTCCCGACGCCATGAGCGGTTCCGCCAAACTCATCGTCACCGGGCATGATCTCTCTTCGCTGATGAACCTCATCGACTTCAGCGGCATACCCTATCCCGGTATGAGCGCCGACCTGCGTGTTCTCACCATCCTCGCGAAATACGCGGCGTTCGGCATCGTGCCCGAGGTCATCCCGGTGCCCGTCCCCGACATCCCAGTACCCCTGCTGCAGATCCCCCGCCAGGACGGCACGGACCTCGCCTACATCCAGCAACTGGCGCGTGAGGTCGGCTACGTCTTCTACATGTCTCCCGGCCCGCTGCCCGGAATGAATCAGGCCTACTGGGGCCCACAGGTTCGCTTCGGCACTCCGCAGAACTCGCTCAACGTGAACATGGATTCCTGGACCAACGTCGAAAGCCTCAACTTCCGCTATCAACCCCAAAGCTCCGTCATGCCGATGGTCTGGATTCAGGACGCGACCACCAACGTCACCATCCCCGTCATCATCCCGCCCGTCACGCCGTTCAACCCGCCGCTCGGAGCCGTCGTCCCCACGCCGCAAACCGTTCCGCCGTTGACCGACACCGCCAAGCTCACGCCCGGCCTCGCCCTCATGCGCGGCATGGCTCTAGCCGTCCAGAAAGCCGACGTCGTCAGCGGCGAAGGCACGCTGGACGTCACCCGTTACGGCCAGATCTTGCGCGCCCGCAGCCTCGTCGGCGTGCGCGGCGCAGGCGTCGCGTTCGACGGAATGCACTTCGTAGATAGCACCACACACCAGCTCAAACCCGGCGAGTACAAACAGAGCTTCGTGCTCAAGCGCAACGCGCTGATCTCGAACCTCCCCGTCGTACCCGCCACACCGTATTGAAAGAAGAACAGAAGTCATCGCAGCAATCGCAGCAAAGTAACGAGTCTTCACAACAAACCAGCAGGGAAGTGCAATGCCCAATTACTTCGGCAAATATCGCGGCATCGTCATCGACAACGTCGATCCATTGCAGACTGCGCGTCTCCTCGTGCAGGTGCCCGATGTCTCCAACATCCTCCCCTCCACCTGGGCCCTGCCCTGCCTGCCCTTCTGCGGCATCCAGTCCGGCCTCTTCGTCGTCCCCGAGATCGGCAGCGGCGTCTGGGTCGAGTTCGAGCAGGGCAACGTAGACTACCCCATCTGGGTCGGCTGCTACTGGCCCACCGCCGCGGACGTGCCCGCGCTCGCCCTGGCCGCGCCTCCCGGCGTGCAGCAGCTCCTCATCCAGACCACCGAGCAGAACACCCTCCTTGTCAGCGACGTTCCCGGCCCCACCGGCGGCATCCTGCTCAAAACATCCACCGGCGCGTTCCTCTCCATCTCGGACACTGGCATCATCCTCAACAACGGCCAGGGCGCCACCGTCTCCATGACCGGCCCCGCCGTCACCGTCAACGAAGGCGCCATGGAGGTCATCTGATGCCCGGCTTCCTCATCCAGCAAGGCGCCACCGTGCTCTGCCTTCACGGCGGACAAGCCACACCCACAGCGCCCAATCTCCGAGTCACGCTCTCCGGCCAGCCCTCCACCCTGATCTCCGCACCATGGATCATCGCAGGCTGTCCCGGCATCCCCACCGCCGTTCCACCCTGCGTGACCGCGCAGTGGGTCACCGGCAGCACACGCGTCACCTCCAACGGACAACCTCTCGTCATCCTCAGCGGACAAGCCATCTGCACTCCTCCGGGCACGCCGCTGCTTCCTCTCGTCACGCAAACCCGGGTCACGGTCATCTGAGCCTCGTCATGAACATCGCGTATCCATACCGCTTCGACGCCACCGGTCACACCGCGCAGACCGACACGCTCACGCACATCCGCGATATGGTCGAGCAGATCCTCTTTACCTCGCCCGGCGAGCGCGTCAACCGCCCCACCTTCGGCAGCGGCACCGCGCAGCTCGTCTTCGCACCCAACAGCGAGGTGCTCGCCGCCGCGCAGCAACAAGCCATTCAGGTCGGCCTCCAGCAGTGGCTCTCCGACGTCATCCGCGTGCAGTCCGTAGCCGTCACCGCCGTCGATTCCACCCTCACCGTCACCATCACCTACCTCGTCCTCCAGTCCCAGCAGCAACAAACCGAGCAGTTCGTCTACGGAGGCGCGCAGGCATGATCTACTTCTGCTCCCAAAAGAACCGCCGCGCCCTAGTCCTCGCCAGCCCCGCACTCAATGGCATCGACTACCTCGAAGTAGTCGGCCCCACCGGCTGCGGAACCCAGCTCGCCCTCACCCTGCTCAAAAACGCCCGCAACCTCGCGCTCACGCCCGCCAACATCACCATCACCGGCGGCACTCCCATCGAAGTCCTCTCCATCTCGCCCGTAACAGCCGACGACCCGCTCACCCTGACCCTCAATCTCTCCAACCCCGGCGACTTCTCCCCCTACCAACTCTCGCTCGTAGCCGGTCCCGGCATCACCGACCCGCCCGACGGCTTCGACCCTCAACTAGCCACCGTCAGCTTCTCTTTCAAAGCCGGATGCCCCACACCCTCCGACTGCCTGCCCGACACCTGCTGCCCGCCTTCCGTCCGCCCCACGCCCGACATCAACTATCTCGCCAAGGATTACAGCGGCTTCCGTCAGGTCATGCTCGACCGCCTCGCCGTCCTGCTCCCGTCATGGACCGAGACCCACGCCGCCGACCTCGGTGTCACCCTCGTCGAAACCCTCGCCTATGCGGCCGATCATCTCAGCTACCAGCAGGACGCCGTAAGCACTGAGGCCTACCTCGCCACCGCTCGCAGCCGCATCTCTCTGCGCCGCCACGCCAAGCTAGTCGACTACACCATAGGCGAGGGCTGCAACGCCCGCGTCTTCATCGCCCTCACGCTAGCCCCCGGCATAGACAACATCTTCGTCCCCGCCGAGACCGCTTTCTACGTCACCCAGCCCGGCCTTCCCGTCTCGCTCCGCGCCACCGATCCGCTGGCGCAGAAGCTCACCCAGACCACCCAGCCGGTCTTCTCCAGCATGGAGGACCGCACCCTCTTCCTCGAACAGAACAGCATGAGCTTCTACACATGGAGCGATGCCAACTGCTGCCTTCCTCCCGGGGCCACAGAGGCCACGCTTCTCGGCCACATCACCACCCTCCACCCCGGCGACGTTCTCCTCTTCGAAGAGGTCTTAGGCCCGGACACCGGAGACCCCGCCGACGCCAATCCCGCCAACCGCTGCGCCGTCCTCCTCTCCACCATCTCCATCACCGACTACAAAGGCCGCCCGCTCACCGACCCGCTCACCGGCCAGGCCATCACCCGAATCGCATGGTCACCCGGCGACGCGCTTCCATTCCCCATCTGCATCTCCTCCACCACCGACGCCGAACACGGCACAGTCCCCGTCTACGGAGTCACCGTCGCACGCGGCAACATCGTCCCCGCACAGCACGGAACCATCGTCGCCTCCGAAGCCCTGCCCACCGTCCCCGCCGCGCCGCCCGCTCCACCGCAAACCGGCGGCTGCACCTGCAACACCACCACACCCCCACCCGCGCCCATCCCGCGCTACTACCCGGAGCTGGCCAGCTACCCACTCACCTTCAGACCAAAGTTTCCCGGCTTCACTCCGGCATCGCCGGGGCTAGCCTCCGCCACAGCCTTTCTAGCTCCCGACCCCAAACAGGCCGTCCCGCAGATCTCGCTTCAGGCCACCGACGGTTCCCACTGGACTCCTTTGCCCGATCTCCTCTCCAGCGCCGACACCGACTCCGTCTTCGTCGTCGAAGTCGAGCGCGACGGCACCGCCTTCCTCCGCTTCGGCGACAACCAGTACGGCGAAGCCCCCGACACCGGCCTCGACTTCTCCGCCACCTATCGCATCGGCAACGGCTCCGCCGGAAACATCGGCCGCGACAGCCTCGGCCATCTCCTCATCGGCCCCGCCTTTCCTTCGCCACCCGGAACCATCCTCGCAGTTCGCAATCCGCTAGCAGCCTCCGGCGGAGTAGACCCCGAAGACAGGAACCACATCGTCGCCTACGCGCCCTTCAGCTACACCACCCAGCTCCGCTGCGTCACAGCGGATGACTACGGCGCATCCGCCTCGCAACTTCCCGGCATCCGCGCGGCACGCGGCACGCTCCGTTGGACGGGAAGCTGGTACACAGCCTTCGTCTCAGTCGATCCCACCGCCACCATCACCACCACTCTCGTCCAGCAGACCAAATCCAGCCTCGACCTCCTCCGTATGCTCGGCACCGACCTCTCCGTAGAAGGCGCGCAGATCGTGGGCCTCCGCATCGAGATGGACATCTGCGTCGATCCCGCGCACTTTCAGGGCGATGTCTACGACGCCCTGATGCATCTCTTCCTCAGCGGCCAGCAGTGCAACGGCAAACCCGGCCTCCTCAACGCCGCCAACTTCACCTTCGGCGAAACCGTCTACGCCAGCACGCTCATCTCCGCGGCCCAGTCCATCGAAGGCGTGCGTTCCGCCACCCTCGCCGCCTTCGCCCGCATGGACGCGACCGCCAGCACGCAGGACGGCGTCACGCAGGGATACCTCACCATGGGCCGCCTTGAGATTCCCCACTGCGACAACGACCCCAACCACCTCGATCACGGTATCTTCCTGCTCCACATGGACGGTGGAAAATGAGCTCAGCCTGCAACCTTCCCGATTCCGAAGCCACGCTCTGCGGCTGCTGCGACGGTCTCCAGCAGGAGACCCCGCAGGCCATCAGCAACCGCCCCGCGCTCTCCGCCATCACCTACCGCGCCGGAACCTACTCCACCTTCCTCGGCAGTATGCTCGCCTCGCTCTCGGACCCCGATCTTCCCGCGCTGGCCGCACTCCGCACCCGCGACACCTCCGACTTCACCATCGCCCTCCTCGACGCCTGGGCCATCAGCCTCGACGTCCTCACCTTCTATCAGGAGCGTCTCGCCAACGAGGCCTTCCTCCGCACCGCCGTCGATGACCGCTCCGTCTTCGAGCTTGCCCGCCTCATCGGCTACGTCCCCTCTCCCGGAGTCTCCGCCTCCGCCGTGGTCGCCTTCACGCTCTCCAGCGCCACCGGCTCGCCCGACAACGTCCTTATCCCCGCAGGTACACGCGTCCAGAGCGTCCCCGGTCCCGGCCAGAAGCCGCAGACCTTCGAGACCTCCACCGACCTCACTGCCGTCATCGCGCTCAACTCCCTCCCCGCACAGACCCATCTCCCCTGGCAGCTCAACCCCGGCGACACCTCCACCTGGATCACCGGCTCCGCCAACAACATCAACGTAGGCGACGCGCTCCTCTTCATAGCGACCTCCGCCACCGGCCAACCCACCGCCACCGGCCCAGCCGACCTCCGCTTCGTCATCCGCGTAAACATCGACCCCACCTCCCGCAATACGCAGGTCTGGTGGTCCGCCCCGCCATCCAACTCCGTACCATCCGCCACCAGCAACGTAGCCATCTACATCCTCCGCCAGAAGGCCGCCATCTTCGGCTCCAACGCTATCAATCCCTACCTCCTTCCCTCCGACACACTGGCCAACATCCCCGGCCATCCATCCACCACGCCATCCACACTATCCACCACGCCAGTCACCTCCGCCCCCGCATTAAAGCTCTTCAATACCACAGATTTACTCCTCACTCTGGATGCCGACATAGCCCCCGACATCACCATAAGAAAAATACCAACCGACTGGAACTTCCAACTCCTAAGCAGCGGCAGCCTCAACCTCGACGCCGCCTACCCCGGCCTCTCACCCTCCCCCCACCAACCCCAGTGGCTCGTCCTCACCGACAACTCCGAGACCGCCGCCTTCACCATCACCGCTGCCTCCGAGTCCAACCCCAACTACTACGCCCTCAGCGCCAAAACCACGCAGTTAACCCTCTCCCCCACCTTCGCCGTCTTAGCCGGTTCCCCCGGCGCCTCGCGAGACGCCGCCCTAACTACCTTCATCCGCAACACCCGCAGCACCACCGTTTACACCAACAGCCAGCTACTCACCCCCGCCACACTCCCCATCACCCAAAGCCCCAGTCTTTCCTTCAACTTAGCCCCCGGCATGGTGGTCCCCGTACAAGGCCCCACAGTAGCCGTAACAGGCGGCCAAACCATAGCCTCCAAACAACCTATCGGCCTAACCGGCAAACGCGTCCGCCTCCAGGTCACCACCGGCAGCCTCGCCATCTTCGCGCCGGACAACACCTCCACCGTCCTCCCCGTCACCGACGCCCAAATCTTCCTCGTCACCGCCTTCCCGCCCGCCACCGACCCCACCGGCCTGCTCAACTGGCCCGTCACCACCCTCTCCGGCGTCCCTGGAACCCTCTCCCTGGCCTCCGGCAACCTCATCCTCCTCCCCGCCGACAGCAAAGACCCGCAGGTCATCGAAGCCGCTCTCGTCAACGCCGTCTCCATCTCCGGCGACATCACCAGCCTCAGCCTGCAATCCTCCCTCACCGGCATCTACGACGCCACCACCGTCACCATCAACGCCAACGCCGTCCTCTCCACCAACGGCGAGACCGTCCACGAGATCCTCGGCAGCGGCGACGCCACCAACAGCGCTCTGCAATTCACCCTCAAGCAATCGCCCCTCACCTACATCACCGCCGCCACCGAGAACGGCACCCAGTCCACGCTCGAAGTCTGGGTCAACAATCTCCAGTGGCACGAGGTACAAAACCTCCTCGAAGCCGGTCCCGCCGACCGCGTCTTCACCACCCGCGTCAGCCCCGACGGTAGCCGCGTCGTCCAGTTCGGCAACGGCCTGCAAGGCTCCCGCACGCCCACCGGCCAAATGAACATCCGCGCCGTCTATCGCAAAGGCATCGGCAGCGCAGGCATGGTCAACGCCCGCCAACTCTCTCAGCCGCTCGACCGCCCCCAGGGAGTCTCCTCCGTCATCAATCCCAGCGCCGCCTCCGGGGCAGCCGACCCCGCCACCGCCTCCGAGGCACGCCAGAGCGCACCTCTGCCCACCCTCACCATAGGCCGCATCGTCTCGCTGGAGGACTACCAGAACTTTTCCATCAACTTCGCCGGTATCGCCAAAGCCCTCGCTACATGGACATGGTTCGGCGTGCGCCGCGGCGTCTTCCTCACCGTCGCCGGGGCTGGCGGCGCAGTCCTCGACGGAAACGACCCCGTCGTCCTCAAGCTCATCGCCGCCATCCAGTCCTCAGGCAATCCCTTCATCCCCCTTCAGGTCGCCTCCTTCGCCCCCGTCTTATTTCAGGTCGGGGCCGCCGTCCGTATCGACACCGTCAACTACGACTCCACACAAGTCTTAGCGCAGGTCTGGATCACCCTGCAAACCGCCTTCGCCTTCCAGAATCGCCAACTCGGCCAAAGCGTGGCCGCCAGCGAGATCGTCGAGATTATCCAGAACACGCCCGGCGTCATCGCCGTCCGGCTCACCGTCTTTCAGCCCAGCGGATCGCCAACAGCCTCGCCGCCCGCGCTCCTCTGCGCCACCGGCCCACTTCCTCCCCATGGAGCCCAGATGCTTCTCCTCGATCCCAGCTCGCAGGGCCTCATCGGAGGCTGGTCATGAGCCTGAACGCCGAACAGCTCTTCGCCCTGCTGCCCGCCGTCTATCGCAACCGCGACGCCGACCTCGGCGGCCCCTTGCAGCAGCTCTACACCGTGCTCGCCCAGCAGCTAGGCATCGTAGAAGACAACATCCAGCAGCTCTACGACGACCAGTTCATCGAGACCTGTGCCCCCTGGGTCATCCCCTACATTGGCGACCTCATCGGTTACAACTCCATCTATCAGGTGGCCACCGCCTCCGACAGCCGTGCCGAGGTGGCCAACACCATCGGCTACCGCCGCCGCAAAGGCACCCTGCTAGCGTTAGAACAAGTCACCGCCGACGTCTCCGGTCGCGCCACCGTAGCCGTTGAGGAGTTCCGCCGCCTCATCACCACCGAGAGCATGAGGCTCGTCCGTCCGCATCACGACTCCACCCTCAGCCTGCGCCGCACCGCCTCGCTCGACCGTCTCAACACCGCCTTCGACCCCGCCAGCCGCACCATCGACGTTCGCCGCATCGCCCCACGGCTTCGCGAGCCCGCCAGCCCGGACGCCGCTGCGTTAGACATAAGCCTCCACGGCCCCGGCCGCGCCAACATCCCCGACATAGCCATCCACATCTGGCGTCTAAAGAGCCGCCCGGTCACCAACGCGCCAGCATTCTCGATAGGCGACGGACGCTACTTCTTCAGCCCGCTCGGCACCAACATGCCGCTCTTCTCGCAGCCTCCCGCCCGTGCCTCCTTCAGCGGCCTAACCCAGCGTATCGACGTGCCCGAGCCCATCGACCGAGTAGAGTTAGCCCGCAGCCTGAACAACCCCGCCGCCCCGCAGTTCTACGGCCCATCCGCAAGCGTCCTCCTGCTCGCCGACGGCGTCCCCGTCCCGGCCTCGCAGATCGTCAGCGCGAATCTGGCCGATATCTCGCCCGGCGTCTGGTGCGCCCCGCCCTCAGGACGCATCGCCATCGACCCCGAACTGGGCCGAATCGCCTTCGCCGCCGATCTTCCCCTGCCGCAGTCTCTCCTTCTCAACTACTCCTTCGGCTCACCCGCCGAGATCGGCGGCGGCCCCTACGACCGCTCTGCCGCGTTAGTCACACTCCAGCCCGCGCAGGCCACGTTCTTCTGCCTCGTAGGCAGAGACGCGCCAACGCTGGAAAATGCCGTAGCCAACTGGAATACGCTAGTGGCCTCCCAGCCAGCTTCCACCGGCATCATCGTCCTGCCGGGCTTCGAACAGTTTGCCATCGACCTCACCGGCGCCGCCGCCATTCAACTCCCCGCCGGGGCGAATCTGACGCTGGTCTCCGGCCAGCCTGTTCCCTCCGGCGGCCCCTTTGACGTCCTCTGGAACCACTCCTGCGCCACGCTCACCGGCGAGATCGAGGTCGCCGCCTCCGCCGCGCCGGTCCTCTCAGAGGGAACAGGAGCCGCCGCCGGTCAACTCCTGCTCAACGGCCTCTGGCTCGCCGGGTGGCTCTCCATCTCAGGCGGCAGCGCCACCGTCCAGATCGTCGATTCCACCCTCGTCCCCGGCCTCAGTCTCACCCATTCCGGCGACCCGGTCTCTCCCGGCGATCCCAGCATCCTAGTCACGGCCACCGAGGTCAGCCTCAACCTCCTCCGCTCCATCACCGGCTCCATCGCCGCGGACTCCGGCGGCTCCACCCGCATCTGCTCCAGCATCCTCGATGCAACCTCCCCCTGCTGCGTCGCCTATGCCGCCTCCGACCTGGCCTCCGCCGGAGCCGACCTCCACGTCGAGGACAGCACCCTCATCGGCAAGGTCCACACCCGCACCATGCTGCTCGCCTCCAACACCCTCTTCCACGCGCGCCGTCCACGCCGCGACCCGTGGCCGGCCAGCATCTGGACCAGCCGCCGCCAGACCGGTTGCGTGCGTTTCTGCTGGCTTCCCGCCGACTCCATCACGCCGCGCCGCTACCAGTGCCTCCCGCCGGACTCCGCCAACCAGGCCGCGCTCGCGCCCCGCTTCGTGAGCCTGCGCTTCGGCCAGCCCGGCTACGCCCTCTTCAGCGGAGATGTCCCGCTGGCCCTCTGGACCGGCGCCGACAACGGCTCCCAGATCGGCGTCTACTACCAGATTCAGGAGACGGAGGCCGTCCGCAACGTGCAGCTCCGCGCTCCCGAGTATCTTCCCGTCACGCTGGAGAGCGGTATCTTCCTGCATCCCACCCACGCGCCATCCAGCAAATTACCACCACCAACCATCATCTACGGCGGTCTCGTTCGTCCCCGCCAGTGCTGCGACGACGCCAACTCCGACATGCCCGCAGTCTCCGGCATAGGCGGCGGCCTTCTGTAAACGCGGCAAACCGGGCCAAAATTTAATTCCTCCAGGTGCCCTATGAAAGCTGATTTCAGCCGAATCCGATTCAACCCCGCAAAGCAGTACACCGCGGTGCTCCAGCAGCAGGGCCGCGTCTCGCTCGACGCCGACGCCAACGAACAGGCCGCCATCGACGACTATCTGGCTCGGAATCAGTCAGTTGACGTCATCGGCCCCTTCGGCGCGCCCGAGCACGACGCAGGCTTCGCCATCACAGTCTCCGGCAATGAATTATTAATCGGCGCTGGCCGCTACTACGTCGAAGGGCTCGTCTGTGAGAACGCCACCAGCCTCCCATACCTCAACCAGCCCTATTTGCTCGACGTCTCCCCGTCCGACGCAACGCTCCTATCCGAGCTCGTACAGTCCGGCGGCAACGGTGCGCTCCAGGTCTATCTTCAGGTCTGGCAACGACTTGTAACCCCACTAGACGACGCCTGCCTGCGCGAGCCCGCGCTCGGCCAGGCCGATACAACGGTGCGACTCCAGACCGTCTGGCGCGTCGTGGCCAGCCTCGTCCCTCCACCCTCCCCGATTATCCGGACTCCGGTCAGGTCGATCCTAAAATTAAATACTTCTCTCCCCGAAGCCCGGCAGAACCTCTCCCAGCTTCTGAGGACGGAACTCACCGCAGTAACAGCAGCCACCGCCGCAGCAACGGTCAACACACCAGCCGCAGCATCATCCACCACACCAGCAGTCGACTGCTGCACGGCCATGTACGCCAGCAAACCCATCGTCAGCACCGGAGCTATGAGCGCCAGCACCGCCGCCGCAGGCTCCGATTGCTCCTGCCAGCCCATCCCCTCCGCCGGGTATCAGGGGCTGGAGAACCAGCTCTACCGCGTCGAAATTCACCACGGAGGAACCGAGGCCACCGCTACCTTCAAGTGGTCGCGAGAGAACGGCTCCGTCGTCTCTGCCATTCAAAGCGTCTCCGGGGACACCATCGTCGTGGACTCTCTTGGCCCCGACGCCAACCTCGGCTTCGCAGCCAACCAGTGGGTCGAGATCAGCGACGACACCGACCTCTTCGGAGAGACCCCGAACACCCCCGGCCAGCTTTACCAGATCCAGAGCACCGACCCCACCGTGCCGTCGATCACCCTCACCGCGCCCGTCATCGGCGTCGATCCATCCCGCAACGCGCGCGTGCGCCGCTGGGAGCAGACCGGAGCCATGGCATCGAGCTCCGGTGTTCCTCTCTCTGCCGGTTCGCAGCTCCCGCTTGAAAACGGCATCCAGATCAGCTTCCGTACAGGCTCTTACCAATCCGGCGACTACTGGACGATTCCCGCCCGCACCGCCTCCGGCCAGATCGACTGGCCGCCCTGCGGCAGCAGCGGAGACCTCTTCCAGCCGCCGCGCTCCATCATCGTCTACAACGCTCCGCTGGCCTGCATCCACTGGGACCCCAAGCAGCAGAAGGCCGTAGTCGAAGACTGCCGCCGCCTCTTCTCACCGCTCACTGAACTGAGCGCTCCTTCCGCCTCCAAAGCGCTTCACATCACGGGAATTAACTGGTTGAATGATGGATTAATCACGGCTGACGTGTGGGTGGCGAACGGTCTTTCCGTCACGTTCGACACTCCGCCAACCAGCCCTATCTCCAATGCCAGTTTCGTCGTCACGCTGGAGACCATCTTCGATGCCTTCGGGACGGCCACCTTCGCTCCCACGACCTTCCGTTCTTCGCGGATACCTCTGCCCTCGACCTACGTTCGTACCTGCTTCTCCCTCGACTCCACCATCACCGTCGACGGCGCTACCGCCTCCTGGATCCTGCCGTATCTCAAGGCTTCGGCGCTCCAGGTCGTGACCATTAACTCGATCAACGCGGGGCTGATCTTCGGCGCAACGATCGGCCAGTACGCCCGCGTCCGCGTTCGTCTGCTCGGCAATGCCATCTCGGCGGGCACAGAACCGTCCCAGCTCTTCCTCGACGGCCGCACCCTGGGGCAGTCCGCGCAGAACCCCGACGGCACCACCCGCATGGACCTGCAACTCCCCTCCGGCGCAGGCGAGCAATCCAGCGACTTCGAATCCTGGTTCTATCTCGCGCCCACGCTGCTCATCTCCAGCATCACTGTCGCGTACCCGGCGCTCTACGCCATCGTCAATCAGAACAACGCCGTCACCGGAGTCTCCAGCGTCCCACTCAACCCCAGCGTGCCCAATACGACCGTGAGCCCCTTCGTAACCGTCATCACAAACTACAGCGCCCTCGCCGACGCCCAGATCACGCTCTCCGTTCTCGATGCCAACGGTGCAACCTCGACTTACGCCCAGATCGAGTCCCCCGTCACCATCCACGCCGGTGAAACCTCCGTCAACGCGGCGATCAACATCGTCCAGAACCCCTACATCAACGGTGTTGTCACTACGGTCATCATCACGGTGCAGGCTAGTATCGCCACGGCCGTCGGCCCCATCGCCGCCACGCCTGTCACCTTCACTCTTACCGGTACGGTCCCGCCGGTGATCATCCGATAAGGAAAGGAGCAATCCCTCCATGCGTGCTGTCTGGTCCTTCTGGAGCAAGCCGTCTCAGATTCGCGGCAGGCAGGGTCTTGCCTGGTCCGACCCTCTCCATCACCTGCTCGCCTGGGGGTTGAGCCTGCGGCTCGCGCGCAGGCACTTTCCGGAGACCATGCTCGTCACCGACACACCGGGAAAGGCCATGCTGGTGGATGCTCTCGGCCTCTCGTTCACGCATGTATCCACCGAGCTCGACGCATACCGCCAGTGCAATCCGGACTGGTGGTCTCTCAGCAAGGTCGTGGCTTACCGCCTGCAGCAGCATCCGTTCGTGCATCTTGATACGGACGTCTTTCTCTGGAAGCCGCTTCCGGCCAGCATGTTGTCCGCGCCGGTCTTTGCCCAGTGTCCGGAGGAGCATCCGCCGCTCGATACATGGTGCGGACCGGAGCAGGTCGAACGCGCCTTCCTCAGCCACGGCCTCGAACTGCCGATGGAGTGGGAGTGGGTGCGCTCTCGTTCTCCTCATAATTTCCGCGAGGCGAACTGCGGCATCATGGGAGCCAATCGCGTCGACTTCATCCAGTATTACGCCAGCCTCTCGCTCGATCTCATGCTCAACCTTGCCCATGCTCCGGCCTGGGCGGAGTTCACTGACCTGAGCGGCTTCATGATGATTGTGGAGCAGTTTCTGCTCGACGCCTGCTTTCAGTTTCACCGCTCGCATCCGCAGTCGCCCTTCCGCGGAATGCACATGCGCTATCTGTTCCCGACCTTCGGCGAAGCCTACAATCAGGCCGCTGCCGCCCGTGCAGGTTTCACTCATCTGCTCGGATCAGCCAAGCGCGACCCGGCCGTCTCTCGCCGTCTCGAACAGCGCACCGAGCAGGAAGACGCCAGCTTCTATCGCCACTGCCTCCAACTCAGCCGTCACCAACTCTTCAGTAGTTACTAGGGATTATGCACTCGGAACGGAGCAAACTATGCTAGCCGGGAAAGTCACAAGACCCTCACCGCACGCAAAACATACTCCACCTCAGCACAGCCTCGTCGCACGCACTCCACCTCCTTCCACGCTCAGGATCGGCTCTGTGGATGACCCGCTTGAGCACGAAGCCGACCGCGTCGCCAACGAGGTGATGAGGCAGCAGCCCACCGGCGTTCACGCGGCTCCCGCGCCTCGGATTCAGAGAAAATGCGCGGCCTGCGCTCAGGAAGAGAAAGAAGAGCAGCCGCTGATGAGAAAGTGCGCTGCATGTAGCAAGGAAGAAGAGGAGGAGAAGCAGAAGGTACATCGCAAGGCTATCCCCGGTGGCAGGGAACACGATGCATCGTCAATTGATTCCGTAGTTGGTTCCGCGCTCAGTTCCTCAGGAGAACCCATGCGCGACAGCACGCGCACAGACTTCGAAGGCCGCTTCGGCTTCAACTTCGGCAACGTCCGCATCCATGCGGATGGAGCCGCAGCCCGCTCGGCGACGGCAGTCAACGCGGTTGCCTACACCGTAAGAAATCACATCGTCTTCGGCTCCGGCTCTTATCGCCCGTCTACTGCCGAAGGAAAAAATCTGCTGGCGCATGAGCTTACCCATGTCATTCAACAAGGCCACAGCAATCCTCTGGAGAAGCATCCTTCGACAGCAGGCGGACGCGCATTCGGCAATCATGGACCGATCTCTCCAGGTGGTACGGCAACGGTGCAACGGCAGGAGATGATTCCAATCCCCGAAGAGCCTTTCATCGAGCCGCCTGGGGGCTTCGAGGAGTTCGGCGAGCCTGAGATGGATATTGAAGAGATGCCGGAGATGGACGAAGCGCCAGAGATGGACGAGGCTCCGGATATGGATGAGGCCCCTGAGATGGATGATGCTCCGGAGATGGACCCCGAGATGGGAGAGACACCAGAAGAAACGCCGGAACAAGCTCCACAGGCCGATCCTCAATCGAGCACCGAAACCACTCCGGATGTCGATCCCGTGCCACCTGTAGTCCCCGCGCCGGATACGGGAAAAGACAAGGATAAGGACAAGAAGGACGATCTCTGCGGATCAAACAAACTACCCGCCACCTTCGTCTCAAGTTCGTTGGGTTCCCAGGGACAGGCCGGGACCGTGACGGCCTCGCCACTGACGCGCTGCCCGGGAAATACCCGAGGTTCGCAGGCTAGAGAGACCCCCTACAAAGCGCAGTTTAAATGCATACGCGCCGCAAAGCAGCGACGCATCTGGTACCCCATGCACATGCTGCACGGCGAGACCCGACGCACCGGCGGACGAAGTCTGCACGGTCCCGGAAATACACGCTGGAACATCATCATCGGCGATGTCGATATGAACACGAACATGAACGCGCAGGTGGAGCGCCACGCAATCATGCGTGTCTACGATCTCAATCAGGTTCTGTGGTTCGAGTCTAAGGTGGATGAGTATTTCCCCGGCAACGAGTTCTTCGCCAAAAAGGTGACAGTTACATATGGTCTTCTGGGAAAGAATGGAGCCAAGGGGCCTCCTCTGGACCATACGCCCTGGACGTTTTCCTCGAAACGTACTCCACCAGCGTGTCCGCCGACTCTGAAGGCCAAGACCGTTGCTCCGCTGCCCGGCAAGGCAAAACTCTTTGATAGCACGATGAGCATCTGCCACAACGTGCTGCCGTGCCATCGCTATTTCACTGTAGATAACGGAGGGCTGCGGGTCTCGCTCTCCGGCGAATGGCAGATGCAGGGTAGCGGCTCTTCCTGTGCGTCGGATAACTACTTCGTTACGCTGAAGCGAAAGGGTTTCTTCTCGGACACAGACATCAAGACCGTCAGCGTGCCAAGCGGAAAACACATTACCCTCACCTGGCGGCATCTGCCAAAAGACGATTACTGCATTGAGCTTTCGGTACTGGATCACAACCCATACTGCTGTCTCAACGGTACGATCAGCACATCCAGCTTTGACGCGCCAAGGCCGCCACGAACACGTTTGCCTACTATGGCGTAGAAGAACGCGTAAAAGCCACTGTGCGCGGATCATTTTTCATGGCGCAGCAGAGCGCGACTCCGCAACGAGCAGTCGAACGAGCCCTTGCCGCAAGGGCATTCAATCGTTTTGCGGCATCCGTATGCAACCAGATACGCCAGCCATCGGAGCCTGAACAATGGGGGATTGCATTCTGAACCGATCGATGAAGTGCTGAAACGAATTCATCGATTGCGAGGCACTCATTCATAGACCTCCCACGGCTTCAGCGAGTGCTCAAACCTCTCCATATCTATCCGTTTCCCTGCGAACCGAACTCCTTCCAATGTCAGACGGGCCCGCTGCTCATGTTCCGCAGCGCCACGCAGTTTTATCTCGCCGCCAGCGCCTACCACGCGATGCCACGGCAACTGGTCCACGGGGTCAGCGCGTAACAACTTGGCAACGGCACGGTGGTAGCGCGGATATCCTGCAGCCGCTGCAACTCCACCGTAGGTGCTCACCTTTCCGGGTGGAATGGAAAGAATCATGCGCCGAAATGCCAGGTCGCGCAGTTCGTTAGGCCGCAGGGCATCTCGCAACAGTCTGCGCTTTGCCTGGGCAGCCGAGAGTTGGTCAGGAACGAAGCTTTTACGGGATGTTTTTTGTTTCGGCATAAATGGTGCTCGTCAACGTTTAGTTGTCCATTTCAAAACGCAAACACATTATTCTCGAATGCTTCCAGTTTGAGCAGATACGCCTTTGCTTCAAGACCGCCAGCGAAGCCCGTCAATTTGCCGTTGGTTCCAACGACTCGATGGCATGGAACAAGAATGGAAACCGGATTCCGCCCGTTAGCCGCTCCCACTGCGCGTGTGGACGCAGGGTTGCCGAGTTGCCTGGCGATCTCTCCGTAGGTGCGCGTCTCTCCAAACGGAATTGTCAACAAGGCTTCCCACACCTGCTTCTGAAAACTCGTTCCCCGCATGTCGAGTGGTATGGAGAATTCGTCCCTCCTCCCGGAGAAATAATCTGTGAGTTGTTGCGCTGTTTGAACCAGCAGAGGATGAAGCGGTTCTTCGGAGAGTCCTTCTAGTCGAACGCGTCGAGGGTCGTCGTTCTCCCAAAGAACAGCCACAAGCCCCTTACTGCCAGCGACGAGCTTGAGTTTTCCGACGGGAGAATCTACGAACTTATAGGCTAAGTCCATAGAGCAATCATATAGAGCAAGCGAAATCTTTCACAAAAATGCTGCGGCGTGTGGGAGTGTCTCGGTCTGACCACTCAGTCCAGCCGAAGAACTGCGGGCAGTATCTCTGCCAGATGATCTTGAGGTCTGAAACGGTGCTATCTTCAGCATCGGATTTACGCTACTGTAATCTGCAGGATGCGGCGATAAATAGACTTACCGCAACCCATAGCTCATTCCGAATCAGAACTCTGGTGTTCTGCCGAACCGATTCGTCGAATTTTTAGCTATAGTCAGAATCAAAGCGGTTTACGTGCCGGTCGATGAGCCGGTTTCTGAACCCGAGGCATAGGATGAAGAAATCTGTTCGCAAAACGGAACGGCCGTCGAACTCCAGGCCATCCAAGTCAATCGGGACGGCGAAAAATGAAGACGAAGGAAAGGACCAATACTTTTCTCGTGCCGTAAGCAAAGCGCTGGAGGTTCTCGAACTTCTTCAGGTCAGTTCTTCGCCGTTGGCGCTCAACGAGATTGCAAGCAAGATCAAACTTTCAAAGACTTCCGCCTTTCGTCTGTTGAAGACCCTCGAAGTCAGCGGATATATTGCTCTCGATGGACGTGGCCAGTATCGGCTCGCGCCCGGCGCTCGTGCCATTACCCCGGCTTACCTCGTCGACAAGACGGTGCGGCTTGGTCAGCCGGTCCTCTATGCACTCAGTTGTGAGCTCTCCGAGACGGCTACGCTTGCCATGCTCTTCAGCAATCGTATTGAGGTGATTGCCGTGGTCGAGAGCCCTCAGGTCATCCGCATGAGCAATGTTGTCGGGCACATACTGCCGCCTAATGCCAGTTCTCTGGGGAAATTGATTACCGCCTTCCAGTCCGATGAACAGAGAGGACACCTGCTGCGAAGTTTCAAGATCTACCGCTTTACAGAGCACACGATTACGGACCAGAAGCAGCTCAATCGTGAATACGAAGCAATACGCAGTCAAAGCTATGCGGTCGATCGTGAAGAGTGCGATATTGGCGGCGTCTGCTTCTCTGTCCCTGTTTTGGGAGCAGCAGGAACTGTCTCGCTCGCCATCAGCGTTTCGATGCCGAAGGTTCGTATTCGAGATGCCAGGCACGAGGCCGATATCGTAGCCGCTCTGCGCAGCGCAGCCGACCAACTGGCAAAATCGCTTGCGGAAGGCTAGTTCCCGCTGCTCTGTCCTATTCCAAGATCCACATAGGTAGGTTGATCACGCTCCGCCACCAGCTTTCCATCGATGATCTTCAACTCGGCAACCTGAAGGACTGTTCGGCGTGAAGAGTTTGTCAGCTTGGGATCGAGATCGTCTTCGCCCTGATGCGTGAAATAAAAGATGAACGCATGATCGCCGTTCACAATCACATCGCAATGGTGTCCTTTGCTTCTGTCGGTAGGGGTCTTTCCGGGCTCGGCCAATAGATTCTCTGGCTGTACTGTCCAATGCAATAAATCGTTCGAGTGGTACACGCCCAGGCCGTTCCAGGCGTCGGTAATCATCCAGTACTGTCCTTTCCAGTGGAAGACCTTCGGAGCCTCGCTGCTGCGGTCCGTGATTGCTGCGGTATCTCCGCTCCAATGGACCAGGTCCGTGCTGTCGGAGAAGTGGATGTGGCTATGATCGCGCTCGTCCTTGTACCAGACGCGCCATCCTCCATCCGGCTTGGGGAAGAGGGAAGGGTCAATGATTCTGTCTGATCCTGTCTCCAGTTTGGATACATACTTCCAGTGCAACAGGTCTGGACTCGTGAGATGGATGATCTCGCGCGGAGCATTCCAGTTATGGAAGGTTCCAGGAACAATCACGAGAAACATGTGATAGCTGCTCTTCCAATAGACGATGTCTGGAGCCCACTGTGTGTAGTCGGGCTTTCCGTAAGGAATATTCGCCATGCCGCGATATGTCCAACTCGCTCCATGATCCTTTGAAATAGCAATCCCGATGCGGGTCCCATGAACCCAGGCGACGTCCTTGGGATTCGCCGGATCGGTGGGGATATCGGCGCGCCGGTTGGTATAGAACATCCACCACTCGTGCGTGCTGCGATTCCAAATGAGAGTCGGGTCGGCAGCACCGTCGTGGATGGGATCTCGGAAGAGCGGCTTCTTTGCGAGTTTGCTTTGCGGTGCTATGTGCTGCGCTGCACTCTGGGAACTAGTTGATAAATTGATGCCAAGCAGAAGCACTCCGCAGAGGGCAGTAAGAGGGCGAATTGGCTTGAAGGAAAATGTCATGTGGGCCTCAAGAAAAACGGTGGAATGTAGAATCTGCACGTGCTGTTGAAGCTATCGTCCAGTGCCGAACTCCAGCACTTCAATGGTGTACGGAGGAACCGTATGGGCGAAGTGTCTGCTTATATCGGTGATTGTTCCCTCAACGGGAACAATAGAACGAGGTTTTTCGATTGAATTGGTTTCAAGCGGACTTCGTGCCGAAAGGAGGAACCTCTTGCCCGTTTGTGAGATGGAAGTGCCGCCAAGAATTTGTAGTTGAATCGGCCGAGGCTGATCGCTCGCGTTGACAAGCTTCAAGTACATCGTCCCGCTCTTTGAATTGCGCGTAACGGAATAGAAGAATCGCACCGGTGCAGATTCCAGATGCGAGCCTGGAATCTCATCACCCAGATGATTGCTGAATAGAACCTGTGCGTAATAGCTTGGAGAGCCATAACTTGTCATGGCGTCATAGCCGATCAGGTCCGGTTGCCATTGCGTTCCGCCTGTGTTGATGTTGACAAACAGCGGGGCATAGCACGACATGATGACGAGGTCAGAGTTGCGTTCCATTCCCGTCATCCAGGCCGCATCGCCTAAAGCCGCATTGAAGTTCGGAGTTGGTCCACCTTCGATCGTCGCCCATTCGCCGACAAAGATCTTTGGGCCTTTGCGGTCTGCCTGATCGTAGTGTGTGTTGTCATCGAAGAACTGCGAGGCCGTCCGGTAGAAGTGATCGTCCACTACATCCGGAACAGCCTCCCCATGTACTGGTGTCGTTGCAATGATCTTGAGCTGCGGATATTTCTTCCGAATCGCCTGGAAGAACGGCGGAAAGCGCATCTGGTAGGAGCCGCTCAGATCGTGATAGTCCTCATTCCCCACTTCGACATAGTGCAAAGCGAATGGTTCGGGGTGTCCATCTCGCGCGCGTGCCGCGCCCCACGTCGTATGCACGTCGCCAATGACGTACTCGATCTCCTCAAGCGCTTCAGC
Source organism: Terriglobales bacterium (assembly GCA_015655585.1). Classification (GTDB taxonomy): domain Bacteria; phylum Acidobacteriota; class Terriglobia; order Terriglobales; family Acidobacteriaceae; genus Edaphobacter. Next base: position 36,115 of record JAATEV010000032.1, on the reverse strand, counting down.
CACAAATGGTTCCAGCTCTTTTTCCGTCTGCACCCGTTGCTGCTTTGAATATCCGGCATAAAGCCCTAGCACCGGCTCCATGTGCAAGTCCTCGCACCACTCCAGAAATTCAAGCAGGCCCATGCCATCACTCGATACATACCCCCACGGACTACGGTGGGTCGGCCTGTCCTCAAAAGGGCCGATCGTCTTCTTCCATTGAAAGCGGTTATCGATTAAAGAGCCTTCCAGGTAGTCGCCTCCCGGAAAACGCAGGAACGCGGGTTTCATATCGGCTAGCGTCTGCATCAGGTCAATACGGTTGCCATTCTTGCGGTTGTGATACGTCGGAGGGAAGAGGGAGGACAGGCCAAACCAAATCCTGCCCGGCCGCGACACACTAAAAACCAGGCGATTCTCCGAGGAGGCAGAGGAGGCTCCTGAAGTTAATGCGAAAGGATATTGCTTCCAGTTGGATGTGATTGCTGGAATCGTTGTGTGTGCGAGTACCTCTCCATTGCTGTTATGGATCAGGCTCACCTGAACTGGCCCCATATTCGCGCTGGAGGCTTTCAAATAAATAAATCCGTTGTACGTGGTTCTGGGATCGATTCGCATTCCCCAGTAACCTTCATTGGTAATGCCCGCCTGTTCTTTTTCATTTGCCGCGCGAACAGTCACAGCAGCGCTGATTGGCAACGCCGCACTTGGCCCCGTTGAAGTGTCCATTGCCATGGAGGCATCGGCATTCCCGGTTTCATAGATAAACCAGTGAAACGGCTGACCACGGCCGTTGTCTCGAAATGACCGATTGCGGATGAGCTCAGCATACAGTCCTCCATCGTAGGAGTAGTTAATCTCCTCGGTCATCAATCCGTAGAGTATGGGACTTACCTTTCCCTGTATCTTTGTCAGGTCGAGAGTCAATATTGGTGTCGCTGTCGTTTGCGCCAGACCAGAGCAATTCAACAGTGCAGTTAGAAGCAGAACTCTACAGGAGGAACGCATGTATCTCACCTCTCCTTGCTGGGGAATACGGCCGGATTCTTCTTTACACGAATTGTGTTGCCGGTATCTTCCATCTCAATGAGCTTTGCGCGAGCCAGGCGTGCATCGAACGGTTGATGTAGCACGAGCATCAGCCTGCCATCGAAGGTATGGAAGAGCATTCCGTGGCCACTGTCGTCACCTGCCAGAACATGGTCCTGTCGCCATGGCCCTTTGAGCTTTCCGCTTTCAGAGTGGGCAAGAGTTTCTACATAAAGCCCTTTCCTGTAGCTTGACCAGATCATGAGCAAGCTTCCGTTTCTGGTGCGGAACAGTTCTGGTCCATCGGTGACGTAGTTCTGCGGCGTGTTCGCTGTTGTCGTGCGCTCGTCGAGCCACGGCGCATCCGACGCCTTGAAGAGATAAAATGGCTCTCCCGCGGACTGGGAGAGATCCGGGCTTATCTCCACTGCCTCCATCGCGCCGTCCACGAGCTGCGTCCACTCATGCGCATAGACCATGTACGGTTTGCCGTCTTCGATGTACAAGGTTCCATCAAGCGACATGTAGTCCGCGGGGGGAATTGCCCTGTCCGGTCCGATTACTCGAAACGGTCCTTCCGGGGAGTCGCTGATAAACACCTGTGTCCCACGAAGGTGCGGCCCCACGCCGTTGTAGGTGACTTCAATATGACTCTTATGCGCGGAGTCCTGACCTTGCGTTGCAGTTGGCTCTATCTTCCGTTCGTAATTATTGAGTGTGGCAAACAGATAATACTTTCCGCGATACAGATGAACCTCAGGAGCCCATATACCCGCTGAGGGACCTCCCCATGAGCCTGAAGGAACCTGAAAGACCACGCGTGGGCCTGACCACGTTTGCAGATCGCTGCTCTCATATACCGCAACACCGGACCGATGATCGTCACCAAGGGAGACGCCCGAACTTGTGTACAGATAGTAGCGATGCGTCGCGCGGTCAGCGAGAATCCACGGATCGTGGGCACGAAAATCTGCCAGATGAAGTCCTTCCTGTATCTTCATCTGGCCGTGGCATGAAGCGTAAGAAGCAGCCATCAGGACTGCATCGGCTAACAATCCTCGAAGTCTCTGCATACTCGCTTCTTTCACTCCGTCTCCTGTAAGCAGGACCATTTATCGACTAGAACGCATAGCGCAGTCCAAACTGCATAATTCTGGCAGGGGACGATGCCGTGATCTTGCCTACGTTGGTGTCCGTCAGTCCTGCATCAGGATTGCCGAAGTTTGTATGGTTGAACGCGTTGAACATCTCCGCTCGGAACTGGAGTGTATGTCCCTCGTGTATTGGAAACAAGCGGAAGAACGATAGATCGGTATTGATAAACTTCGGACCTACCAGTGCATTTCGGCCTAAATTTCCATCCTGTCCTGGAGCGGCAGTCGCAAATGCTGCCTTGTTGAAATACGCGGCAATCATGTCGGCTTTGGAACGCCCGCTCGGAAGGCGCGGATTTCCGATCAGATTCGGCCTGTCATTGTTGATGCCGTCAAGATTCGAATCGGTGCCGGAAGTAATGTTGAACGGAATGCCGTTATTGCGAGTCACGATGGCGTTTGCCTGCCAGTCGCTCAGAATATAGCGACCTACAAACCCAAGGCTCCTTACCTTCGGAGTCTCATAGCTTCCGGAGAACGCGAAGATCTGTGTGGGCACTCCTGTCGTTGGTCCCAGGTCCAGCGCGATATTTCGTGAATCGACAACACTGATCCCCGAGTTATATTGATCGTTCGAGATAATATCGAGACTCTTCGCCCAGGTGTAGTTCGCATTGAAGCTAAGACCATGGGAGAAGCGCTGATTCACAACTACCTGCAGTGCGTTATAGCTTGCATTCGCTGCTGTTTTGTAATCTGTGACCTGCTGCACAACACCTGGAAGGTATGGCCTGCGTGCATCAATGTTGGCCTGCGTCGAATTGCCCGGAATGTAGACCGGTGCATTCTCGTCGATGTTCACCGTTTGCTTGCGCGAAAGCGTGCCCACGTATGCGATTTCCAGGTTCATCGCGTTTGTCAGTTGTTGCTGAACGGAGAGGTTGATCTGTTGCACGTAGGGCGTCGCTGCTTGAGGATCGAAGTGAATGATGCCAAGCGGGAGCTGGAACTTTGCATCCTTGCCAGTAGGCGGTGTGAATGGGAATGGATTTCCGCCTGCGTAGGTCGTCCATGGGTTCGTCAGGCTCGGGTTTGAGTGGATTGTGACCGTTAACACGAAGGGCTGGGGCGCGCGGATGCCGTCTCCATAAGCGGCCAGATAGTAGATGCCATAGCCTCCGCGGAAGGATGTTTTTCCGTTGCCATAGAGATCGTAGGCAAAACCAACTCGTGGCCCAATGTTGTTGTAGTCGGTTTTTCTGCCAGCGCGGCTTACTCCGGGGTCGCCATAAAACAGAAGCCCAGCGGGTGCATTCGGGTAGACGGTTGACTGCACATTCTGCTGGAACGATGCGATGTAGTTCTTCGTCCACACTAGTGGGGTAGTCAACTCGTAGCGAGCGCCAAGAGTCAGCGTCAACTTCGGCGTTATCTGCCAGGTGTCCTGGGCGAAGCTGTGCCAGTATTTTGCGCTCTCATCCGGGTGGTCTCCGCTATCTTCGGTGAAGATGGTCGAGTACCCCAGCATGAAATCCGCCAGTGCATTTCCAGTCAGGTCGCCGTTATTCGTAATCGTTCCACCGCCTGCGCTCGCGCCCACCTCGCTGTAATAGCCCCACATGAGGAAGGTGCCGACCTTGATGTTGTGCTTGCCTCGAATCAGTGTCAACGTATCGGAGCCGCCGATAGAGTGATCCAGTCCGTCCGCGGCATAGGAGCCAGCAGTGAATCTTCCCGTGATGGTAAGGCGTGGCGGCGTCGGAGGATTCATACCCTGCGTAAAGTTGCTTCCGTAGTCGCCCAGTGTTTTGGTCGATGTAATCGTCCACGGGGTCTCACGGCGCATGAAGTTGAATCGTGCCACGTTCACAATGTTGTCGCGCGGAGTCCACGTGTGGTTGACGACCAGGTTCTTCTGAAAAGCTCCGTCATTCCTCTCCGCAAACCCTGGAATCTGGTTCGGTGAGGCGAACGGATTGTGCTGATGGTCATTCAGTTGAAACCAGCTCACGCCGATCTTCTGCCTTGTGCTGATGTCGTAGTCGCCCTTGATCAGATATTGGAATTGATTGACCGGAGCGCCGACGGCAATGCTGTATGTACCATTCGGCTGGTTTGGCAGAGGAATGCTCTGGTTGATGATGTTGAGCGCGACTTTATCGAGGCTTTCCGTGGGAATCTGATCATTCAGGTAACGCTGCCCTGTGGTCGGGTCCTTCGGCTTGATTGCCGAAGCCGAAAAATTGCCTTTGCGTTCGTCCGCTGTTGGAACGGCGATCGCATTTTCAAAGACCGATGTTCTCAGGCGAAGTTCTTCGACCGATCCGAAGAGGAAAAATCTGTTCTTGAGGACCGGCCCTCCGATGGTTCCGCCGAATTGATTCTGTTTCAGAGGATTCACGGTCTTCTGGAAGTAGTTCGCTGCGTCCAGCACATCGTTACGCAGAAACTCGTATATGCTTCCGTGAATCTTGTTCGATCCGGACTTGGTGATCATGTCTACGAAGGCTCCGGGCATACGTCCGAATTCAACGTCGGAGTTCGAGGTCATCACGCGTATTTCCTGAATTGCGTCGGGGTTCGGTGGCGTGCTGCACTGATTGCGCCAGATATCGTTATCGAAGCCGCCATCGATAAAGCAGGAGTTCTCCGTTGCGCGCCCTCCATTCAAGCGAAAGCTGTTGTTATCGCGCGTTGCAAATACCTGTGCATTGACCGCGGAGGCCCCGGGGAGCGTGACAAGCAAAGAGTAAGCATTGCGCCCGTTCAGGGGTAGATTCTCGACCAGCTTCGAATCGACAAGGTTGCCAATCTCCGGCGTATATGTGTTCACCTGGGCCGCGTCGGAGTGTACTTCGACTGACTCGCTCGATGTGCCCAGCTCAAGTTCAAGGTCGACGCGAGCCTGTTGATTCGCCGTAAGGCTGAGGCCGCTGCGCAACATGTGCTTGAAGCCCGGAGCCTGCGTCTCCACGTTGTAGGCGCCTAGTGGAAGATTCGGAACGACGTACTCTCCTTCATCGTTCGTCTTCATCGTATGCGACTCGCCGGTCAGCGTATTCGTGACGACCACGTTTACGTTTGGGATCACGGCCCCGGTGGCGTCAGAGACGCGGCCCAGGATCGTTCCGGTGGTGGATTGTGCGTGGAGTCCACACGCTCCGGCAAGCGCCAGTACAGCCAGAAGTAGCGCCATGCATCCATGTCGAAGAAAAGCCTCTGCGGAAGTACGTCCATTCCTGTCTGCGCTTTGCATCCACTGCCCGAAATGCCGCATCTCTCACCTCTCCAGATTGCTCTCTATGCTTTTTGCGCCTATGGGCCCGAGTGAAGTCTTACGACGTTGCAGCAGTCATTTCCTCGGAGCTCGAGTCTTTGCGTTTGCCGCAAAGGCAGACGCAGTCTATTGCGCTCAAAACCTATAGCACATGCTTTACGGAACAGGCAATCATTTTATGGAATAAATTTCATTTATTGGCAAGGGGAAGCTTTTTCACCTCAGCCGAGGATGAAATCGCTTCAATTGTTGCGTGTGGAGCTATGCTGAACCACGCTATCGCTCCGGCGATTGCCATGATTGCAGCGGCGGCAAAGGATGCCTCCCAGCCAAAGTGCTCGGCGATCAAAGGCGTGCAGGTGCCGGTAGCGGCGCCGCCAAGCTGTGCGCCGATATTCATTGCCCCCGAGATCACGCTCGTATGCTTACCTGCAATCTCACCTGCCATGGCCCAGTAGCTGCTCTGGCAGAAGTAGAGAATGCCTGCGCCAAGAGCGAGGGTCAGGCTTGCGGCTGTGTTGCTATGCAGTCTTGCTCCTGCCACCAGCAGGACCGCTGTCAGCGTCAGGCAGACGGCGCCCAGACCGCGTCGGCCCCGGTGCGACCCCCAGCGCTCCGAGAGTCGATCGCTGACCCTTCCTCCAAACAGGCATCCCACTGTCATTGCAAGAAATGGAAGGGATGACAGTGCGGCACTGGCTTTCAGGTCGAAGCCTCGAACCTGTGCCAGATAGAGATAAAACCATCCGAAAAAGATCCATGCCGCGTACCCAAAGGCGAAGTAGCTCAACGTAAGCAGAATCACATTTCTACTGAGCAGCAACGTGATCCACGAGCGGTCGGGCTGTGAGGAGGCAATCTGAGGAGCGTCGTCAACGGTATTGCGGTCACTTGCAATCAGTGCAAGCTCTGCCGGAGAGACATAGGCGTGTTCTTCCGGCGTATCGCGAGCCACCAGATACCATACAACTCCAGCAACGATGCCAATCAGTGCGCTGACCCAGAAGGATGCCCGCCATCCCAGATGCAGCACGATGAAGGTAATCAGTGGAGGTGTAAGACCTGACCCTGCTCCGACCCCGCCGAAGATAATGCCGTTGGCGCGGCCAAACTCGCTGCGTCGAAACCATCGTCCGACAAACTGCGCGGCAGCCGGATACATCACCGACTCGCCGGCTCCCAAAGCGAATCGTACTGCCAGGAGTATCAGCAGGCGTCCACGAATGCCGGATGGAACCGCTGTCGTAAGCGCCGTGCAGAGGCCCCACCACAGCACTCCTGCCAGGAGACTGATGCGCGATCCATATCGTTGAACAAGCAGGCCTGCAGGAATCTGAAAGAGGGCATAGCCCAACAGAAACATGCTGATGAGCCACCCAAGATGGGTATTATCCAGTCCATATTCGCGCGATATCTGGATTCCCGCGATCGAGATGTTTGTGCGGTCCAGATACGCGATAGCGCTCAACACAAAAAGCCAGGACACAAGCGCGTACCGCATATTCCCTGTGAAGATTCTCTGCCTGATCATTCCACCACCGAATAAAGCGCTGCATCGTGGGTTGCACAAGACCACGGGAAAACAGTATCCCGTGGTTGCAGGAGATGCGGAAGAGTGCGGACAAACAGCCCAAACCCTAGCACCGGCAAATTGGAAGCGTCAAGCTGGCAGGTCTTGCTTGATAATTTATGAAACAAATTTCATTTTTTGTTTGATGTTGCGTGCAACGGATGATATATGTGGTTTGCTTTGCTGGAGACTCTGCCTTGCGACATCGTGGCTATTACACAGTGGGAATACAGTCGCTGCGCCAAAACGCTGCTGGTGGAAGGTGGTCTCGTGGCAACACCTGTGAGCCGAGGGTATTTCTTTGATTGCGGTCGACTGGGGAACAACAAACTTTCGCGCCTTTCGCCTTGGTCCCCACGGAGCCATTCTCGACCGCCGCTTTTCGCCGAAAGGCATCCTCTCTACGAACCAGAGAGACTTCGCCGGTCTACTGTGTGCCGAGGTCGGCTCCTGGCTGCGCGATGGCGACTCTCGCATCCTGCTTTGCGGAATGATCGGAAGTCGTCAGGGCTGGGTAGAGACTCCTTACGTTCCCTGTCCCGTTTCGCTGGACGATCTCGTCGAGCACATCGTCCCTGTGAAGTTCGACCATGCTGAGGTCAGGCTGATCCCCGGTGTCAGCGGGCCTGACGCCAATGGAACTCCTGAGGTGATGCGTGGAGAAGAGACCGAGACAATAGGGGTGCTTGAGTTGCACTCCGGTATCAGCCTGATGTGTTTCCCCGGAACCCATTCCAAGTGGATTCATCTTCAGGATCGGAGGATTGCGAGCTTTACCACTGCCATGACCGGGGATTTCTACTCGGCTATGCGCCAGCACACGATTCTTCGAAGCATGATGAGTCCGGGCGAAGAGATTGATCTCCAGGCTTTTGCTCGTGGTGTCAGGCGTTCTGCGGATGCCGGAGGTCTGCTGCATCATCTTTTCGGCGTTCGAACCCTGGCTCTCACGGGGCAGCTTACCGAAGCGGAATCGTCCTCTTATCTCTCCGGGTTGTTGATTGGGCACGATGTTCGCTCAGCCATCACCCCGGGAGCGCACGTGCACCTTGTAGGTGCGGCGCATCTGTGTTTTCTTTACTCACAGGCAATTGAGCTGTGCGGTGGTACCACCACTATTGAAGATGAAGATGCTGCGGCCCGAGGACTTGCCGCCATCGGAAAGAGAATGCATTGGATCTGAACGCCTGGATGCTTCGCTGTCCTGTCATCGCGATTCTTCGAGGTGTCCGGCCAGACGAGGTCTTAGACATCTGCGCGGCGCTTCATCAAGCTGGCATCGCCATCGTAGAGGTGCCGCTCAACTCTCCTTCCGCTCTTGAAAGCATCGCCATTCTTACGCGTCAGTTCGGAGATCGTATGCTTATCGGTGCGGGCACGCTTACCTCACCGACGCAGGTTGAACCGGTTGCGGCGGCGGGCGGGCGCGTCATCCTTACTCCGCACGCTGATCTTCGCATCGTGTACGCGGCTCGCTCTGCAGGGGTGTGGACAATCCCCGGTTTCAGCACAGCCACGGAGGCCTTCGCGTTGATCGAGGCTGGTGCGGATGCCATTAAGTTTTTCCCCGCAGGCGTGCATGGCCTGATGATGTACAAGGCTCTGCGTGCCGTCCTTCCTCCGGAGACCAGCGTTGTCGCCGTAGGAGCGATTGAGCCTGCGGACGTTGTAAGCTGGTTCTCCGTCGGCGTAAAGGCTTTGGGGATCGGCTCAGCTTTATACAGTCCCGGCGACACGCCGGAGAAGGTCCAGGCCAACGCCGGACGCTTCCTCCGGGAAGTGAGACGCTTTGTGGAAGACTGAGCCGGATATTTAGCAGATCGGGATGGAAGAGGAGATGTCATGATGAAGCGGAGGGAGTTCCTGCGAGCGCTTGCTACAACAGCAGCCGCTGGCATTGCCGGAGTAACGCCCCTATGGGCTGCGCTGCCATCTATCAAGATCAAACGGGTTCGCGCTTTTCTTCCTCCCAATCCCAATCCTCTCTTCAATCAGAGCGATATGGTTGTCACCATTGAAACGGACTCAGGCATCGTCGGGGTCGGAGAGGGAGGCTCACACGACACGATCGCGCAGTCTGCCGGTCGCCTTATCGGTCAGAATCCATTTGAGATTGAGCGGCTCTGGCAGGATATGAACCGTGCTTTCTTCTACCCCGCTGGCCGGGAGAAGACCGATGGCATCGGCGCTCTCGACCTGGCCTTGTGGGATATCAAGGGCAAAGCGCTCAACCTTCCCGTGCACCAGATTCTTGGCGGTGCCGTGCGCAACTTCTGCGAGCTATACAACACCGCGGGTGTCATCCCCGGCATTACCAGCGACATGGGGCTGCGGGAACGTGCCAGGCTCACGATGGAGGCCGGATACCGTGCCTTCCGGTTCGGTGCAAGCGAGGCTCCTAAATTTACGACCTATGACACGCGCGAAAGGATCAATCATCTCCGCAGCGAGTGCGCTGAAGTCCGGGAAGGTGTTGGCCCCAACGGGAACTGGGTCATCGACTTTCACCAACGGTTTGATCTAGCGGATTCAATACGCGGCTGCAACATGATCGAAGACTTGGCGCCGTTCTTCGTCGAAGATCCCACGCGTGCCGAAGCCTTTGCTCAGGACCTTCCAATCCTTCGCCAGAAGGTGAACGTCCCTCTTGCGGCCGGTGAGGAGTGGGGTAATCGCTGGGACTTCAATCGCCTGGTCGAGGAGCATACGATCGACTACGTGCGAGCTACGCTTCCGAACGTAGGTGGCATTACCGAGATGATGAAGATCGCGGCGCTCTGCGAGACGCACTTCGTGGGTATCGTGCCTCACTTCACCGGTCCTATCGCCACGGCTGCGCTGGTCCACTGCCTCTCGACGTTTTCCGGTCCTGTCCTGATGGAGTACAACTATCAGGGCCGCGAGCTTCCTCACCTGCCCGTATGCCTGGACTTCAAAAACGGCAAGCTCTACCCCAACCAGCGCGCGGGCCTTGGAGTCGAACTAGACTACAAGCATCTTACGCAGGTACTTGAGGTGACGGAGCCTGTAACGGCACGAGCCCAGAACTACTACCGCACCGATGGTTCCATCACGAACTGGTGAATCCAAATTGGAAGAATGTTTGGTCCGGTGAATGATTTTCGAATCGCTCGTGAACCAAAGAGGACATAGTGGAATTCCACTATGTCCTCTTTGGTTATCTCCTAGAAGCGGATGAACGCCCCGAACTGATAAACGCGGGGCTGGTTGGCCTGTGTGGTGATCTGGGCGAAGGAACTGCTGGTCCAGTCGGTGTTGGGAGCGCTGTAGACGGGGTGGTTGAGAGTGTTGATGGCTTCTACGCGAAGCTGCATCTGAATCTCTCTCCAGATGGGGAAGTTTCTCTGGACTCCGAGGTCGAACTGGTTGAGGAAATCTGAGCGTAGACCGGAGAAGCGGATGGGGAAGGTCCGAACCTGATACTGGTTGGGAAGAACATTGGTGCAGATGCCGCTGTTGCAACCCGAGGTGGTCTGAAGCCAATTGCTTCGATCGAACCAGAAGCCTGCTTTGCCGGAGCCGGGGATAGATCTTTTGTAGGCAGATCTTCCCCAAGCGGAGTCTACGGGATTGGTTCCGTTGTAGATGGGGCTGGTACTGTCAGGATTGAAGTTGAGAGGCTGGCCGCTCTGAACCTGGTAGACGCCCTGCACCTGCCATCCGCCAATGATGGCCGAGGCGACGGAGTTGTCGTGGAAGTACTGGCGGCCATGTCCGAAAGGAAGCTCATAGAGGAAGGACGTCGCGAAACGGAAGGTGCGATCGAGCTGTGAGATTCCATACCAGAGGCTGGTGTCGGAAGTGTTGAGGTACTGCGAGGCATCGAGGGTTTTGGACCAGGTAAAGGAGGTGGTCAGCGAGAGGCCGTTCTGGAATCGACGGTTTAGCTGGGCCTGCAGACCGTGATAGATGGACATACCGTTGTTGAGGTAAGTGGTGACGTTGGTGAATTCTGGGTAGGGGCGAAGGAGCTGGGCCACGGTGGTGCGGCTGCTGCCGAGAGTGGCGGTACTGGGGATGATTCCGTTGAAGGGGTTGCTGACGTTGCCGTTGAGGCGATCGAAGGTGGTGCGGTCATACCCGTTGTTGACGGTGGAAAGGTATTGGTGGGGAACGGCGTTGAAATCGCGCTGGACGGGGGCATGGACGCCATGGTTTCCAACGTAGTCCAGAGACGCGAGCCAGGAACCGAACTGGTGTTGGATACCGAAGCTCCAGCGCATGTTGTAGGGGATCTGGGGCTTGGGGGTTTGGAAGGTGATGGACTGTCCGAGGAAGGTCTGTAGTCCGAGGCTGCTGCCGGTGGGCTGGGTGAATCCGTTGGGGAATGGATTTTCGAGCGTGCTGGTGAAGGTGAGCCCGTTGTCTCCGCTCCCGTTGACGTTCGTGGTGGCGCTGTAGCCCTGCTGCGGGGTAAGGGTGGCGTTATTGGTGGAGCCGCTGTTGCCTCCAGAGAGGATGAAGAGCTGGACAGAGTCGGCGAAGAGACCGAAGCCACCGCGCACGACGGTATTTTGCTCAGGCTGATAAGAGAAGCCGATGCGCGGAAGGAAGAGTAGTTTTTGCGAGGTGTAGAGGTTTTTTCCGCTATTGCCTTCTCCTGCGAAGCGCAAGCCACCGTTGACAGAGAACTGATTTGCGGGAAGGAGGGTGGGGTTGCTGGAGGCAATCGTGGCGTAGTTGTTCCTAGCCGCAGCCGCAATGGGATTGACGGCGTCAAAGTCGAAGAAGGTGTTGGCCTTGTCGTGACGCTCGCTGTTGGGACCCTCGTACTCGTAGCGGAGACCAGCGTTGATGGTGAGTTTGGGGGTCGCCTTCCAGTCGTCCATGAGGAAACCGGCGATGTAGTTGGAGCGGAGGGCGTAGTCGGCGTTGATTGTGAGCTTGGCGGTGCTGAGGATTCCGGTCTCCATCTGGGCGAGACCGAAGCCCGCGCGGCTCGGGACGGAGGTGTTGCTGTTGGCAGTCATGTAGTTTCCGGTCATGGCATAGGCGCCGTTGTTTCCAGCGCCAGAGCCTCCGTTGGTGTTGTACATGCGGTACTCAACGCCGGTGCGGAGGAAGTGGGAGTTGATGAGCTTGCTGACCTGAAGGGCCCCCATGGTGATGTCGTCGTGGGAGGCGATGTTGCTTTTGTCGGCAAGAGCCTGGAAGCCGGTGGGAGCGATGTTAGGAAAGGAGTCAGCGGCATTGGGCATTCCGTCGACGAGGTAGTTGGGCATGTCGATCGCGGTGGCGTCAAGCAGGCCTTGAGAATTGACGATGTTGGAATTAACGAAGCGGGTCCAGGTGAGGTGGGCTTCGACGATGGTGGTGGGGTTGACGGTGAAGGTGTAGCCGAGGGCGACACCCTTATTGGCGTAGGTGAGGGTGGTTCCGCTGACAGGGTAGAAGTAGGCGTTGGTCTTGGACTGGAGCCGGTTGCTGAGGACGAAGTGCCCGAAGAGAGACTGGCGCGGAGTTATGGTGTAGTCGACACGGGTAGACAGTGAGTAATAGTAGTCAGGCTCGGAGCCCGTGTAAACGAAGTTGCTGGTGCCGTCGGAGTTGCCGGGGGCGTTGGGCGCGGGATAGAAGCTGAGGATCTTCTGGGCGATGGGGGAGATGTTGGTGATGATGTTACCGGAGATGGGAGTGCGGCTGACGATGCCACCGGCACCGGCGACTCCGCTGGTGGGGTCGTAGAGCTGATATTGGTTGGTAATATCGGCCGGGTGGCTGGGATCTTGACTGTAAAGCGCGGAGAAGTTTCCCTTGCGCTCGTCGAGTGTGGGGACGGTGAGGGTCTGGGGATTGGGAGCGGCCTGTCGGCTGTGCTCGTAACCGGCGAAGAAGAATGCCTTGTTTTTGACGATGGGCCCGCCGATGGTTCCGCCAAAACGAAGCCAGGTGGGTTTGGCGTTCGTGGAATTAGTGGAGAGACTCCAGGTGTTTGCGTTGAGGGTGGGGTTCTGGTAATAAGCGAAGGCGCCACCGTGGAAGGCGTTGGTTCCGGATTTGATGCTGGTGTTGACGAATCCGCCGGAGGCGTGGCCCTGGCTGGCGTCGTAGGTAGCGGTCTCCATGCGATACTGGCCGACAAACTCGGTGGAGGGGGTGTAGGCGGAGAGACGGATGCGGTTATTCGGTGCTCCATCGAGGCGGTACTCGAGAGCGTTGAGCATAGAGCCGTTGACGGAAACGCTGGCGGTAGTGCTGTCGTAGGTATGGATATTGGGATTAACTCCGGAGGGCGCGACTCCGGGGGCAAGTGTCTCGAGGGTGAAGGGATTGCCGTAAATGAGGGGAAGCTCGCGCATACTTCGCTGCTCGACGATAAGGCCGATGGAGGCGCTGGTGGTCGAGAGTTGCTGGACGTCCTCCTGAACGTTGACGGTCTCAGTGGTGCTGCCTAGCTCCATGCTGACGTCCTGCTCGTTGGTGACGTTGACGTCGACGTTAAGATTCGATCGCTGTAGCTTTTTGAAGCCTTGTATTTCGACGGTAAGGGAATAGGTTCCAGGAATGAGGGACTGGAAATTGTAATCGCCAGCTTCGTTGGTAGTGGCGGTTTGGGTGACGCCGGTCTCAACATTCTGAAGAGCTACGGCAGCGCCAGGTAGGACCGCGCCGGTTGAATCGGAGATGCGGCCTTTCACTGCGCCTCGATCATTCTGGGCCAGCGCCGAGTTGATTCCCGCGAATGTAATGAGCAGCGCAAACAGCAGCCGAAAGATAAAGTGAGTTCTGTGGTGATGCATGGACATCTCCCCTGATATGTCTTGCGCGCACTAGCCCGCCCGCGCTTAAATCGATTTTCTAGAGCGCACCAACCATACGCGTGCGGCTGCACTGTTCGGACCACTTTGTATGTGAGTAACATGTTTCTGACGGTCTATACAGAGGTTGTAAGAGATTGAAAGCAAACAGGGCTGGGGTGGAGCTGGTTACCGGAGGGGTGGGAGCTTCAAGAGAATGCCGTGAAGTTTTGATTGGGTAAGAAATTGATTTAATTGGAGATATATAAGTTTGATACATGTTGCCTACATCCCTATAAGTCATCGGAAGGAATCCATCGGTTATAGTTCTGTTCGGTTTCGCAGTCCGTTTTTGCGGTAGCGAAGCTAGCCGATGGCCAAGGGGAGTTTCCTGAACGGAAAGTGTTGGGATGAAAGATCAGACCACATCAAGCAAGAACCACGTTCCGGATTCGGAGAGAAGAGGCGTGGAATCCCATTGTCGCTACTTAATTAATAGGAGTTCTGGCAACGGGGATGCCAGCAACTCGTCCCTGGAAAGGGTGAAGGTATAGTCCGGTGAGTTCGCGGCGACTTCATTTCGTTCTGGCGCTCTGTCTGGTCATGCTGGTGCCGTCATTTCACGCATCGATCCGCGCGCAGGCGCCCGGTAATCGATATGCCGAGTGGCGGAGAGAGATTCGCCAGGCTCTCTTTATTCCGGATAAACTTTCTGCTCCAGAAGCTGTGTCTTTTGGTACGTTTTCTCCTGCGTCCGGAGTGATCGCGGAGCGAGTGACCTACGCAACGACGTATGGAATGCGTGTTCCAGCTATTGTCTATCGTCCCGAAAAAAGGCCCAGGCAGCGTATGCCCGCGATGGTGATCGTCAATGGCCACGGCGGAGATAAGACCTCATGGTATGCCTTTTATTCCGGGATTCTCTATGCAAGAGCCGGAGCCGTTGTTCTGACTTACGATCCTCTGGGGGAAGACGAAAGGAACTCGCTTCGTCGTTCCGAAGCGAGAGAGCACGATACTGTCCTTCCCGGAGCGGATTCTCCGCGGCGCGTGGCCGGCCAGATGATTACGGACATTCTGCAGGGTGTGGAATATCTTGCTCAACGGAAAGATGTTGATTCGAAGCGAATCGCGGTTGCGGCGTATTCGATGGGTTCGTTTCACTCTGCCATTGCAGGAGCTCTCGATGAGCGTATCCATGCTCTTCTTCTGTCGGGAGGGGGCAATCTTGACGGTCCGAATGGTTATTGGGACACCTCCAAGCCTATGTGTCAGGGAGGAGCCTATCGTGCTCTGAGTTTTCTGGGAGATCGAGGTTCCATTTTGTATGCTCTCAACCAACAGCGCGGGCCGACGCTTCTTTTAAATGGAACAGCCGATGGGCTGATTGTGGGACCCCACACGGATGAGTCGTTCTTTCGTTCTCTTAGAGATCGGACCGTGGCGATCACAGGGAGCCGCAAGAATCTTTTTGAGACCGAATGGTTTGAGGGGGCAGGGCATCGGCCGAACTTTGTAACCCGGCGTGCAGCATTGTGGTTGAATCAACAGCTCGACTTCCCGAACTGGACGGCTGCTTCGATCAGGGCCATGCCGGAGGTTCATATAAGCGAATGGGCGGCGAAGAGTGGAGCCCATATCGGCAAAAGTTTTCAGAATGAGCTTTCGGAGGGAGGAGTGCAGGCTCTCGATCCAACGATCCCAAATGTTACACGAGAAAAACTTCAGGTATTTTCAGATGCCGAGTGGCAGCGCCATAAGGAAAGTTTCACTTGGACAAGCTGGATTCAACATGCTGGTCTCTTCCAGTAAAAGCACTTCTCATTAAAAGGACGAACCGAATGTCATCTTCACGACGCGATCTAATCAAGCTGGGTGGTATTGGGCTTGCGGCTTTCTCATCCTCTGCGTATGGTGCCCCGACTCGGTCACCTCATATCACGCAGACCATCTTTGACGTCCGCACATTTGGGGCTACGGGAGATGGTAAGACCGTGGATACGCCCGCCATTAATCGCGCCATTGAAGCTGCTGCCGCCGCTGGGGGAGGAACGGTTCTCTTTCCATCTGGGACGTATATGTGCTTTTCGATCCATCTCAAGAGTTATGTCGATCTTTATCTTGCGCAGGGAAGCACAATTCTTGCGGCTGACGGTCCCAATCCCGGCGATAGTACAGGGTATAACGGAGGCAAGTACGATTCTCCTGAGCCGGCGACGGCATGGGATGCCTACCAGGACTTTGGGCATAATCACTGGCATAACTCGCTTATGTGGGGCGAAGACCTTCACGACCTCTGCATTACCGGCCCCGGATTGATTTGGGGTAGAGGACTGACGGCGGGGCACGGGAACCATGTTTTGCCAGATGGTGTGGGCAATAAAGCAATTGCATTGAAGAACTCCCGCAATATTACGTTTCGGGATTTTTCGATTCTGAAAGGCGGCCACTTCGGTATTTTGCTGACCGGAGTGGACAATGTAACGATCGACAATCTGAAGATCGACACCGACCGGGACGGAATCGACATTGACTGCTGCCGCAACGTGCGGGTTTCGAACTGTACCGTCAATTCTCCGGAAGACGACGCAATCTGTCCGAAGAGTTCTTATGCTCTAGGCTATGCGCGATCGACGGACAACGTAACGATCACAAACTGCTATACGACAGGCAAATATGAGATAGGGAGTCTGCTTGATGGCACGTTCAAGGTCGGCAAGCTCGCCAACAGCAAAGAGGCTACCGGCCGCATTAAGTGCGGTACTGAATCGAACGGTGGCTTTCGCAACATTACCATCTCCAATTGCATCTGCGAAGGAAGTCGAGGTATCGCGCTCGAAAGCGCAGATGGAGCGCTACTGGAAGACATCGCCATTACAAATATCACGATGCGTGAGTGTACAGTAGCGCCCCTCTACATCCGTCTCTGTGCGCGTATGCGAGGCCCGGCTGATGCTAAGGTCGGCACACTCAGAAGAGTCTTTGTCGACAACTTTATCAGCTACAACTCCTCTTCGATTCAGCCTGGAATTGTTGCCGGCATCCCTTCGGCCTTGATTGAAGACGTTCATCTATCGAATATCTATTTCCACCAGGTCGGGAATGCTCCGGCGGCAATGGCAGATCTGATTCCGGGACAATATGAAAAAAGTTATCCGGATCCAACACGCCAGGGAGATTTTCCCGCACATGGACTTTTCCTTCGAAACATCAAGGGAATTGACGTCTCTCATGTTGAATTTGCCCTGGCATCGCCGGATCCCCGGGTTGCAGTCTGGGCGCAGAACGTTCACAGTCTGGATCTCTTTCGTATCAAGAGCCCAGTGCCATCCGGAGCAGGCAATTTTTCGCTAAAGGAATGCTCGGATGTTCAGCTTTCCGGCTCGCGCGGAACGCAGGATCTCAACGTAGAGTCTGTAACAGAAAAGAAGTTATAAATTCCATAACGTTATTGCAGAACTCGTCCCAATACATAAGTCGTCTCTGCGGGACATCGTCTTTGAACTCCATTCGCAGAAGAACCTGACAGGCTCGTGGCAAAATGCCTAGAGCCTACCAGAAATCCCCTTTACTTCTGGGAGACCGGCCCAATGCGTTCTGCAACTATGTGAGGTGTCGAAGCATTGGTGGCGACGTTGTCGGATTCGACTAAGAGTTCAAATTGCTGAAGATCTCCATGCGATGTTCGAGCGCGCTCAAGAGTTGGTGCTATCAGGCGGGGAGTCAGCACGACCGTTCCCGCAGCCTGTGTCCCCGCCATATTGACGCCGCCAACAATCAGAACATGTCCAGTGGCGCTGAGATTCGGTAGATATGCGATGATCCCGTACGTATGTTGATCTCCGATGTGGGTATACAAAGGAGCTTCGGTTGCTCTGGGATGATCGTTCGTGATCACGAGTTCCTTATCAACATCTTTATCGAAACGAAACTGAAAATGCATTTGAGGTTGGAAGAGCTCAACCCACGGGTTAGATTGAGTGGCGCCGAGCAAGATCACATTGCCGGAACGTAAATCGTCCATGCGGAGATCGTGAGCATATCGAATCATCATGCGTTGTGGCGCCACATCATTTAGCTGTGCCAGGTGCGCGACGAATTCTAAGTCGGTCACGCTGGTATAGCGTCTAGCACCCAGTTTGATGAGTCTTCTGACACCCCAGGAATCATCCGATGGAATATTCGTTCGATAGCTCCCATCAATATACGAGTTCAAGGGGGGAGGACTCGGTATTAGGCCTTGCATGATGATGAGCCCATTGTCCGAAGGCACAACGAAGGTGTCACGGTCTTTGTTGAACAACTCGTGCCATAGCACGCGCGCGGCTGCTTGGTCAGAGGAGAGTTGGAGATTTGCTCGCACTATGAATAGTGTGAAGCCTATTCCGAGAAGCGCACCGAAGCCAAGTGTGAGTAGTGGATGGAGCCTGCACAACCTCCTCATTCGTTTTAAAAGGTGCATACTGCCGGAGATGATCGAAGCCATACGGCTCGGCTTGGTTGGTGCATCTGACTCCGTCGAGCCTTCAGAGGCTACTTCGGATACAGGGGGTATGTCGGGTGCTGATGACGTAGCGCCTCCCTCCGGGACGGCTTCGAGGGCCTTCCGTCTCGAAGTAAAGGAGGGTTCATATCCTCCGCGTGGAATCTCAAGAAGTAATTCTTCTTCTTTTCCCTCTGTCTCGAAATACTTCTGGATGCGTTCACGAAGGGTGCGGGCGTAGCTGCGAACGATGTTGTCCTCGCCCGGATCATAGTCTTCCGGTCGTCCAAAGACCTGTACGCCGATCTGCTGCTCGGTAATCTCCGCGGAGCGATTGCTGATGTGCCTTTCTACGACATACATCAGAAAATCGGCAAGGAGCCGCGACCGCCCGAGGCTCCCACTCGCAGCTATACGTTGGGTGAGCTGCAAGCGAGGATCTCCCGCGTTGATTACCCAAGAAACGTTTGCTTGGTTTGGGTCTTGAGCGTATTCCGCGGGGGTCTTTGAATATGGTTCCAAGACACGCATGATACGTCTTTCGAATTCCGATTCCTTCCATGAATGTATGGCTTCGATGTGAATATGTTGTCAATCGACCGGTCTCGATCACTTCACACAGGTGTGAGGATTGGTTTATGACAGGGAATCAGGGCTGAATTGTATAGACCATGATTCGGCCGCAAACCTGAGAGCGTTCCAGATCGATTTATCTCCTTATAGAACAAGCCCTCCTGCCCTCCAATGGACGCTGCTTCTCCAGTCGACATGAAGGCTGTTACGTGCGCCAGGGGAAGAGCTGACTGACGAATGATGTGTCAGACGAATCCCACACCCCATCGGGGCTTCGTGTAGAGCGCCGGACTTCGTCCGTGGCGAAATAGCTCACCGCAATGCCTTAGACGCCTCCCCATAAGGGGTGAGAAATCCATGCACATCGTCACACCTTGTGGAGCGAAAAAACGAACGAGATACTCGCGACATCCCTGTGCATATTTGAGCCGGATCAGGTCTGCGTTAGCGAGAAAACGGAGAAAGAAAAGTCATGGAACGTTGGTTTTTCAATTTGAAATTGGAGAGGTCACGACAATCGATGTCGTTAAAGAGATATTCAAAAAAGAGGTTTATTCAACGCCTTACGCTTTTTGCCGGTCTGTGGGCTGCGTTTGCCATAGTCTTAACGACAGCAGCATTCGGACAAGGCATTACGGGGTCGATCACGGGTGATGTAACCGATGCCAGCGGAGCGAGCCTGACTGGAGCAACCGTCTCGATCCGTCAGGTGGATACGAATGCGGTTCGCACGGTTGTAACATCCGATCGTGGCTCCTACAGCGTTCCGCAACTGCCTCCTGGAAATTACAGTATTACGATCGACAAGGCTGGGTTCAAAACCTTCCAGCAGAACAACCTCGTGCTTGCTATTGACCAGGTCGTACAGATTAATGCAAAGCTTGAAGTCGGCTCAGAGCAGCAGACTGTTACTGTCAACGCTGACAGTCCTGTACTGCAAACGGAGAATTCTGCCGTTGGCTTGGTGATCGACAGCCAAACCCTACAGAACACACCGCTGAATAGCCATTTGAGCATCATCGGTCTGCTGCAACTTATCCCGGGAGTGCAGGCCATCTCCGCAACTGCACAGGACACGGTTCCTAATAGAGGCGTTACTTTCTCGATCGGTGGAGCACAGCGTAACTCCTACGGCGGCGTCGGTTTCACACTCGATGGTGTCACCAACATGCAGATCAGTCTGCAGCGCGGTCAGGGAGAGGTGCCTCCTCTCGATGCCATTTCCGAATTCAAAGCGATCACTTCAGGTGGTTCCGCCGAATTTCCACAAGCTGCTCAAATCATCGTTGCCAGTAAGAGCGGAGGAAATCAACTTCATGGAGAGCTTCTGGAATTCAACCGCGGCAAAGGCACAGCCGCAAAGAGCTATTTCGCCGGAGCGCAGCCGCGTCCAGCGTACCAGCGGAACGAATACGGCGGAAACGTTAACGGCGCTATCTATATTCCGAAGATCTACAACGGCAAGGACCGCTCCTTCTTCTTCTTTGCATTCGAAGGATACAAACTGACACAAGCCGCCACCGTCAGCAGTCAGCAACCCACCATGCTGGAGCGGCAAGGTATTTTCACCGAATTCAGCACTCCGATCATCAACCCCTCGACAGGACAGCCATTCCTGGGGAACATGATTCCGAAAAACATGTGGAATAGCGTGGATGTCCAACTGCAAAACATGCTTTATCCGCAGCCGACCAAACCTGGAACCGGAGTCAATACGGTGGAGCTTGTACCGTTTACCGACAACGCGACCCGCTTCTCCCTCCGCCTCGATCACAAGATCAACGAAAAGAATCAAATCCGCGCAACGTTTATGAAGGGGGACTACGGTCCGAATCCGGATGTTGGTACTTCGAGTTTGGCCGGGGGAATGTCCCAGGATGGAGAACACAATACCAATATCATCGTTGGTTGGACCCATACTTTTTCCCCAACCCTGCTTCTTGATACCTCCGCTTCCTACTTCCATCTGCCGATCTACCGTATCCCGCAGAACTACAAAACCGATTGGTCTTCGATCATTCCTGGACTTGGTTTCGAACTGATTCAGGGTGCACCGGGGATCTCCATCACCAACATTTCGAGCCCGGGAGAAGGTGGATCGAAGGGACTTGAGCAGGATGAGCAGATTAATACTTCTATAACGAAGGTTCTGCCGAGACATACCATTAAGGCAGGATTCTCCTTCCTCTTTGATAACAACTACAACGCAAGCTCCAATACCGGAAGCTTTTCGTTCAATGGCCGGTATACGGGCAATGCTTATGCGGACTTTTTGCTGGGATATCCTGCTTCGGCGGGAAACTCGCTCCCAGCGAATACAGTCACCAGAAACTATTCAAGTCAGTATGGGATGTATATTCAGGACGACTTCAAGCCGATGCCAAAACTAACGGTCAATGCTGGCATTCGTTACGATCTGCAGATATTTCAGGATAATCCCTACGGACAAAACTCGCTCTATGTTCCAAGCGTGAAGAAGGTAGTCGTCTTCGCCAAATCCTATCCCTCCTCGGTAATCCCAGCCTTCCTCGCGAACACAGTTCTGGCGTCTTCAGTTGGCCTGCCGACAAATGTTTTCAGCTACCTGGGACAAGCGAAGACGAATATTGCTCCTCGTCTTGGCTTTTCCTATCAGATGCTACCGAACACGGTAGTACGTGGTGCAGTCGGCCTCTTCTATAATCTCATTCCGTCGCAGTACATCGAGCAGGGTTCCTCTGGGGGCTATCCCTTCACGAGTTCGCAAAGCTTTTCGCAACCGAACGGGAATGCCCCTGCATTCACCATGTATGCTCCTTTTTCGAGCACAGGAGCCTTCGCAGCTAATCCCTCTGTAACCGCGCAACACTCCACTGTCGCCCCCTATACCGAACAGTACAACCTGGCCGTGGAGCATCAGTTCCCGAAGGGTCTCGATATACACATCGGTTATGTCGGACAGCGCAATATCCACCTTAATAACTCCGGAGGCTCTCCGAGTAGGGATATCAATCTTCCTCCTCCAGCGCCAGGCGTTGTTCAGTCCCGTCGTCCGGTTCAGCCTTTTTCCACGATCAGCTACGTATTCGACCCGATGTACCACACCACGATGAACTCGTTGCAGGTCGGAGCCCATAAGCGCTACAGCAATGGTCTTATGGTCAACGCCGAATTTCAGTGGGAAAGGATGCTGGGACTAGAGACATTCGAGGACCCCGCAAACATCGGTGACTCCTACGGTCCCATCGGCAACATCGCTCCTGTTACGCTCCGGTTTAGCTACTCCTACGCATTGCCTATTGGCCAGGGACATACGTTGCTCGGAACTGCCAATGGACTAGTCAACAGAATTGTGAGTGGCTGGCAGCTATCTGGAATAACTGCATTCCAGGAGGGGACGCCGTTCTCCGTAAGCTACACTGCTCCGGGTAATCCAGTAGGCCTTGTGAGCGGCCGCGCAAACGTTGTGCCGGGAGTCGCTCTTTACCCGGCTCACAAATCCAAGGCACAGTGGTTCAACCCAGCCGCTTTTACTGCGCCTCCGAACTTCACCTATGGAACCTCTGGATACAACATGCTCCGGGGGCCCGGTTACCAGAACTGGGACATGAATCTTACAAAGAACACGATCATCTGGAGGGAGTACAAGCTTCAGCTTCGTGCCGAAGCTTTCAACACCTTCAATCATCCTAACTTCGGCAATCCTGGCGCCTCGATCAGCAATCCTTCCACGCTCGGAGTTATCTCTTCCGTAGTTTCGGAAAGCCGCACGATGGAGTTCGGAGTGAAGTTCAACTTCTAAAACACCTCACCTTGAACAGCTACCTCCGTATGCCAGAGAAATTAAATCCTGGCATACGGGCACTACTCCGCGTGGGCGGATACACCACTCATTCTCGTAGTTCCTGAAAGGTATTGAATATGCGCGTACATGTTTTCGCAGCCGGTCTGGCAATGGCGGTTTGCAGCTCGATGTTTGGACAGTCAACGCACAGCAATCCATGGGCACCCACCGAACTTGGCCCGCTGCCGGCTATCTCCAGCCTGAGCGACGGCGTCTGGCTCAAAGGCGATCTTCACGTGCACTCCCGGCACAGCAAAGAGTCCAGCAACAACTCCATCGCGAAGATCATCTCCTACTCGCAGTCGGTCGGCATGGACTATGTCTGCATCACAGACCACGATAACCATGTGCTTGGCGACACCGAGCATAACACCTGGTCCGATCCCGAGTTCAAGTCGGACTCCCTCCTGCTTCTCTATGGCGCCGAATGGACGACGACTCGCGGACATGGCAATGTATTCTCGGCCAAGCCCTATGACCATCAGCGCCTCTACGACGTTCGCGATCAGCGTGACGTGGTTGTCGGCGCGGTAAAGAAGGAGCTTGGCATTCATCTATCGGCCAACCATCCGAGCGGAAAAGATCACTTCGGATACTCCTACGATATGGTCGACTCGATCGAGGTTTGGAACTCTGCAAACTGGCCCAAGAACGTCAATGCCATCATGATCTGGGACGACATGCTCTCCTCGGGGCGCAAGCTGACCGGCAGAGGCGGAAGCGACGCCCATCACGGATTTCCGGAGACGCCCGACCAGGCAACGAAGAACAGCCCTCAGGCCAAATACAACTACATCGGCACCCCGACCACCTGGGTCTTCGCTCCCGCTCGCACGAAACAGGCACTCGTCGACACGCTGACCGGTGGCCGTGTCTCTGTGAGCGCAAACCCCTACGCTCCGCGCGTCGAGTTCTACGCTGACCTCGATCAGGACGGCAAGATGGATATGATGATGGGCGATAACGCCAAGTCCACCGGCAATCCAGTCAAGTTCCGCGTTCAACTCACAGGAAACACTGTTGCAGGCGCGACCTACACAGTCAACGTCGTCAAGGACGGCAACAAGTTTGGCACCTTCCAGGCGACCGGCGGCAAGACCACAATGGTCGAGTTCACCGATACCCCGAAAACGCTTGTGCGAAGCTATTATCGCGTTACGGTTGAGGGACCCTCGACCGCTTATCCTCAGGTTCCCGAATCGGCCACGCTGACCGGAAACATGGTTGGACTATCGAACCCAATCTATTTCAACTTCAATCCAAACTTCTAAATCGTGATGATCAGGATGCTTCCAAGAGGGCCGGGGGTAGATCGCAGGTTCCGAACGGTGCTTCTCTATCTATCTCTTGCCCTCAAGCATCACGGCCAAGAGAACGAACCGTGTAGTCAGACAACTCGGGTGATGAGAATTACAAATTAAGTCCGATATAGGAAATAGACAAACGATATGAAAAAAATTGTGGTGACGCTCTCTTACGTCCTGTTATTTCCACTTTGCACTGTTGCACAACAAACTACTGCCGCCCGGCAGGACCATATAGTTCATATCAATCAAATTCAGGTCATCGGAACCCACAACAGTTATCACACGGGTCTTGCTCCGAGCGAGGCCAAGGTAGTTGAACAAGCAAGTCCCAAAGGAATGCAGGCACTCGATTACGCGCATCAGCCACTGCCCGACCAACTCTCCGGTGGCGTTCGCCAGCTTGAGATCGACGTGTATGCCGATTCGAAAGGAGGTCGTTACTCTCATCCCACAATCGTTGACAAGGTAGCTGCCGCGGGTCTGCCTGCCGATCCTGATTTCGATCCAAATCATGAGATGGATAAGCCGGGATTCAAAGTCATGCACGGAATGAATATCGATCAGCGCAGCTCTTGCCATACTTTTGTCGGCTGCCTCACAATCGTCCGCAGTTGGTCCCAGCAACACCCCGGTCATTTGCCCATCTTTATTCTTGTGGAGACCAAGCAGGGCGGACGTGCGCGCACAGCATCTCCTGCCGGTGCTCAACCTGCTCCCCTCGGTCCGGAAGCTTTCACCTCCGCAACCTTCGATGCGCTCGACGCGGAGATTCGTTCCGTCTTTTCGGGAAAAGAGATGATTACGCCCGATCAGATTCGGGGCAACTACAACACTCTGCCGGAAGCTGTTCAGGCAACAGGTAAATCTGTTAAAGGAAAGAAGGGCGGTTGGCCTACTCTGGCTGAAGCGCGTAACAAGGTGGTCTTCCTGATGGATCAGAAGCCGGTTACGCTGGTCTACACCGAGGGCCATCCAGCGCTGCGTGGCCGTATCATCTTCACGAATGCAGAGCCTGGCTCACCAGACGCGGCATTTATCGAGCAGAACGATCCGGATAAATCCAGGATCGATACTTTGTCCCTCCAGGGCTACATCATTCGAACCCGTACCGATGACAGCACCGTAGAAGCTCGTGCAAACGATCACACACATGCCAATGCAGCGCTCTCCAGCGGTGCCCAAATGTTAAGTACGGACTATCCTCCGACCGAACCCGCTAAATGGAATGGATTCTTTGTCGGTCTTCCCAATGGACTAGTCGCAAGATGCAATCCGGTAACTGCGCCTCCAGGTTGCGTTGACAGCATGATCGAACCATCGGTCGCAAAACGATAAGCCCTTCGAGGGCAATTGCGACGGGCCGGATGTTTTGTACCCATGCTGAGTGAGATGTCCAGCATGATCCACATGCTGGTCTCGCTGGCTGACGATCTCTCGACGATTCAGGCCAGTGCATTGCCAGAGGCGATACGTGCTCAAAGTGCAGCGCAAAAGGGAAGTCTCGAAGAGATAAGGCAATCTGCCTTTCGGGCGGCACTCGCCGCAAACAGAGGCAAGGCACTTGGATATGCGACGAGCAGCGCAGCCGTATCATGGAGGTCCCGGAATAACATCCTGGAAAGTCTCTTGACTTAACTTAAACATGCGTTTAACGTCTTAGGTTAAACAGATGTTTAACGGGGCTTGATGAAAGCGAAGATCGTACATCGGATGGCCACTGCTCCCGAGGACACGCGGGACAAACTGCTCAAAGCAGCGATCCAGGTGTTCTCCGAACACGGATACGAGCGCGCGACAGTGCGCGAAATCTCTCGCGTGGCAGGAACCAATATCGCTCTGGTGAAATATCACTTTGGCGATAAGCTCGAACTCTTCCGGGAGGTGGTTCGGTACGCCAGCGATGCGGATGCGAAGCTTGCCGTTCTCACGCAGGCTCGGAAGGAGAATGCCGATCCCTGTGAGGCACTGCGCCAGATCATCCGTGGCGCCCTCGAACGCCTGACCGCAAGACGAGAGCAGACCGGGTTGCAACTTCGGCTCATGCTGAAAGAGATTGCTAACCCCTCCAATGCCTGGATAGTTGAAATCGAGAGCGCACTTCGTCCCACATACGACCAGTTCCGTGTGGTGGTAGGGCAGATTCTTGGTCTTCCAATGGGTGACACGAAGACAAGACTTTGTACTCACAGCATTATTGGGCAAGTTGCGCATTACGTCCATGCGCGGCCTATTTTGTCGCGCCTCTGGCCGGAGATGCAGATGTCTCCAGCGCAGATCGAGATGATCGCCAATCATATCGCCGACTTCTCGTTGGCTTATCTTCAGGCTGAACGGGCCAAAATTCCAGCTCGAAGTGCAAAGAAAGTGCAGAAGAAATCCCCGAGGAAGCGCACATGACAGAGCAAATAGTTCAAGGTCCCACACCGGAGATCACCGAGCAAGCTCATCCGAAACCTCGGTCAAGAGTTCTTCCACTGATTATCGTCGCGGTCCTGATTGTGGCGGGCCTCATTCTTTGGAGGGTGTTCTTCGCCGGTCCGGCGATTCCCGACAACGTAGTTGCCTTGAGCGGGCGCATCGAGGGCGACGACTCTGCTGTCGCCCCCAAGACGGCGGGACGCCTCTTGGAGATACGAGTCCGGGAAGGCGATGAGGTCAAAGCTGGGGATATCATTGCGGTTCTTGACGATGAACAGATACGTGCTCGACAGAATCAAGCAGAGGCTGCGCTCAAAGTCGCCGAAGCGAAGACAGCCTCTGCGCGAGACCAGGTTGCTGTGCTGCAGGAGCAGTTGAAGCAGAACGACCTCACCACAGCTCAGTCGAAGGAGGATGCCCAGGGACGTGTCCGTCAGGCCGGAGCAGATCTGACGGCCGCTGAATCGGACCTCGCGCAACAAGAGGCATCCTACAAGCTCGCACTCTTCGACAAGGATGCTTACACCCGCCTTGCTCAATCGGGAGCGGTCTCCGAGCGGCAAGGGAAGCAGTCAGTGGCCACTGCGGATCAACTGGCGGCTGCGGTCGCTGCGGCAAAGAGGCGTGTCGAATCGGCCCGAGGCGCGCTCACCACCGCGCGGGCGAATCTGGCTAACCCCGGCATTCGCGAGGCTCAGGCGGCGGGAGTGCGACGGCAGCTTATCCAGCAGGAATCCGAGATCGCCGGCGATCTCGCTTCGGCGGAA
Source organism: Terriglobales bacterium (assembly GCA_015655585.1). Classification (GTDB taxonomy): domain Bacteria; phylum Acidobacteriota; class Terriglobia; order Terriglobales; family Acidobacteriaceae; genus Edaphobacter. The sequence goes on along the minus strand of JAATEV010000032.1, from coordinate 9,037 downwards.
CAGGCGAGATACTCGCTGACGGAAGCCAATGCGAATCGCGAAGACCTCACTGTGCGGGCACCGTTTTCCGGAACGATCGTCACGCGCGCCGCAGAGCCCGGAGAGGTTGTGACTGCGGGCACGGCCATCGTAACCCTGCTCGATCTGAGCAAGGTATATCTGCGCGGCTTTATCCCCGAGGGGCAGATCGGCAAAGTAAGGATCGGTCAGGCGGCGCATGTCTATCTCGATTCGAATCCGAATCAACCCCTCGATGCTTATGTCTCTCGTATCGATCCACAGGCGACGTTCACTCCGGAGAACACCTACTTCCGCGATGACCGGGTCAAGCAGGTTGTCGGCGTCAAGCTGCAGTTGAAGTCCGGCATCGGCTATGCGAAACCCGGGATGCCATCTGATGGAGAGATTCTCGTCAATGGCGATAGTTGGCCCAGGCATAAGGCGGGAAAGTGAGCGTCCCTGCCACGTATCCGGCCGATCCCGTCCCTTCTCCGGAAGCGACTGGATCGGCGATCCGTACTTCCCGATTGCTCAAGCGTTATGGAGCGATCGAAGCGGTGCGAGGTCTCGACCTTGACATCGTTCGCGGAGAGATCTTTGGTTTGATTGGTCCAGATGGGGCTGGCAAGACATCGACGTTCCAAATCCTTGCAGGTGTGATGGAAGCGACCTCGGGTACGGTTGAGGTCTTCGGTAAACCGGCTCGTGAAGCACGTTCGCAGACCGGATATTTGACGCAGACCTTTAGTCTCTATCCCGACCTCAGCGTTGCCGAGAACATCCGCTACATCGGTGACCTTCGCCGCGTCGCTCCTGCCGAGATCGCGGAACGCGGCCTTCGCTATCTGAAGATGTTCGACATGGACCGGTTCGCGGACAGGCTTGCGGGGCGTCTGAGCGGAGGAATGAAGCAGAAGCTTGCCCTGGTATGCGCGCTCGTGCCCGAGCCAAAAGTGCTTCTGCTGGACGAACCGACGACGGGTGTCGACCCGGTCTCACGCCGTGAATTCTGGGATGCACTTGCCCACCTCGCAGCAGATGGATTGACTATCATGGTGGCTACGCCCTATCTGGATGAAGCAGAGCGCTGCCATCGCGTTGCCCTGATGCACCTTGGGGAGATTCATCAGACTGGAACTCCGGCCGAGCTTCGCGCAGGTCTTCATGCCAAGCGTCTTGAACTCCGCACCACAGAGCTCGCAAAGGCAGAGCAGTTGCTAACCCAGGATGCCGGGGATGGCCGGGAGATCCTCGATGTGCAGCGGTTCGGAGACCGGCTGGATCTGCTGACGGTCGATCCTGAGAACACCACTAAGTATGTCGAAGAGAAGCTGAAATCCCCGCAGCTTCAGATATCCGAGATTCAGACGCGCGAGCCGACTCTTGAAAACACCTTTGTGGCCACGCTCCGCAGTCTTGGGCAGGAGATCCGGCCGGAGCCATTCCCCGGGCGGTATGACCATACCGATCTTCGTGGTCAGATCGCCATCGGGGCTACACAACTCACGAAGCGGTTTGGCGCATTCGAGGCGGTCAAGCATGTCAATATCCAGATTCGTTATGGCGAGGTATACGGCTTGCTTGGAGCAAACGGAGCAGGAAAAACTACCACCATCAAGATGCTATGCGGACTTCTGGCGCCCACCACGGGAGAGATACAGCTTGCGGGTGAAACCGGGAGTCTGCGCTCTCAGAGCGTGCGGCAGCACATTGGGTACATGTCGCAGAAGTTCTCTCTCTACGACGACCTGAGCATCGAGGAGAACCTCAATTTCTTCGCCGGTGTATACGGAGTCCCCGAAAGCGAGCGTGAAAGGAAGCGCAACTGGGCGCTTTCCTTCTCCGGCCTTGAGGGCAAGGAGAAGCAGTTGACCGGCAGTCTGCCGGGAGGGTGGAAGCAGCGTGTCGCGCTCGGCGCCGCCATCATGCACGAGCCAAGTATCCTGTTCCTCGACGAGCCCACCTCGGGCGTCGATCCCCTCGCCCGTCGCGCCTTCTGGAACATCATCAACCGGCTGGCGGACCTCGGCACGGCAATTCTGGTCACGACGCACTATCTTGAGGAGGCAGAGCAATGCAACCGGCTCGGCTTCATGGTTGCGGGGGAACTTGTCACAGAGGGAACTCCAAGCGAGATCAAGAACCGACAGGAGGGCCACCTGATCGAGTTCGTTGTGGACCAGCCGCAAGGCGCCGCCGATCTTTTGAAACAGACTCTGGAACGTTGGCGCGTATCGCTGTTTGGTGATCGCCTGCATGTTGTTACGGACGAGTCCGCTCAGGCCGGTATCCAAAGCACGACCACGCAACTCGCGAAGCACGGCATTCAGGTATTGGGAGCCCGCGAAGAGCGCTTTTCGCTCGAAGACGTCTTTATTGGCGTCGTCGAAAAAGCACGACAACAAGGCAAAGTCGCCTCGGAAGATTGAAGGGTACTTCTATGCGCCGCATTCTTGCACAAACCCGCAAAGAGCTGATCCAGATCCTGCGTGACCGGCTCGCCCTGGCGCTCGTGCTGGTGTTGCCGGTATGTATTCTGCTGCTGCTCGGATCGTCAATCGCATTGACCGTAAGTCACCTGCCAATCATCGTGCAGGACTTTGACGACTCCTCCATATCACGGGAGCTTGTAGACGTCTTTCGTGCGTCCACATCGCTTTATGTAACTTCGTGGCCTACCGACCGGCAGCCCCAGGACGCCTTCATGACGAATAAGGCGCGAGCCGCTCTGATTATTCCAGAGCACTTTGGCCGAGACGTGCTGCGCAAACAGAGTTCTCCCGTTCAATTCCTTGTGGACGGCTCGGACTCAAACACCGCCAGCCTCGTGGCAGGCTACGCCACGGCGATTGTCAATGCGTATAACGCGATCCATAGTGGAGCCACCAGCCCTCAGCCGGTTCAGGCCCAGATTCGACTCTGGTACAACCCCGGTCTCTCCAGCAAGAAGTACTCCGGTCCCGGTGTCTTCGTTCTTGCAATGTCCATGTTCGCTCCTCTTCTGGCCTCACTGGCGATGGCTAAAGAAGGAGAGAAGAAGACCATTCTGCAGGTGTACGTTTCGAGTATCTCGGCCCATGAGTTCCTGCTTGGAAAGATCCTCGCGTTCACCCTTGTCGGACTGGCGGAGTGTGTCCCCCTGCTAGTCCTTCTGCACTTCTATTTCGGCTTGAGCTTTGTCGGTGATCCAAGTTCGTTCTTCGTCGCCACCGTGCTGTACTCCTTCTGCGTTGCTGCCTTCGGCATCATGGTGGGGGCTGCGATTCCCAGCAGGGTCGCCGCCATGCAGATGGTTGCTCTTGGCGGCTTTCTTCTGGTCTTCCTGCTCTCCGGACTGATCTTCCCGATCGACAATATTCCGATCCAGATTCGCTGGATCTCGAATCTTGTCTGGGGAAAACACTACATCTATGTGGTCCGAGACGCATTTCTTCAGGGCGGCGGTTGGCCCTCCACTTGGCTGGAAGTTCTCATCATCGGCTTTACCGGTCTTGTGTTCTACACGCTTGCGTGGCGAACGATGCGCCGTATGCAAGTGAAGGCATAGGGGGAGCAACATGAAACGTCTATTCAATCATCGCTTTCTGGCTCTGATCCAAAAAGAGTTTGCGCAGATACGTCGCGACCGGCGGATTGCGATGTCGCTGATCCTTCCGCCCGTCTTGCAGTTGATGCTCTTCGGCTTCGTTCTGAATTCGAAGGTGCAAAATCTCCGCCTTGGCGTCATTGACGAAAGCCGGACTCCGGAGAGTCGCGAACTGATTGCGAGGCTCAGCGAAAGCGAGAGCTTTCGTCTCACAAGCTACTACCTCTCTCCCGATGCTCTGACTGACGCCATCACTCACGGAAAGGCGCAAGCCGGATTGATCGTGCCCTACGACTATGCGAGAAACCTGCAACGCGGCAGGCAGGCGAACGTGCAGTTTCTGCTCAACGCGATGGACGCAAACACGGCGACGATTGCAAGGACCTACGCTCAGAGCGTGATCGCCTCGTATTCAGCAAACCTCCAAAGCTCAGGATTACACGCCGAGTTCTCGCAAATCGCCGTGCCGGATGTCGGTCGTCGAGGCCGTGTCGATCTGCAACCTTCGTTCCTCTACAATCCCGGCCTCGTCGCGTCCTGGTTCAGCGTCACCGGCGTGCTTGGTCTGCTCTGCATCTTGAACGGTTCACTTGTTGCCTCTGCAACCATGGTCAAAGAGCGCGAGGCCGGAACCCTCGAGCAACTGCTCATGTCGCCTGCGGATACCTCGGAGATCGTTCTTGCAAAGATCGTCCCGCTCTTCCTCCTGTTATGCATGATGGCTCTGTTTGCCATCGGAATCATGCGCGTCGTCTTTCATGTGCCGTTTCATGGCAGCTTCATGCTGGTCTTTGCCGGTGCGGCGCTTTGCCTGCTTTCGGGCATCGGCATCGGAACATTCATCGCCACGTTCACACAGTCGGCCGAGCAGGCACAGCTCACCAGTTTCTTCGTCAATCCGCCGATGTCGAGTCTCTCCGGTGCGTTGACCCCCATGGAGGCCATGCCTCACTGGATGCAGCCGCTGGCAAAGTTCAACCCGATCTATCACTTTGGCGTTATCTGCCGAGCCAGCATGTTGAAAGGAAGCGGTATAGAAACGCTGTGGCCAAATTTTCTGGCATTACTGGTCTTTACCGTCATCCTGGTGTCCCTGAGTGTCTGGCGATTCCGGAAGCAACTTGGCTAAGGAGTATGGAGAGTCATGAATAAATTCGTAAAACTTGGCGCAGCATTCGTCCTGCCGGTCATCTTCAGCATCTCCATCTGGGCCCAGTTGCCATCGGCGCCATCGGCCTCTCAGGGGACGCTGGCCAATCAACTTTCACTGTACGGCCCTGGATCGCAGACTGGATCGGCTGTTGCTACCCAATCGCCTACACCCGGAACGACCACAAGCGTAAACACCATCAACACTACCGTCCAGGTGACTGGATCTTACTCAGGGAGTATCAGTGGAATCGCCAAGACGCCCTTTTCCGGAACGCTCTCGTTCACGGAAGCGATTCAACGCGGACTGGACTACAACCTGGGCGTGGAAGGAGTGACCCAGGCAATGCGGCAGGCGCAAGGCCAGGCCAAGGTGGCGCGCAGTGCGCTCCTTCCCAACCTGAGCGCAACCGCCAGTGAAACCGTGCAGCAGACCAACCTTCGTGTCGCCGGTATCCGCCTGAACTCATCCATCCCGGGTCTGTCGATTCCCAGCATCGCCGGGCCCTATAACTACTTTGATCTTCGCGCCCATCTGACGCAGACCCTTGGCGACCTGACGGCATGGAAGAACTACCGTTCCGCGCAGGAACTCGCTCGCTCGAACAGCTACACGATGAAAGATGCTCGCGATCTGGTTGTGCTCGCCGTAGGTGGCTCTTACCTTCAGACTGTTGCCGCCAAAGCGCGAGTAGCCTCTGCCAGGGCACAGTTGGCGACGGCGACAGCCCTCTATCAACAAGCATCGCAACAGCGTGGCGTCGGACTCGTCGCGCAAACAGACGTCAACCGGAGTCGCGTGCAGATGCTGACCGATCAGGAGAGGCTGGAGACGTTGCTCAATGACCTCGCCAAGCAGAAGATTAATCTCGCTCGGATGACGGGGTTGCCGCCCAACGATCAATACGAGATCTCCGACGAGATTCCTTACTCTCCTGCTCCTGCGATTGGGGTGGACGACGCACTGAAGCAGGCCTACACGAATCGTCAAGACCTGAAAGCCTCCGAGGCTCAAGTGCGAGCCTCCGAACTGACACGCTCCGCTGCCCGCTCTGAACTGTTGCCCTCGCTCGCAGTGAATGGAGACTATGGCGTCAACGGAACGAATCCCAACCAATCGCATGGAAGTTTTTCAGCCACAGCAACCCTTACGGTTCCAATCTGGCGGGGTGGCAGGGCTCAGGGCGACATGGAACAGGCGCAGGCCGCTTTTTTGCAACGTAAAGCTGAACTCGATGACCTGCACGCCAGGATCGAAAGTGATGTGCGTAATGCCTATCTCGACCTGCAGACGGCCACGAATCAACTCAGCGTCACGACCGAAAATCTGAGGGTCACCCGGGAGACGCTAGAATTGACCCGCCAAAAGTTTCAGGCTGGAGTCTCGGACAATGTCGAGGTCGTCCAGGCGCAGGAGTCCGTTGCCAGTGCTGAACTCGACTACATCAACAGCGTTCTCGCCCACAATGTGAGCAAGCTTAGTCTCGCGCGGGCACTCGGCGGCGCGGCCGATCGCCTGGCACAGTTTCTCAAGCTACCGTGATGGACTAAGTCGCTTGTATGGAGTTCTAAATAGAAAATAGGTTTTACTGTAAGCTTCTAAAAATACAGAAACAAAAGTAAATGGTCGGGACGACTAGATTCGAACTAGCGACCTCACCCACCCCAAGGGTGCGCTCTACCAGGCTGAGCCACGTCCCGACTATGGTTAGCACGTCATCCGGGCGGGTGACGGCGGGGTAATCCTTCACTTTCAAGTGTACACGACCCGGAGCCATCCCGGGGGCTCTGGGTCGCCACATCGTCCGCATCTTGCAGACGGCGCCTCCGCGAGCGCGGCAACCGCCTATTTCGCAGGAGCCACAAACTCCTTCGGCAGCTCGCCTCCGCTGCCAAAGAAGAACTCGTTCATCTGCTCTACCAGAAACTCCTGCGCCTCGCGCGTCCACGGTTGCAGGCGATACTCATTCAGCAGCATCTTCTGCCGTTCCACCCACTCGGCCCAGGACTTCTTCGAGACGTTCTTAAAAATCTTCTGTCCAAAGTCCGAATCGAACGGAGGCTCATCCAGCCCTTCCATTTCAGCCTTGAATCTCGTATCGAAAACCATATGTGCCATTCTCTAAACTCTCCTCGAAGCTTTTATTCTACGACGCCAGCCCTTCTCGCGACACCGCACTAACGCCGCTTCCCCTTGGCTTTCTTATTTCTCTCCCTCGCCTTGGTCTTCGTCTTCCCCTTCTTCCCAGAGCGATTCGGGCTCAAATGAGTCTCCGCTCTCACTGCCTTCTTCGGCCCGCCCCGCCCCAGCGACCGCGGCACAACCTCTGCATCGTCCTCGCTCTCCAGCAGCGCAAACTGCAATCGCCTCTGCTGACGGTCGATCCGGTCCAGCAGCACATGCACTCGCTGCCCCATCCGGAACACCCGCCCATTCCGCGTCCCCACAATCTGCCTGTCCGTATCGCGGAACATGTAGCGGTCATCCGCCAGCGAGCTCAACGGCACCAGCCCTTCAATAAACAGATCATCCAGCTCCACAAAGAACCCATACTTCGTGCACGAAAGAATAATCCCCTTGAAGTCCTCGCCCACGCGGTCCTGCATGAACTTGATCTTCTTCCACTCGATCAGCTCCCTCTCCGCGTCGTCGGCCCGCCGCTCCGTCTGGCTCGTCTCCGTAGCAATCGCCTCCAGCTCGTCCTTCGGAATTGGCCCCTCAAGAGCCGGTCTCTCCCCGCGTCCCTTAGCCGGAGCCGTCTCCTGCCAGGGCTGCGGATCGCTCGACAGAATCGCCCCGCCCGCCGTATCCGCGCCGCCTTGGATCAGCTCCCGCAGCAGCCGATGCACAATCAAATCCGGATACCGCCGGATCGGCGAAGTAAAGTGCGTATAGCTAGGACTGGCCAGCGCAAAGTGCCCCACATTCTTCTCGCTATACCTCGCCTGCTTCAGCGACCGCAGCATCAGGAACGCCAGAATCCTCTCCTCCGGCTTCCCCGCAATCTTCGCCGTCAGCCGCTGATACATCTGCGGAGTCACCGGAATCGACTCCGCAACCTCATGTGTCTTCGCCTGACGATTCGTCCCCCTCGCATCGCGCCTGTCGCCCTTCGTCTGAATCCGCTTCACCGGCAAACTGCTGAATCCCAGCGAATACCCAAACTGCCCAGCCGTCTCCTCAAAGTCCACAATCCGCTTCGGGTCCGGCATCTCGTGTATGCGATAGATGCTCGCCACATCCTGCCGCTCAATCCAGGTAGCCACGCACTCATTTGCGGAGAGCATGAACTCCTCGATCAGCCTGTGCGACCACCCGCGCTCCGACCGCACAATCGCCTCCATGTTGCCCTCTGGGTCAAACTGGATCACCGGCTCCGGCAGGTCAAAATCAATCGAGCCTCTCCTGTGCCTCTTCGCGTTCAGCTTCAGAGCCAGCTCATGCATCCGCTCGAACTCCGGCACCAGCTCCGCGAACTCAGCCCGCGTCTCCGCATTACCATCCAGAATCCCCTGCACCTGCGTGTAAGTCATCCTCTTCGCACTGCGGATGATCCCCTCGCACACCTCGTACCCCAGCACCTCGCCGCGCCCGTCAATCTCCATCACGCAGCTCAACACCAGCCGGTCCTCATCCGGCCTCAGACTGCACATCCCGCTCGAAAGCTGCGGCGGCAGCATTGGAATCGCCCGATCCGGAAAATAAACCGAGGTTCCCCGCAGTCTCGCCTCCAGATCTAGAGCCGTTCCCGGCCTCACATAGTGGCTCACATCCGCAATATGGACCTGTAACTCCCAATTGCCGTTCTCCATCGCCCGCACCAGCACGGCATCGTCAAAGTCCCGCGCCGTCTCGCCGTCAATCGTCACAATCGGCAGCCCACGAAAATCCCGCCTGCGCTTCTCCAGTCCAGGCAATAATTGGGACAATAATCCGGGTGCGGGTGCGGGTGCCCCATGTCCCGCTTCTGGGACATGGGTTCCTCCGGCGCTGGCCTCCGCCTCCGCTAGAACATTCGCCGGGAACACATGCGGCAAATGATGCTTGCGGATAATAATCTCCACATCCACCCCAAACCCATCCGGATCGCCCAGCACCTCGATCACGCGCCCCTTCGCCGGCCGCCCCACACCCGGAAAATCCGTAATCTCTACATCCACCGCCAACCCCTCCAGCGGCTGCGGCAAATCCCAATCCACCGCCAACACCTTCGCCTCGTCCCCCACCACTCGATTCGCTGTAGCAGCAGCCACAGCCGGAACCTCCATCCCCTCCCCAATCAAAATCGGCTGCGTCATCCG
>JAATEV010000088.1 GCA_015655585.1 Terriglobales bacterium | reverse complement strand
TACGCCTGTCTCCGCACTGATCCACGCGGCGACCATGGTCACGGCTGGCATCTACATGGTCGCCCGCTGCCACACGCTCTTCGACCGCAGCCCCTACGCTCTCGGCGTCGTCGCCATCATCGGAGCCGCGACCGCGATCTTCGCCGCGTGCATCGGCATGGTGCAGCACGATATCAAGCGCGTGCTCGCGTACTCCACCGTCTCGCAGCTCGGCTACATGTTCCTGGCTTGCGGAGTCGGCGCTTATACCGCCGGAATCTTCCATCTCCTCACGCACGCGTTCTTCAAGGCGCTGCTCTTCCTCGCAGCGGGCTCGGTGATCCACGCGCTCTCCGGCGAGCAGGACATGCGCAAGATGGGCGGTCTCCGCAAGCGCATCCCCATCACCTTCTGGACCATGACGATGGGCGTCATCGCCATCGCAGGAATTCCCCCTCTCGCGGGCTTCTTCTCGAAGGACGAGATCCTCTACCGGACCTTCACCTCGCCCAACCCCATCGGCAAACTGCTATGGCTGGTTGGACTCGTTACGGCTGGTATGACCTCGTTTTACATGTTCCGGCTGTGGTTCAAGACGTTCTTCGGAGCCGAGCGCTTTGAAGAGCACACTTCCGATCATCACGCAGGCCATGATGCACACGGTCACGGCGTCCACGAGTCACCGGCGATCATGACCCTGCCGCTCGCCGTGCTTGCGCTGCTTTCGATCATCGGTGGATGGGTCGGCGTCCCTGCCGCTCTCGGCGGACATAACGAGATCGAGCACTTCCTTGAGCCGGTCTTCGCTTCGACCTCCGAAGCAGCAACAACAACCGGCCCCGGCCTAGAACTTGGCCTCGCAGCAATCTCGGTTCTGGTTGCGCTGATCGGCCTCTTTATCGCCTACGTCCTCTATTACAAGAAGCCCGGCACCGCGGGTTCCTACGCCGAGCGTATGCCCACGCTCTACCGGATCGTCGAGAACAAGTTCTACATCGATGAGATCTACAACGAGGTCATCGTGCGGCCTCTGCAAATCGGCACGCGCATCGTCCTCGGCGGCCTGGTCGATACCGTAATCGTCGGCGGCTTCGGCGCAGCCACCGGAGGCGCAACACGCGGCCTCAGTTCGCTCGTTCGCAAGGTACAGTCCGGAAACATCCGCTCCTATGCCGGCTGGCTGGCGCTGGGAGCGGCCGCAGTCGCTATCGTCGTCCTCTTCGGTCATTCAATCTGATGTCACTTATGTTTATTTTTTCAGCAGCAACGGCTTCACCAAAAGAAACGATGAACTCGCGATGAACATAGATCACACCATCCTGACCATCATCACCTTCATCCCACTCGCGGGCGCGGTGCTGCTGGCTCTTCTGCCGGACCGCGGCAAGATCATGCCCTGGGCGGCGCTCACGATCACGGTCGTGACCTTCGTCGCCACGCTGCATCTTCCCTTCCACTTCAACTACTCCGCGCTGCCCGGCACCTTCCAGTTCGAGCAGAACCGCGAGTGGGTCGCCTCGCCCGCCATCCGCTACCACATGGGCGTCGATGGCCTGTCGATGTGGCTCATCGTCCTTGCGGGCTTCCTCGCGCCGCTGGGCGTGCTGATCTCGTGGAACGCGATCTCCGAGCGCAAGAAGCTCTTCTACATCCTCTTCCTGCTCCAGCAGGTCGCGATGCTCGGCATCTTCGTCTCGCTCGACCTCTTCCTCTACTACGCGTTCTGGGAGCTCTCGCTGGTCCCCATGACGCTGCTGATCGCTACCTTCGGCCGCACATCGAACCGCCGCCGCGCCGCAATCAAATACTTCCTCTACACCTTCATCCCCTCGGCGCTGCTGCTGGTCGGAATGCTCTGGGTCTACACCCACACCGGCACCTTCCAGCTTCCGGACCTCGCGCAGCTCGCCGCCAGCCACAGCATCTCGAACAACACCTGCGCTCTCTGGCTCGCGTCGCTGGCCTTCCTTGTCGCCTTCGCGGTCAAGGTTCCGGTCTTCCCGCTGCATGGCTGGCTTACGGACGCCATCTCCGAGGCTCCCACCGCCGCCGTCATGGTGCTTGCGGGCAAGCTCGGACTCTACTCCATCCTGCGCTTCTCCTTCGGGATCTTCCCCACACAGTCGCGGCAGATCTCTCCGCTGCTGATCGCGCTTGCGGCCATCGGCATCGTCTACGGCGCACTGCTTGCGCTGGTCCAGAAAGACCTCAAGAAGCTTGCGGCCTATGGAACACTCGGCCACGTCAGCGTGGTGGTTCTCGGCATCTTCGCCTTCACGGTGGCCGGTCTCGACGGCGGCATCTACGCGACGATCAACGAGGGCATCGGCGGCGGCGCATTCTTCATGCTGCTCGGCCTGCTCTACGAGCGTTACCAGACCTACGACATCCGCGACTTCGGCGGACTCGCGGCGCGCTTCCCGTGGATGGTCACCTTCTTCGTCATCACTACCCTCTCTGTGATCGGTCTACCGATGCTCAACGGCTTCGTCGGCGAGTTCCTGGTCTTCTCGGGAGTGATGCAGTCCACCGTCTCGCACCATGTTCTCTGGACAGCGCTTGCCACGAGCAGCGTCATCCTGACGGCTTCTTACATGCTCTGGATGGTGCAGCGCATCTTCTACGGCGAGCTCAACTTCAACACCGCCGACGTTACCGCCTCGGACCTCGATGTGCGCGAACATATCGCGCTCTGGCCGATGGCTCTGCTGATGCTGGCCATGGGCGTCGCGTCGCCGATATGGATGCGCGCCATCGACCGCGCCGGCACGCAGATCGAGGCCATCGTCAACCACTCCGGCGCGGCAACGGTGAACCTCGAATCCCACAATCAGCCCAAACCCTCTGAGACCGTTCCCGCCATCGCGCAGGGAGGCACGAACTAAATGTCATCGAATATTCTCGCGCTTCTTCCTGAGATCATCCTTACCATCACCGGCGTTATCATCATGCTCGCCGAACCCTGCCTCCGGCCCGGGAACAATCGCAAGTCGCTGGGCTGGATCGCCATCGCGGGCACCATTGCCTCGCTCGGCGCCGCCTGGTACCAGATTCCGCTCGGCACGGTTCATGCCTTCTCGAACACCATCCAGGTCGATGCGTTCTCGATCCTCTTCCACTTCGTCATCGGCGCCGTCGTGCTGGTCACGCTGCTCGGCTCGCTCGACTACTTCCACGGCAACGCCTCGCACGCGGGCGAATACTTCGCCCTGATCTGCTTCGGCGCCACCGGCATGATGCTGATGTCCAGCTCTGTCGAGCTCCTGATGGTCTTCATCGGGCTTGAAATCTCGTCGATCTCGACCTATATCATGTGCGGCTTCCGCAAGGGACAGGCCACCGGCTCCGAGTCCGCCGTGAAGTACTTCCTGCTCGGCTCCTTCGCCACGGCGTTCTTCCTGTACGGCGTCGCGCTCGCCTTCGGCGCAACCGGTTCAACGAACCTCTACTCCATCGCCCACGGGCTCGAGACCACCGCCACGCCGAAACTGGCCTTCCTCGCGCTGGCTATGATCCTGATCGGCCTCGGCTTCAAGGTCTCGGCCGCTCCCTTCCACGTGTGGACGCCGGACGTCTACCAGGGCGCACCCGCTCCTGTGGTGGGGCTGATGTCCACCGCGCCCAAGGCTGCGGCCTTCGCGGTTCTGCTGCGCGTCACCTTCACCGGCTTCCCCCACATGCAGCATCGCTGGTCGGCGCTGATGTGGATTCTCGCCGCGCTCTCGATGACCGTAGGCAACCTCGGTGCCCTGCTCCAGCGTGACGTCAAGAGGATGCTGGCCTACTCCTCCATCGCGCACGCCGGATACCTTCTGGTCGCCTTCACTGCCCTGCCCTACGACGGCATCGCTGCCGCCTGCTTCTACACCGCCACCTATGCGGCCATGAACGTGGGCGCGTTCGCGGTGATCACGCAGGTCGCGGGCTACGAAGAGCGCGCCCGCACCATCGACGACTTCACCGGCCTCGGCAGCAAGCGCCCGTGGCTGGCCGCGCTGCTCGCCTTCTTCCTGCTCTCGCTGATCGGGATTCCCTTCACCGGCGGCTTCTTCGGCAAGTTCTATGTTTTCACGGCTGCCATCCACGGCAACAACGTCTGGCTCGCGGTCATCGGCCTGCTCAACAGCGGCATCGCCTGCTTCTACTATCTGCGACTGCTCACCGCGGTCTACACCAAGGCAGGCAGCGACGCCGCCAAGCTGGAGCCGCGCAACCGCCTGAGCGTCCCAGCCGCCATCGGCCTCTCGCTGGCCACGGCAGCCACGTTCTTCCTCGGCATCCTGCCGGGCGGAGCCGTCCAGTTCGCCGAGTACGCCAGCCACTCCACGCTGATCGAACAGGGCCGCCAGCAGTGCGCCGAAACGCCGGACAACTGCAAGCTGCCGCTCCGCTTCTAGCAAAGACAGAGCATTGCCCGTTTCTTTTCACCACCTCAAAGCCTCAGCGAAATGCTGAGGCTTTGTTATTGAACTTTGAAAGGGCGGGGCTTCAGCCCCGCCGAAGATGATTCCCTTTCCCTTGCCTCTTTTGTTTCTTCGTTTGCCTGCGGCGAACGAAGAAATAAAAAAGAGAGATTACAGGTGCTTTGGCGGCACGGCTAAAGCCGTGCCCTTTCAAAACAAACGCTCCACCTTGAGAGCTTCCAACATCCCCTCGTTCCCCATTGTGGCTGCTCTCTGCAACGCTCCAAACGCAGGAGAGCCTCCGCAATGCGGAGGCTCTTCTGTACATTGAACTCGAAAGCGTTGGCCTTACAGAGGCTTGACCTTGAGGAAGATGATAACGAACGTGAACAGCGCCAGCGACTCGATAAAGGCGAGACCGAGAATCAGGAAGATGAAGATTCCGGGACGTGCGCCGGGGTTACGCGCCAAAGCTTCGGTAGCCGAAGCGGTCGCCTTACCCTGACCGAGACCGCAGAGACCGGCAGCCAGGGCCATGCCCAGACCGGCAGCCAGCGGAACCCACTGGTTGGCCATGTTCGCATCGCCACCCTGCGCAAAAGCCGGCGTTGCAAGCAGCAGCGCGGCCAACGACATAAACAGATATTGCAGCTTCTTCATTGTGTTGCTCCTGCCTCCATCAGATCGCCGCCAGTGGGTGGTTGATGCTCACCGTGCTGGCACCCTCACGCTGTGCGGCGTTGTTGCGTACCGCGAAGAGGAGGCCCTCCGCAGCAAAACTTCTGGCCGGGAACTCAGTCCCGGCCAGTGCGAAATATTAGTGGTCGTGCGCCACTGCCAGCGAGAGATAGATCGAAGCCAACAGGAAGAACACATACGCCTGCACCACGGCCACGCCAAGATGCAGTCCCAGAAAGATCAGCGGAATTCCCAGCGGAATCAGCGAGAAGAACGCCAGCGTCACAAGGTCACCGGCAAACATGTTCGCGTAGAGTCGAACCGTGAGCGAAAGCACACGCGCCAGGTGAGAGATCAACTCGATCGGAAGCATCAGCGGATACAGCCACCACACCGGCCCAAGGAACTGCTTGATGTAGCCTACGCCGTTCGACCGCAGGCCGTGGTAGTGGTAGTAGATGAACGTGACCAGCGCAAACCCCAGCGGAACTGTGGGGTCCGCCGTCGGCGACTTCAGTCCTGGAACCAGGCCCATCAGGTTGGCCAGCAGGATAAAGAGCACCAGCGCCGTCAGATAGCTCGCAAACCGCTCGTAGCCATGCCCGATGATGGATTCGCTCTGCTCCGACACGAACTCATGAGTCATCTCAGCCAGATGCTGCGCCGCGTTCGGCTTCTCGACGCTCAGGCTCGCCCGCACGATCACGAAGTAGGCGATCAACACCACGAACACCAGGAATTCCATTGCAAACGAGTCCGTAATCGGCGCCTGCGGAAAGGCTGGCTTTACGTGCAGCGCGTTCAGCAGCGAGTTGGCAAACCCGTCGAAGTGCTGATTCAGAAATTGGGCAAAGAGCGTCTGTGTCGGCATATAGAAAAATCAGTAAATATCTTCTTTTGAATCTGGCCCTTCAGGTCCGATCAGACAGTCCACGCCTTCATCAGCCTCAACCCTTCGATCGTAAG